>NZ_JARJBC010000006.1:0-329943 GCF_029269905.1 Streptomyces silvisoli | reverse complement strand
AAGGACTTCGGAGACCCCGGCCACCGCGTCGGGCCTTCGGCAGGCCCAGACCACGACACCGGCCCGAACGCCCACAAGTTGACGGACAACACCGACATCCCACGTGAAGCGAAAGAGCGAGGCTAGTCGTTGCACGTCATGCGCTGTCCGTTCCGGCTGGCCGGGGCCCGAGGGTAGCCCTCGGCCAGCCTGTCACATCACGGACTTACTCGACCTTTCATATCAGGCGCGTTCGCCTGGTTCAGTCGATGACGTAGCCGAGGGGACCCTCCAAGGAGTAGCGGCTCGGGTCCTCGCAACCGGAATCAGTGGTCATCAGGTGATGGCCGGTGCTGGGGCTGAAACAGCGGTAGAGGGGAACGGTGCCCGCGACCTGGCCGCGGTAGACGTAGCCGAGGGGACCCTCGAAGGAGTAGCGGCTCGGGTCCTCGCAACCGGAGTCGGTGGTCACGAGGTGGTCGCTGGTGCTGGGGCTGAAGCAGCGGTAGAGGGCGACGGTGCCCGCGGCCTGGCTTCGGTAGACGTAGCCGAGGGGGCCTTCGAGGGAGTAGCGGCTGGGGTCCTCGCAACCGGAGTCGGTGGTCACCAGGTGGTCGCTGGTGCTGGGGCTGTAACAGCGGTAGAGGGCGACGGGTCCGGAACGGCTGGAGACGGTCAGTTTGATCGCGGTGTCGTTGGCGTCCCAGGAGCCTGGAATGGTGAGCCTCACTCGGTTGATGTTCTGGCTGAGCGTTACCGGCGTGCCGTCCTTGACCAGAGAGGCTGCTGAAAAGACTTTGCCGTCCTGAGGCAGCGGAAGGGTGAGGGTGTGTCCGGCGGGCGGCTTGAGCACGTGGAGGTACTCGGTGCGGTCGTCAGGTGACTTGGTTGCTACGCCCCAGGGCAGGTCGGCGATGCGGGTGCCGGGCTTGGTGGGATAGGAGGTGCTGGGTCGGGTGCCGAGGACGGACTGCTTGATCTGGTCGATCCAGGTACCGACCTGTTGCAGTGCCGGCATGACGCCGGGTTCCCAGCCGCCGCCGGCGTAGGGGCCGGCCGCCCAGGCCATGCCGCCGCCGTCGCTGTTGGTGGCCGCCTGCAGGACGGTGTAGCGGAACATGCTCTGTGGGGTGTACTTGATGGAGCCACCGGTCTGCGATGCCCACCAGGAAGTTTCGGTTCCCCGCAGGGTCGCCGCCACGGGCTCGGCGTAGCCGGGCCACAGGTCTCCGTTGGTCTGCGCGAACTCCGCTTGGCCGAAGTACTCCTTCATGCCTTTGTCCAGGCCGTACAGGTTGCCGTAGTTGTTCTGGATGAGGACGGCGCGCGGGTTGACCGCTTTGATCGTGTTGCGCAGCCGGGGGTAGTCGATGACGGTCTGGCTGTTGCCTTGGGGGCTTCCCTCGTCCATGTACAGGCCGTCGATGCGTGCCCCGTATCGCTGCATCAGCTCCTGGTAGATGTCGTCGATGAACGCGTTCCATCGGGGGCGGTCGAAGTCCGCTCCCGGGTTCCAGGGCTGCCCGGCCGGCGGAGGCTGTGTGCCCCAGCCGGTCTTCTGCTTGTCCGCGTCGCTGAACTCCATGCCGTCGCGCGGATGGGTGTAGAGGTAGACGTGGATGCCTTTGGCCTTGACCGCGGTGATCATGTCTGCGATGAGGTCGCGGTCGACACGGTGGTTGGGCAGGCCCCAGTCCAGCATCTTCTGGCTCGGGTAGAGGGTCACCATGTGGGAGTGCCAGGCGGTGAAGATGACGTACTGCACCTTCGCGGCGGCCAGATCGTTGGCGAACCCGTTCGCGTCGAAGCTGTTCGCCAGAGCGTTGGGGTCGTTGACGACCGCGCCGCTGGAGTTCACCGTGTGGCCGTCGGGCACGTAGTGGACGAAGAGGCCGTACTTGTGGTCGAGAATGTTGGTCATTCCATCGTCCGCGTAGGCCCGTTGCGTCTGGAAGGGCGTCACGAGGACGGCCATCAGCAAGACCAGCGGAATGATCAAGCCCGCCAGCTTCCGTCTGCCGGTTAAGTACATGAGCAGATCCTTTTCGTGCGGTTGAAGGGTGTGCAGGGAGCAGTAACCCAGGTGACCGCAAGCGGTGCATCGCGAAGCCGAGCGCACCCGTGCTCCTCTGCCCACCCGGAACACTCGTTCAGCTCAACGAGACGCCCAGCGAGGGGATACGACGACCACAGCAGCCACGCAGTGCGACCAGTCCTCCACCACTACCGAGGAGGCCCGCCGGGTCCTGGCGCTGGCCACCGAGTTCACCCTCCAGGAACGACCCAAGATCCCCGAACAGGTCCCGCGTTCCCAGTCTGGGAACCCAGCACGGCTCAAGCGCCGACGAACCCGCGGCGGCAGGCCGGCCGACTGACCCGCCCCGTGCATTCCGTCACCCCACGAGCCGCAATTCGTCGGTTCCCCGATGGGCGCGCCGGGTGTGTCATGCGCAAGAGCCCTGCCAGGAAGTCCTGGCAGGGCTCTTGCGCGTCAGCGGGTCAGTGCCCGGTGCGAGCCTTGGCGAGTGCCCTCTCCACGTTGGCGTCGACCAGCGCGGAGGAGCCCGAGACCACCACGACGACCGTTCCGGTGCGCACGGCCGTCTGCTTGACGACGCTGCTGCGTCCGTCGGCGGTGAAGGTGAGCAGCTGGCTCCACCGCTCGTCGCCCAGCTGAGCCGAGGGCACCTTCTGGGCCGTGACGGTTATGGGCGTAGTGCCGACGAGCACCTGGTACGTGGAGCACGAGGTCATCGCTGCAAAGATCCGGCCCACGCCCCCGGAGAGCTTCTCCGCGGTGTCGCTGTACAGCTCCTCGGACACCTCGGAGTCGCTGCCGCCCGCGTAGGTGAAGGACGCCTTCGCCTGGCGGGGGAAGTTGAGGCTGCCGCCGGCCGCGGCGTCGCCGCCGAGCGTTTCCAGCGCGGGGCAGCCGGTCACGGTGACGTCGTCGTGCTGCGCGGGACTTGGCGCCTTGCGGGTGTAGCCCTCGCCCAGGTCATCCTCGTTCAGGAGCCGCTCGCTCAGCGCGGCCGAGGTCAGCGGCGCCGGCGCCGTGGCGTTCTTGCCCTCCTGGTGCGCAGGCGCCAAGGGAGAAGATGCCGGGGCGCCGGCGGGGGTGCTGCCGCCTGAGCAGCCTGCCAGGGTCAGGGCGGCCAGGACGCTCAGGCTGAGGATGGTCGTGGTGGGAAGGCGCATGTGAAACCCCTAAGTGGCTGCGGAGCGGACGGTCTGACCGGGCCGGCCCTCCGGGCGCCGGCGATACGTAGGGGTAGGGGTGAGGGGTTTCGGGGGGTTTAGTGGCCGAGGTGGCGCAGGCCGTCCTCCAGGGTGGGGTGGAAGTGGTCGACCGGGCCGGAGTTGCGGTTGTACCAGGCCGTGTCCAGGCCGGTCTCCTTCGTCTCGTGGCCGGCTCGGCAGCGGAGCCAGATCGTGTCGTCGCGCATGTTGAAGACGATCCAGTTCCGGTACGCGCCGCACTCGGGGCACTCGCGGACCTCCCCGTCGATGACGAGCGGGGAGTCCCAGCGCATCATGAACCCGGAGAAGTCCTGACGGGACGGCGCGCGGAAGTCCGGCGGCAGGAAGTCGGGTACCACCGCCGTCTCCGGCGCGGCCGGGGCTGCCTCGGCCAGCGGCCCGGGCGTTTCGGGCAGCGGCCACTCGGTAGGCGTAGCCAGCATCGCCTGGCCGGCACGCTGGGCCTCACGGAACTCGCGGTCTGCACGAGCGCGTCGGAACATGCCGCCTCCTTCTGGGTCGTCTTGCGGGCATCAGGACAGTGCCCCACGTCTCTGACCTGCTGCAACTCTGGAATTGTTGAATCAGCGGGCCTTGCCCGGCCGGTCGTTGCGGCTCCTCGAAGGCCGTGCGGCACTGCGGTTGGCCGTGGACGTGGTGGCGTCGTGCTCGGGCATCGCGGAGGCGTCGGCGGGCAGATCGGCCATGCGCCGCAGCCGCCACACCAGCACGTCGCTGACCGACTCCGCGGTGTCCAGCTCCCGGCGGCCGGCGGCCTCGGCCAGGAGCGCGGCCGGGTCATGGCCGGCGCTCTCGGCGTCGGCGAGCGTGGCCGCCAGGGCGTACCAGCCCGGCTCGACCAGGATCTGCTCGGCCAGCTCGGGCACCGACTGGCGCAGGTAGGCGACTTGCTTCTGCCGCAGGGGCTGCGACAGCCGACGACCGCGCTGGTACAGCACGCCCAGGGGCACGGGTGCGGCGGCCAGGTAGGCGGCGCGCAGGTGCTCGGCGGCCTGGCGAGCGGCAGCAGCCTGCTGGGCGTGCTCCTTCTTGGCGTGCCAGTGGGCGGCGGCGGTGACCAGGAAGAACGCCATGTCGATCAGCATTGCCGTGGTCGCTCCGTCCTCCCCGCGGCCGAGCGCCGGCCCGCTGTAGACAAGATCGCGGGCAGCCTGCCGCAGGGCTCGGTCGTGACCGCGCTCGGCCCGGACGTGGGAGCGCGAGGCCCGCTCGAACGCCCAGGCCGCTTCTCGCAGTTCACGCCGGGTGTGCGCGGCCGAGGTCTTGGCGAGCGCGTCGAGGACCTCGCCCGCCGCCGCGATGTGCGCGGCGACCTGCGCGTCGTCGCCGTGGTCGATGACCAGCACCGCTTGCCAGACAGCCGAGGCGGCCCTGCGCCGTGCCGTACCTGGGCTGCTCGGCGACGGGCGGGAGGAGCGGTCTGCGGGCACGTCACTGCTGTGGCCCGGATCGGCGGTCTCGGACCACCGCTCACGGATGCGCGGCAGGGAGAGATCGGGGGCGAGCTTGGACCCCGAATAGACGATGGGCTTGCCCTCCTTGTTGCGGTCGTCGGGCAGCGCGACGGTGTAGCCCAGCAGGTCACCGGAGGGGGCGATGCGACGCCGGATCAGCAGGCCGGCGGCGGCCAGCCGGTCGAAGAACTCCGCCTCGCCGCTGGCGCCAGCGACGGCACGGCGCACGGTCTCCCGCAGCTCTTCGCGCGGGGTGCGCTCCCGCTTCTGCCGTTCTGCCTTGTGGCGTTCGGCGCTGGTGGGTCGCTGGGCGGCGGTCCCGTCCCCGACATTGAGCCGCTTAAGACCGAACTCGGCCTCGATGAGACGGGCTTCGGCCTGGGCGCGGCCCGCGTCGTTGTTCAGGCGGGGCCTGCGGCCGTCTTCGCGGACGAGAGTGGCGACGATGTGAATGTGGTCGTCGGCGTGGCGGACAGCCGCCCACCGGCAGCCGGCATCGTCGCCGTCGGGGGCGATGCCGGTGGCCGCGACCATGCGCCGGGCGATCTCGCCCCATCGCTCGTCGGAGAGCACGGGGTCCTCTGGTGCCGCGCGGACCGACAGGTGCCAGACGTGCTTGGCCGGGCGTTGGCGCTTGGCGAGGGCCTCGACCGGCTGGTCGAGGAGCCGTTGGAGGTCCGCGTACGTGGCCTGCGGGTCGCGGCCGGGGTCGGGGGCGAGGGGGTCCCAGGCCGCCACGAGGTGGGGGTCGACGTGTTCCTCGTGCGTGCCGGGCCCGTACAGGTAGTAGAGCAGTCCGATGGTCCGGGTGCCGCGCTTGTGGACTCTGGGGATCATGCGGCGTGGCTCTGCTCGTCGAGGTAGCGCTGGGTGAAGGTTTCCACTCGCTTCGCGGCGCGGTGCACGGCGTCGAGGACGGCGTGGGTGTGTGGGACGTCGGTGCCGGCGTTGGTGGCCTTGGCCACCTGGTTGAGGTTGTTGCCGATCTGGCCGAGGTGCCGGCGCACGGCGAACAGCTCGGTGAGCACTTCGCGTTCGGTGGCGATCTCGGCGGCGGTGCGATTGAGATTGCGGGCGGCGTTGAGGGCGGCGTGGGCGAGGAAGCTGGCGATGCTCATGCGGCAGGTGGACGCGGCGTGGACGAGGAGCTGGTACTCGTCGTCGTTCATGCGGCAGCTGGGCTGGTGCATGCGCTTGTTCTCGTCGCGCAGGCGCTCACGCTGGCGCACGTGCGGCTTCGGCGGTGCAGCGTGCGTGCAGTGCGCGGTGTGGCAGGTGTGCTGCTGGTCCCCTTCCTGATGCGGTCCGCCCTCGGCCGCATCAGGGTGGACCGGCACCCCCTGGTGCCGGTCCGCTCCCGCCGCTCCTGGGGCGGGAGAGGCAAGAGCATTGCTTCCGGCGGGAGCAATGCTCTTGCGATAACTTGCTCGCGCTGAGGTCGAGTTGGTTTCCGGCTCACCCGGCGCGGGGGTGGGGCTTGTCGTCGGGTTCGTCATCGGGTGCGGTTCCTCGTGGTGCGTATGCGGTGCTGGATCTGGGCGGCCAGGTCGACCATGGCGGCCGGGCCGGTAAGGACGCGGACGGGTGATTCGGCGCGGTCCTGGACCAGCCACTGGCCGTTCGGCGCCAGGACTGCTGCGTGCAGGAGTTGCTGGCGCACCAGCACGTCCGCCCAGGCGTCGGCTTCGGCAGTGGTCGGTGCGTACTTACGCGGGTGTCGGGTGTGGATGGCGTCTCCTCCGTGGCGGGGGCTGTGGCCCGGCGCAAGGCCGGGCCACCGGTTCGGAAGTGCCGAATGCAGGCGCGTGACCTGCGTCTTTGCGGGCGTCAGCCGCACTCAGGGCAGCGATCGATGTGCCAGTTCAACGCCCTGGCCATCTTCCGCTTCACAGCGATCGCGTTCTTCGCGCTGACCTTGCCCGACACGGTGCCCTGGTGGCGGTCGGAGTGATTGAGCAGGAAGCGGATGTCCGTCTCGTAGCCGCTTCGGATGCGCGTGAAGCGCTGGCAGGTCTTCATCGGGTCGTACTCCTCGTCGTCGTGGTGCTTGCTTCGTTGCGCAGTTGCTGCAGGACCGGCGTGAGGCGTTCGTTCCGGCCGCCCTGGAGGTTCTGGGCGCGGAGGATCTCCCTCAGCTGGACCCGGGTGAGGGACTCGTTTCCGTCGCGCTCCAGCAGCGCTGGCACGTGCGGTCGGACGCGTTCGACCATCTGGTCCACGGTCAGCTGCTGTGTCCGAGTGCGCTTGGTCTGCCCGCCTCCGGGGCGGTTCCGCGGCCCCTTCGACTTCGGCTTCCTCCGCACGGGCAGCGTGTGGGGACGGTCCCCGCCTGGCTCGGTCCCCGTTTCGGTGTCGGGGCGGTCCTGGTCCCCGTCGTCGTTGGGGACCGTGTGGGGACGGTCCCCGCCCGGCTCGGTCCCCGTTTCGGAGTCCGGGCGATCCTGGTCCCCATCCTTGTTGGGGACCAGAGTTGGGGACGGGCTCGTGGTGCCCTGAGCAGCGACTTCGAGGGCATCGCTGGCCCTTCCGGCCGCGTCGTCACCGGCCTCGTCGGTCCCGGGGACCGAATCTTCGTGGTCCCCGATCGGGGCGGTGTCGGTACCGCCGGGCAGGCCCCAGCCCCCCTTATCTGCACGGTCCCCAGCCGGTTCACGGTCCCCGTCTACGCCGGCCTCGGTCCCCGCAGCCGGTCCCGCGTGGCCTGCGTCGGGACGGTCCCCGATCGACTGATCGCCTGCTTCGGGACCGGCATCGGGGACCGAGCGCAGCCACCGGACGAGCTGGTCCCAGAACGCCTCCAGGTCGTCGGGGTGCAGGTGGGCCGGGTGCTGCTCCCTTCGGTCCTCGACCCGGTCCCGTGAGGGGTGGGACCACGGCGAGGGCAGGTCGACCGTCGCCAGCGCCGCAGCATGCCGACGGGCGGCCAGCTGATCCAACAGTGCGCGCCGCTGTTCCGGGTCGGTGCCCACACCGGATCGTGCGAGAGACGCCTCCAGACGACGCACGGTCCGTTGCCCCCGGCGCTTCTTGCGCTTGTCGGGGGCCAGGCTGGCCAGGCGCGAGGCGAGGGTCACCGCGCGGGCAGTGGCGCGGTCGCGGGTGATCTGCGCTGCGTTCCGGTTGCGCGCAGCGAGGCCGAGGCGCGAGAACAGACGCTCACGCATCTCTCGCCCGAGCGTGGCCAGGACCCCTTGCGAGGCGGCGTCGGGCTTGCGCAGCCGCAATTCGATGCCCATGGCCAGGTGCCAGAGCATGGCGGCCAGGACCGGGCCGACGAAGGCCCGCACCGTGCCGCCCACCGGCCCCGACTCGGCGTACGCCGGGATGACCTGCACCCCGGTGATCACCCAGACCAAGCCTCCAGGCAGCCCCGGCGCCCCCTGGGTGGCGAGGTTCTGCCGGGCCATCAGCGCGGTGGCGAACAGGGCCAGTTCCGCTGCGCCGAACATCATGGCGCGTTCGGTGGTGCCGGCCATGTCGAGGTAGTCGGCGGCGAAGCGCCAGCTGGTGTCGGCGGAGTAGATGGTGCAGCCGAGGGCGGCGAGGGAGGCGACACAGACCGCGAGGGTGCCCGAGCGCGCTGCTTCGGTTCGTGACCGCGCGTGCCTCTTGCGCCATGCGACCAGCGCCAGTGCGAGCGCGGCGCCGGCTGCGACCGCGTACGCCGGGTCGATCGGAACGGTCCCGAGGGATATGAGGGGGGTCATGCTGCCTTTCGGAGAGCGGCGATCAGAGCGTGGGTGTGCACCTGGCGGGGCACCTGCACGGGCGAGGTGCCGGCGTCGTCCTCGGCGTGCTCGTCGTCGGTGGTCGCGTCCTCGCCGTACAGCCCCCAGTAGCGGTCGCGGTCGGCGACGGCGTGAGCGGCGTTGCGCATCAGGTCGCGGGCCCAGTCGAGGTCGAGCTTGAGGGCGTAGGCGAGGCGTTCGGGGCTCCAGCCGCGGGCGTAGGCGTGGCGGGTGACGGCCTCGCGTTCGGCATCGCTGAGGTGGACGTCGCGTCCCTCGAACGCGGCCTTGACGCGGCTGTAGTCCAGGCGCTTGTTGACCTTGGCGTGCCAGGGGCGGCGCTCGGTCTCGGTGAGCCCGCCCCAGATGCCGTGGCGGAGCTCGTTGTCGAGGGCGTAGTCGAAGCACGCCTTCTTGACCGGGCACCGGCCGCAGATCGCCTTCGCCTCGTCGATGGCCGCGCGGTCGCGCGCCGCGTGGAAGAACAGCTCGTCGATGTCCTTGGCCGGCATGCCGCGGCACAGGCCCCGGGCTTGCCAGCTGTGGTCGGCGATCCCCCGCAGGGTCGGGGCGGGCGTGTCGTTGGTGGTGATGTAGCGCAAGTCGGTCTCCGGAAGTCGCCTCGGAGGGGCGGGTAGCGCGGCACCGGTGGTGGGTGCGGCGGACGCGACGTCGAGGCGGGCAGGGGCGCGGCAGCAGGGCCGCACCGGAGGGGGAGGTTCGTGAGGGGCGGTTCAGCGAGCGGTTCGCCCCCTGCTCCGGTCTAGTGCCGGAGTCGGTGGTGCCGAGCGAGCGGTCGGCGGGCGATCACGCTGCTGCGGGCTGGGCCTGTGCCGCCGTGGCGAGGTCGACGCGGCTGGGGTGCGGCGTGGCGCGCGGGGCGTTCCCCCGGGCCCGTCCGTCCAGGCCGATGCGTCGGCTGCGGCAGGGCTCGCCCTCGGTGGCGTGGCACCACTCGCATCGCACGCTGAGCGCGTCGGGGCTACCTGCGGCGATGGCGGCCTCGCGGGCCGCACGGACGGCCCGGTAGGGGGCGAGTTCGGCGCGCACGGCCGGCGGGATGCACGAGCCGATCTTCCGCAGCCGCTCCTCCAGGTCAGGACGCACCCGCCCGCTGGCGATCTGCCGGTACGCCGTGGGCACGGCCGCCCCCGAGGCAACCGCACGCCGAGTGCGTGCCAGCTCAGCCTGCCAGGCGGCCTGGTCGTCGGGGTCGGCAGCCGGCGTGGGGTCGGTATGCCGATGCAGCCGGTCGCGTCGGTAGGCGCGCCACTTGCGGGCGATGTCCACCGGCAGAATCGGGTACGGCGAGTCGAGGATGTGCTCTCGGGCGACGGTGCGGGTGTCCCAGCCGTGGGTGGTGGCCAGGGGAACGTCGCCGAGTAGCTCGTGCCACTGGGCGATCTGGTCGCGGGCCTCGCCGGTGTCGGTCCGGATCAGGCGAGGGTCGAGGCGGCCGAGGTAGGCCAGCAGGGCGCCGACTTCGTGCGGGGTCACTGGGCTATTGCTCCTTCTCCGGTCGGCTCGCCCAGGGCGGCGAGGAGGGCGGCGGTGTGGGCCTCAGCGCGGGTCATGCCGCCCTTCGGGGCGGAGCCACTGCCAGGCAGGGCATAGAGCTTTGGGCGGCTGGGGGCGTGCTCCCGGGCGACCCAGGAGCGCCAGTCGGCAGCCCAGGCAGTCGCCGTCCGGGGCTTGAAGTCGGCCCGGTGGGCGCGCCACTTGGCGTCGGCCGCCTGCAGGCCCTCCTCGCCGAGACGGTCGAGGTGCCCGTGCTCGCGAGCCCAGGCGTGGGTGGCTGGGTCGACCTGCCACTCGCCAGCCGAGGTGACGGCGGTACCACTACTGCTGTACCTACGGTTCACCTTCGGTTCACTACGGTTCTGTGTGCCGGTTTCCGGTACATCGCTGTGCCGGTTTCCGGTACGCCGCTGTACCGGTTTCCGTCTGGGGGTACCGGATTTCGGACCTGCCGGATTCCGGTACGTGCTGGTGGATTCCGGTACTTCGCGGGGACGGATTCCGTACCGTCGCAGGGCCGAGAGCCGGAGTGTGGGGCCGGCCGCAGGGTCGTCCGCCGGTGCGGCGGCGTCGTCCGTCTCCTCCCTCGCGGCTTCCGCCGCGGCCTTGGCGGCGAGGGGCAGGCGGTAGACCGTGCTGCGCTGCGGACCGGTGAAGTCGTCGAGCTGTTCCAGCTCACCGCTGTCGAGCAGCCGGTCGAGGGCGTCGCGCACCGAGGACTTGGAGGCGTTCGTGCGCTCGGCCAGGCCGCCCAGGGAGGCCCAGGCGATGCACTGCTCGTCGGCCACCCGGTCGGCGATCGACAGCAGGACCAGACGCGCGGTTCCCCGGCTGGAGCTGTGCTCCCACACCCACTCGCGGGCATCCCTACTCATCGGCCGCTCCTGCCCACGATGCGGGAGCAGCTGTTCGCCGAGGCGGTGGTGGTGTGCTCTCGGCCGGGGCGGGACGGTGCCGAGGCGCAGACGGTTGCCGCGCAGGCCGCTACGGCGAGCCTTTTGCGCAGGGCAGAGGGCATGCGACACTCTCCTGTGAAGTGAAGCCGCTCCGGTTTGCCTGTGGAAAGGGGCCGGTGCGGTGCTGGTGGGTGATCTCACGCCCCTGTACGGGCGGGAGTGTCATTGGCCGCCCGGCGTCTGGAAGGTGCAACTTTCAGACGCCGGTGCCACGTTCGGAGCCGGGCGGTGCACGTCCCACGGTTCCCCCCCCTTCACTTTCAGCGGCCCGCCGGGCGGGCTCTCCCGGCGGGGGACCAGCAACATACGCAGACCGCTGCTGGAAGGCCAGACATAGCTCTCGAAGTCCTGAAAGGACATCGATGCTCTAGCAGGGCACGGGGCTTGAAACCCGCCGTTTCGTGTTCCGATCGCCGTTGGCAATCAGAATTCTCGGCGCGTTGGATGCGGGTTTGGTGAAATCTCCCCGCGGATGGCCTTCAATCCATACAGCCTGATGCTCGTCAATGCTCGGGTAGTACTGCTGCCGCCAATGGCCGCGCACCCAATGTCCAGCTCGTGTGGTGCCATTGGCCTTGTCCCGGGCTGCCTGGAGTTCGAGCGCTGCGCGTTCCGGCTGCCGGAGCCGAATCCGGCGGAACCGCTGCACATCAACGCCGGCCCTGCGTGCGCGCCCGGCAACCTGTTGGGGCACTTTGGGTACGTCGATGTGTGCAAGTGGCTGTCGCGACAGCGCTGTCAGCGACAACAGAACTGCCAACGGGTTTTGCCGGTGCCAGTCTAGGGACCAATCTTTGTCTCCGAAGCGGCCTACCGTCACCGAGGCGGGAGCGAGTCCTTCGTAGAAGGCGTCCCCTAGGTGCCCAAGGGTGTGGGGCCCGAAACGGCGTTCCCACTCCGTTACTATGACCGCGGACTCCCCAACCTCCCATATGTAGGCGCATGGCTGAAAGCGCGATCTTCCGCGCACGAGCATATCTGGCGCGGGATCGACCCGAACTTCCGGAAAAGGCTTGGAGAAGATGACCATGCCGAATGGGGACAGGAAATGGTGGGGGCGGAGCTCTATAGCGGGGATGGATTGTACTGCCGCAGCCACCATGTTGCCCATGGCAAGATCGGCATAGACGAGTTCGCAATCTCGCACTGCTGCAGAACTCAACTGCAGCTTCGGTCCAGGGTCTTCCGGCTCGGAGTCTGGAACGGTTCGATCGGCCAGATGCTCGTGGAGCCGTAGCTGTCGCTCATCGAGGGGCATCTCGCCCCACGGGACGAGGGAATGTTCGTCGTCTGCCGTGAATGTGTTGTACAGGGCACGGGCAGCGGACTTGGTGCGCAGCCATCCGACAAGGGATGCCTTCGCATGCAATGCGTCGCCGGCCGTCCAGGCCGCGCTGTCGCTGTGCCTCTTTGCTCCGAGCATCACGCTCTCCCGCGCAGTCCGCGACCAGTCCTTGCGGAATTCACAGTTCGCCTCCTCGGGCGGAGGCGAGCGGCGCCTCGACGACCACTCGCTTGCTGTGACCGTCCGCGGGCCAGCACGTCACCAGCGTCAGCATCGCCTTGGTGGGCGTCGCGCTGGGCTGGCCTGGGACCTGTGCCGTGACAGCGACGTCGGCGGGGTCGACGGTGGAGATGCTGGTGACGGTGTAGGTGTAGGTGATCCGCTGCGGTGTGGACACGGTGATCGAGGCACCTGGTGTGATGCTGTCGATGTTCCGCAGCGGAGGTGAGGGAATACCGGAGCGGTGGCCGGCGAGGACGAAGTTGCCGATCTGTCCCGCCGCTTCCGTGCCGTCGAAGTGCCCGAGCCCGGCTCGCAGTTGCTCAGGGTTGGTGCCCTGGTAGACGGGTTGTGCCCAGTTCCGGCCGAGGGCAGGGATGCGCACCACGTCGATGATGGGCCCTCCCGCCCCTGACACGGTGCTATCGCCCGAGGGGGAGCTGTGAACGGCCCAGTCGGCGAGCGCATGAGTGGCCTCGCGGGTCGCGGCCGTAGGACTGGACGGTTCGCCTGTGCCGCGCGGAGACGGGCTCGCGTGGGATGACGCGGTTGCTGTCGGAGTAACCGGAGCCGCGTGGGTCTTCGGTGCCTCGGTGGATTGCGTCAGGACCACCCCGGTCGCGGAGAGCGCGACGGCGGCGGTGATGCCGACGGCGATGACGCCTCGGCGGCGATTGCACCAGCGGACAGCGCTGCTGTGCCGTGATACGTCGCTGGATGGCGTCGGGAGGGGAGTCTGATCTGCCAGATCTGCGTTGCTGCGGGGAGGGTTGGGGGACTCAGTCATAGGTGTTTCCAGGGCGCGAGAGGTCGGGACGGAGGTACGCGGCGGGGCGGGGACCGGCTCAGGGCCCCCGCCCCGCTGCGGAGTTGCACGTCGGTGCGCGGTGGGAGACCGCGCACCGACGGGGGGTCAGGCGCCGGTCTTCGGCAGCACCTTGATCGTCACCGGCCGCGGCTTGGGCACCGTGGGCTTGGGGATCCTGGTGTCCTGCACGGCGACCGCAGTGGCCTTGCC
Source organism: Streptomyces silvisoli (assembly GCF_029269905.1). Classification (NCBI taxonomy): domain Bacteria; kingdom Bacillati; phylum Actinomycetota; class Actinomycetes; order Kitasatosporales; family Streptomycetaceae; genus Streptomyces; species Streptomyces silvisoli. The sequence goes on along the minus strand of NZ_JARJBC010000006.1, from coordinate 316,525 downwards.
GTCCTTGACCGTCACCTGCTGGTCGGCCGCCAGCTGGTAGCCGTCGACCGCTTGGACCTCGTGGACGGTGTACTCGCCCGCCGGCAGCTCGGCGGTCTGCCAGATGCCGTCGGCGTTGGTCGTGCCGGTCGCGACCGTCTTGCCGTCCTTGTTGCGCGCCGCGAACTTGACGCCGGCCAGCGGCTTGCCCGTGTCGCCCGCGGTCTTGGCAACCTTGATCCGGCCGCCCTCCCCGGTGGCCGTCATCGTCAGCTGCGCCGTGGCGCTGGTGGTGCCGCCGGCGAGGACCATGCGCTGCGCGCCCTTGTTGTGGGGCAGGACGGCGCGCAGCGTGGTGCCGGGCAGGCCCGTGGCCTGGGTGGTGAGCGTGACGCTGTGGCCCTTTGCGGCCGTGACGTGCGCGTAGGCGATGCCGTCGGCGTTGGTGGACTCGGTGTCTTCCGCCACCTGCTTCCCGTCGAGGGCGGCCTTCAGGTTGAGCCGGATGCCCGGGACCGCGTTTCCGGCGGCGGAGGTCACGGTGATCTTGATGCCGGTCGTCACACCGGGCCGCAGCGCGGCCAGCGGCTGGAGGTGGACCGTGTACGGGCCGGCGAACCGTGCGGCCTCGTTCAGGTACGCGGTGGCCAGCGTCTTCGCCTGCGAGTCCACCTGCGGGTATGACAGCCGCTGCACCGCCCGCGTCCCGGCGGGCAGGGCGTAGGTGGACCCGGCGTTCAAGAGGGTGTAGACGTCCGCGTCCACAGCGGCGGCCTGCGCGTCCGAGCCGGCCTGGCCGTACTTCGACACGATGTACGCGGCCTGGGAGACCTGTGCGGCGGTCGCGGCCTTGCCGGTGGCCTGCGAGGTCCAGGAGGTGAAGTCGCGGGCCGTCCCGTAACCGCCGGCGGCCTGCGGCCCGGCAAGGCCGGGGTCGGCGCAGTACGCGATCGCGCCCGGTACCGCGGACCGGTAGTCGCCGATGTGCGAGGCGCCCGCGTGTCCGGCGGAGTCCGGGATCAGGAAACCCTGACCCCACTGATCAGCCGCCGACGCGCTCGGCGCCAGCAGCGCACCCGCGCCCACCGCCACCGCTGACGCAGCCACCAGCGAACGCCGAAACCGACGCGCGGCGTGCGAAGGGGCAGGTGATGATGCAAAACTCATGCATGTCTCCGAATGGGGATGATGCCGGGCCCGCCAACGGGTTTCTCAGGCCAGCAGCTGGCTGGGCCCGGTGCCGCTTCCCGCCCCAAGGGCAGGGAAGTTTCTGTGCGTGGGCGAAGAACAAGACCAGGTAGAACGCGTTTTCTCCCCGATCGATCTCGCCATAGTCAGGCTATCTGTCTCCGCGCACACACACAAGTTGCTAAGGTGGACTCACCAAACCTTGCATGCATTGGAGCGCTTTACATGTCCCAGCGTCTCGTCGACGGACGCCGCATCAAGGTGGCGCGCATCGAGGCGGGACTCCTGCAGAGCCAGGTGGGGCAGGCGCTGGGTGTCTCCGACTCCGCCGAGGCGAACTGGGAAAACGGCAAGAAGCGTCCTGACGCCGAGGTCTTGCCGGCTCTCGCCAAGGTCCTCGGCAAGTCCCTGGACGCACTCTTCCCCCGAGAGGGTCTGCCTGACCTCGCGGACCTGCGGGCCGATGCCGGGATCTACCAGAAGGACACCGGCCGGCTCATCGGTACCAAGAGCCACGCGCCCGTCAGCCGGGCGGAGCGTGGAATCCGCCGACTGGACCCGAAGTACGTCCCACCGCTGGCGGAGGCGTACGGGGTCAGCGTCGACACCCTGCTGGCCGCGCAGGAGCGGTCCTTCGGGCGGGACGTGCCGGAGCCGGGCCAGGTACCCACGGCGCTCGCGGACAAGATCGCGTTTTTGATGGAGCACCTGTACCCGGGCGATCAGGTCGCGCCGACGGCGGATGAGATCGCCCAGGGGATCAACGAGTGGGCAGGCGCTGCGGTCGTCTCGGAAGCGGAAGTGAAGGCGCTTCTGTCCGGCGCCCAGCCCACGGCCAAGCCGATCGTCTACCACGGGCTGGCCACGGTCTTCGGGGTCGAGCCGCTGTACTTCGAGCCCCAGAATGCCGTTGCCCGGCAGGTCTACGAGGGACTGAAGCTCCTTGCCTCTGCCCGGGAAGGCAAGATCATTCGCGCTGCGGCGAGCGGAGTGGGAGAAGAAGGGCTTCCCGCGGACGTGCTCGCCTTCGTCAACTCGGTCGTCACCGAGCTCCAGGACCGAGGACTGCCCGCCGTCGGCGACGGGGGACAGTGACCTCGGCCCTGCCTGGATGACGGCCGCACGAGCTACTCGCCCGTGGCGCGGCTCGGCTGGTACTGCCTGCCGGCAGCGAACACGGTGTTGACCGACCGCAGTGCATCGAGATCCGCCAGAGGGTCGCCGTCGACGATGAGCAGGTCCGCGCTGTAGCCCGGGGCGATCCGACCCGTCACATCACCCAGGCCCAGGGCGCGCGCCGCCTCCCCGGTGGCCATCTCGATGATCCGGCTGTTCGGCAGCCCGAGGTGCCGGTAGAAGCCGAGGCTGGAAACCAGCCCGTCGAAGCCGGCACGCCCCACTCCGGCGTCCGTGCCGGCGATCAGCCGCGCCCCCGATTGGGCTACCTGCCGAGCCATGCCGACCAGAGCCTCGGCGCGCTCTGGTCCGAAGATCTCGGGCAGCCGCCGCCACTGAGGGCTGGTCGTAGGACACACGAAGATGCCCTTGTCGATGATCTGGGCCAGCACATCCTCGCGCACGCCAAAGCCGTCGCGCGTCATCCACGAGCAGTGCTCGATGGTGTCGGCCCCGGCGGCCACGGCCGCTGCGATGCCGTCAGCGCCGTGGGCATGGGCGGCAACAGGAAGCCCAGCCTGGTGAGCCTCCCGCACGACGATCGCAAGCTCCTCCGGGCTGAACTGCGACGCCCAGCTGGCCGGGCCGCCCTTGGTGAGACCGCCACCGGTCGCCATGACCTTGATGACCTTCGCGCCGGCTGCGATGTTGCGCTGGATGAGGCTGCGAATCTCGTCCTCGCCCTCGACTTCACCACCGAGGAACCAGCAGTGCCCGCCCTTGGTGGTGAGCGGACGCCCCGCGCAGATCAGGCGCGGACCCACGGCGGAACCTTGAGAGATGGCGCTGGCCAGCTGCAGGGCGAGGCCGCCTCGGTCGCCCAGATCGCGTGCGGTGGTCACGCCGATGCTCAGCAGCTGCTCGGCCCGCCGCTTCATGTCGTGCAGGAGAGATTCGTCGTCCCGACCTTGCAGCATGGTGACCGGGTCGGGCCCGCCGTCGAAGCACAGGTGGACATGGGCGTCGATCAGCCCGGGCAGCACTGTGGAGCGGGGGAAAGACAACCGTGCCTCCCCAGGCTGCGCCTGTGATTCCACATCAGTGTGTCGGCCTGCGGCGATGATCGTGCCGCCCCGGATGAGGACTGCGCCCTCTGCAACGCACTCGCCCGTGGCATCGATGAGGACTCGTCCAGCCGTGATCAGCACGTCAGTTCCTTCCCTTCCACTCGTGGATCCCCTGCGGTGCGCAACGCCTGCGCGAGCGCGACCAACTGCCTTACGTCAGTGTCCCGATCATCGTCCGGCGGCACGGCCAGCGGGGTCGCCCGTTCCGAGATCGGTGCGCCGTTCGTGACTGTTTCAACGGCGGTGCGCAGGTGCTGGGCCAGGACCTCGGGCGGGGCCAGGTCCACGATGGCGCCGTCGTGCCGGTAGCACTGAAGGTGCGTGCTGATGTGCACCAAGCCGTCACGGCATTCCACCACTCGGCGGTGGTAGCGGCGATGAACGCCGCCGGCCCGCCAGCGGTCACGCCAGGCAGTGGCAGAGGGCTTCAGGACGCTCTGGGGGTACGCCCGGCACAGCAGCCGCCACAGCGGTTCCAGCTGGCGGTGGATGCGGCGGTGCTCACGCCATACCCGCAAGGCGGCGAACCGCGCTCGCACGCCCGGGTAGGTGAAGCCGAAGGCGAGCAGCACCAGGGAGACCATCAACGTGACCGCCACGGTGACCGTCAGCGGCTTTGGTACGGCGCCACCCCCGGAGCGGACGATCACGAGCACCGCATTCACCGCGCACACCATAGCCATGCCGAGCAGCCCCACAGCCGCCATCCAAAGGCCAGTGGACAACGGACGCTGGGACATCCGGGCATACCGGCGGGTCCAGTAGCAGGCCGCGGCCAGCGCGTAGAGCATGTACAGGCCGGCCGTGAGGTAGAACGCGGCGACCTGGGGGATCGTCATGTCCGCCGTCGATGCGCTGCCGGTGAGAGCGGCGCGCGGTGCGGCCACCGCCGCGACGGTGATCACACCGACGGCGACAGCCAGGGCCAGGCCATCGAGCCGTGCACGCCTCCTGCCGACGCGCTCATCCGCCGCGGCGTACAGGTAAATACACATCAGGAAGTACGCCGCCGCCAGGAGCATCACGTTCTGCACGAGCTTGCCCCACCCCTGGTCGGCGACGGTGCCGAAGTCAGACCCGTCCGGGGTGGCGGCCAGGTACGACACAAAACCACACAGCATGCACAAGGTCAGGCTGCGTTGCGACGGGTTGCGCGGGTCCTTCCGCCACTGGAAGAGCCTCCAGAGGAAGGCGATGGCGAGGGCGGTGAGGAACACGACTATCGCCATCACAGCCATCCCACGTGGTCAGCAAGGGTGCTGTGGAGGCGGCGCAGTGAGGGGTCCACCGGGGCGGAGCAGGTGACGCGGTCCAGCACAGAGGCCCATTGCAAGATGATGGTCGCGACGAGCTCTGCCTCCTGCTCCTGCGCATCGTCGTAGGTGCAGCGGCCGAGCGCTCGGCGTACAGCGCTGGGTGTGAGCCCTGGGATCACGGCATTCCACTCAGCCACGCGGTCGTCGCTCCGGTGGTTCGCGAGGATGTGCCCGATCTCGTGCAGGATGATGTGGTCCTGGTGGAGCTTGGTTGTTTCCTGCTGGTAGATGATGAGGTCCGCCGTCGGGGTTTCGAGCCATAGACCCGAGGGCCCAGGCTTCGGCAGGGGATACGCCCGAAGTTCGATGGGGCGCCCGCGCTTCTCGCCGAGAGCCTCGCACAGAGCCTCCACACGCAGCGGAGGCTGGACGTCGAGGTCGCGCAGTTCCTGCCGGATGCGACGCTGCAGATCGCTGTCGACCGGACGCTTACGCCAGGTACGCCTTGGTCGCCGCACCGCGGCCACGGCCTGTCCTGTGTCCGCACCCGTGCCCTCGCCGCGACCGTCGGCCTCCGCCGCTCCCTGGACAAGGGCACTCCAGGCGTCCGGGGCGCCGTTCCACCACCACATAACTGTTCCTCAACCTCATGACTTTCCCCCACAGCCGAACTTGCGATGCGCTGGGGTGAGGGGCATCAGTGCCCCACCGCTGCGTCCCATCGAAGGGCGGAATAGCCCCGGTGATCTCGGAGATGATCTTCACTCGACCCCGTGCGTCTCATGCCGAAACCGTTTGTCGAACCAGCCGGTAAGAGATTTAAGTCAGACCGCTAAGCGAGCGTCAACGGCGACCTTATGCCCGATTTGCAGGGATAGATCGCTCGGGTGGCGCCCGCCGGTCAGGGCGCCTGTGAGCCCCTAATTGCCTTGATTTACAAGCGGAATGAAGGCATCCGGCGGATTGGGGGAGTGGCTTCGCATTCATGGTCTAGACCGGCCGCAATGGGAGGGGGGCGAAAACCGGCAAACATTTGCCGGTCCTGTGCTCCCTGTCGATGCAGACGGGAGGGATGTCCCTTTCGCGAGCAATATCCCTGCCGTTGTCGCCAGAACGTTCAATCCTGAACCAGGACATTCCTGGTGGTATGTGGCCGATACCACAAGTGCGCAAGATCGCAAGATCTTGCGTATTGTCTTGTGCGAGACGCAGGGGGGCCAGTGCGATCGTGCTGACCCTCCTTTTTCATGCCCGAAATCGGGCGTCCCCCAGGATCGAGGACACGACAGGAGGGCTGATGGTCGCGCAACGGCGGGCTGGCAGCGGGAAGGGCTCTGCCGGGAAGAGGACATCTTCCGAACGGCCCACCGGAGTCGCCGGTCAGTACATGGGGTTCGGCGCGATGCTCAAGCAATGGCGCGAAGCCGCCGGCCTGACGCAGCGCCCCGTATGGCGGGCCCTGGGCATCAGCGAGCGCACGTACCGAACCATCGAACATGGCGCGACGCCGCGGTTCTCACAGGCCCAGTGCGAAGCTCTGGCAGAGGTGCTGAAACTAGACCAAGAGGAGCGCCACGCCCTGCTGCTCCACAACGTGGGCACCTACCTGCGCTCCGTGCCGGCCGAGGGCCATCATGATGTGAAGCCGGCGCTGAGGCTCCTCATCGACCGGCAGATGCCCAGCCCCACCTACCTGTCCGACCGCAACTGGAACATCCTCGCGTACAACGAGGCCATGGCCGAGCTATGGCCGTGGGTGATGGAGCCCAGGGCCAATCTGATCCGCTGGGCCCTCACGACCGCCGAGGGACGCGCCACTTATCACGACTGGCACAAGCACGCCACGGTTTTCGTCCGGATGCTCCGGTTTGCGCTCACCACCCACCGTGATGATGCAGACCTTCAGGAACTGATCGAGGACGTCAAGAAGAACCCCGAGATCCGGCAGATCTGGGATGCGGACACCGACCTGGTCGAGCACCGCGACGGTCACGTCTTCTTGGCCAGCGTGCCGACCCTGGGCTGGAAGACGATCGAAATCGTCAGCCACGTTGCGTACCCCGCGATCATGCCCGACTGCCGCTTCGTCGTCATGACCTGGGTCGAGGCGGAACCAGACAGCCAGCGAGACGCACTGGGCGGTATCCGTAACGGCTGGCTGGACGAAACCCACAACACGCCGCGCGAGATCGACCGAGCCCAGGAGCGGATTGCGGAAGCAGAACGCCTCCGCGCCGAAGATGTCCGTACCGCTCGCCTCGTGGTGGAAAACGCGGACCAGGCCGCGACCCGTGCCGGCAAGGGAGGCATCCTCCTGCCCGCCCTCAGCCGCCTCGTGGCATCCGACTGCCAGCTGACCCTCTCGCCGTCCAAACGCACCGTGATCTGGGCCGTCGAAGAGGCCCCCGGACAGTGGGGCGTCAGCGAAGTGTCGCCCTCCACCGTGATCGCCCGTGTACCGCGGGGACCACTGCCAGCACAGGCCCGAGCCGAGCTGAAGCAATTGACGCGCATCGCGCTTCCAGCTCCCCCCGACGCCGCCGCCTCCCGTATCGAGCAGCTCCTCCGCGAACTCGACGAGGAACAGCGACTGCTCCGCGAAATCCACGAGGACCTGTCTGGACACGACCACAGGCGCCCCGACTGCCAAGACGTAGCCAGCCTGGTCACCGAGCTGCGGCCCAGCCCGGCGTTGCGCACTCTCAGGCCCGGGCATAGCGGACGACGCGGCGGCGAGCTTCACGCTGCTGCGGCCTCTGCGGACCTTCCCCCGACTGCCTCGTAGAAAGCCTGTTTCGTGAACAGCTACATCTACCCCTGTCCGCTGCGCTGGGCGGACGCCGACGCCAACGGGCACGTCAACAACGCCCTGTTCCTCCGGTTCATGGAGGAGGCGCGCACGCGCATGTTCCGGGAAGTGCTGATCGACGACGAGGCCGGCCGCCGCCAGAACGCGTTCGTCGTGAGCCGCGCCAGCGTCGAGTACCGAGCCCCGCTGCATTACCGCGAAGACCCGGTGGACGTGCACGTCCGGGTTACTCACAGCCGGGCGGTCTCCTTCGAGCTGGCGTACGAGATCCGCGATGCTGACCAGCTCTATGCCGAGGGCACGACCGCCATCGCCGCCTTCAACCTCGACACTGGCCGCCCTCGCCGCCTCACCGAGGCCGAGCAGGCGTTCATCGCCCGCTACAGCGACTCCTGAGCGCCGGGCATCGCTCCCATCATCCACGACACGGTCCGGCCGCCTCCCGCGCCGGGACGCCTGGAGCGTACGGCCTCGGTCAGTTGGCGAGCGAGGAGAGGAAGTCGCGAGCCGGTGGGGCGCGCTGCAGGGAAGACCAACCGCCTCGTGCTCCCCGCGTGCACGGGGATGGTCCCAGGATCTACGAACTGATGTGGAAGCCCTGCCCGGCGACATCGTCAGCTACCACCCGCTGGGCCTGGCTGACGCGTTGGGCATGCGTCGCTACCGGCGCCTCGCCGGAGCAGACGACAGCGTCAGGGCCGGCCCTCTGTGAGCGCTGTCACAGCCAGGCCCTTTCAATATGCTGATACCACGTCAAAGTCACTGCTCTGATGGGGAGTTCGGGGGGTGCCAGTTAGTTGAATGAATTTTCTTGAAATTTTAACTTTAGGCTGGATTGGTGGCGGCTGGTAGGAATCTCGTCATGGCCAGGTCATCGTCCTGGCGTGGCGGTAGCTGACCACTATCGCCTACCACCTGGGGGGCGGGCGAGTTGGGCCTATGTGGCTTGTGTGCAAACCGGTCTCCCCTGCTTTGGAAGGCACAAAGCTGTGAGACTGCACAGGGGGACCACGATGTCCATACGATTTTCAAGATCCGGCCTGCCCGGCCGTAGCCGTGGGCGCTCCTTAGTCGCCACGATCGCCGCCATCTTCGGGTGCCTGACCCTGGCCGCCCCGCAAGCGGTGGCCGCCGTCAACTCGCCGCTGTCTTCGCAGGTTCGGCTCGCACCCAACGCCGATGCCAAGGCGAAAGCCTTCGCGGCATCCCACTCGCGGCAGGTTGCAGCTGCACAGACCGTATGCGGCTCTGGCTACTCCTTCGCGACCGGGTACGCGCTGCCCACACCGCAGGAGCGGTTCGGCACACTTTTCATCTACTCCAAGGGGAGCTGGGCCGGGCCTGATGCTCCCGTGTGCGCGGTGTTCGACAACAACCTGGGCATTCCCAGGTGGATGAAGCTCAAGATCTGCGACAACCGCGTCGACGTCACCTGCCACTCCGACGAAGGCAACTACAGCCAGTACGCCGGACCTGTGTATATGAGCCCCAATGACTGCGGCACTATCACGGCCTTGATGAAGAACTCGGCCAGCGACTCGGTCTACATCGTGAACCGAACCGTCTCCAGCGCTCCTTGCGATTAGCGAGAAGGACACCGTGTGAGACGTCATTCGTCGAAAGCCCCGCGCCGTGCGGCGCGGGGCGCCACGTTCACAGCAGCGGCAGCCGTCCTCATCGCAGCCGCCATCTGGGGGGCCAGATCATGCGGAGCGCCCAGCCACTCCGACGCCGCGCCCAGCGTATCCCCGAGCCGGGCGCAAACTCCCGGCTCCTCTCCTTCGCAGAAGAATCCCAAGGGAGATCCGTCTGCGGTATCCGTCGCGCCCTCGGTGGGCTCAGGCGTAACTGAGACGCCGTCGCAGTCTTCTAGTGGCATAGGTGGCGCGGCGGCTGCAGTGAAGGATGGGGTGACGGTTCTCAAAGCTGTGCCCGCATACGGGCACCCGGGGATGCTCCTTGGGATACGCGTTGAGAACGATGGTGAGCAAACCGCCTGGTACAAGTTCCAGGTCACCGTCAAGGGCGATAACGGGTTCGACGTCACCCACATCCTGAATTTTGGGACGGTCGACCCAGGCCCGGCAGCCGGTGCGGGCATGACCTTGGCTGCCAGCCCAGGCGGCCCGCCTTATGCAACCCATCCGGTGGTGACGATCGACCGTGTGTGGCGCACAGTCAACTCCTCCTCTGGAGGGGGATGAGTAGCACAGTTGACGTTGCGGATGGGGTGACTGAATTCGGCGCAGCGATGCGGGGTGGGGGTATGGGCGCCGCCCGCTATCGCTGTGGCGGCCCTCGCACCGTCCGCTGTGTGCAGCGTCGGCCTGGCACGGTATCTGTGGACCTCGTTGTCGCGAAGTACGTCAGCAGTACCTGCGGCTTTGACACCGGCGAGGACTGCCGTCTCTTCGTCGAGCACGGCTCCTTGAAGTAGCCGCAGTATCGGCGCGAAGCCCAGTAATGGAACGTCGGCCTTCGGCTGTCCGGGTAGCTGGCGGGTCTGCAGGCGTCGCTGGCTGGGAATGAGTCACCGCGTTTCGCGGGGACTTGGCCTGAGCTGCCACCGGCGCCGAGCAGACACGCCGACCTGAGATGGCCAGGTGCGTCGTCCGGGCTGTCCTGGACGCCACTGACTGAACAAGCTCTCGTCCGCCCTTGAAGCCTGTGGCTGGGGTGGGCGGGAGGAGCCGTGCTCTGTCCGGGTGCGGCGAAACGAGCAACGGAAAGATTACTTCCCCTTGAGAATCAGAAAGAGAACACGCGCGCCGCTGGCCGCTGTGGTGGCCTGCGCTGCCTTGGTCGGCGGACTGATACAGGCCGCACCCGCCGGTGCGGCACCGAAGCCGACTCCCAACCACGGCGATGGCCCTGGCGGTAAGTCGGCTGCGCCTGGACGTGTCACGAATCCGGACAGCAACCTTGGCGAGGGCTGGCAGACCAGCAAGGACCGTGCGGTAACGGCTGCCGCTGACACCAGCGGGCTGAAGATTCTGGTCGCCGACAGCGACAAGGCGTACGAGTGGAAGACCGTCGCTGTCCTTGCCGAGCCGGGAATGTCTGCGGACTCGTGGATCGGCAACCAGTGCGTCATGGATCCGGACCATGTCGCGGCCGTTTACGCGCCGCGGACCTTCACGAACAAGCCGGACTTGATGCAAGGTGGCGCCTTCGCCGCGATTGTCAACGTCAAGGCCGGGACGGTGAACAAGCTGCCGTTCACCGCGTCGCTGGCGTATTTCGACCCATCCTGCAACACGCAAACTCACACGGCAGCGTTCACCGCCTTCCGGGACATCAACGACCCGAGCACGACGCAAACTCGTGTGGTGACCGTCAACGCATCCGGTGGGGTGCTGGGCAATACGACCGTGAAAGGTGAGATCACCAGTGCCGTGCCGGTTGAGGACGGAGCGGTGGCCGCTAGCGGCCGCAGTCTGGTCCACATAGACCGCTCCGGCCAGGTAAACAGCCTCGCCATCGGGGACAGCGTCCCCTTCGACATTCGGCCCGCACAGGGCGGGAAGGTCGGTTTCGTCGACCGCAAGGACACCAAGACCGCGCAGGCGAAGGTGTGGCCTGGGCACGGTAAGCCGATCGTGCTCGCCTCCGGGAAGCTGGGCGATCTGGACCTGATGCCCGGCGACCAAGGCCGGGTGTTCCTCACTGGCAACCCCCAGGGAGCATCGAAGGCGGCCGGCACCGGTGTGACCCGCATCAATGCCCCCGCGGGCACGGATATCTCCACCCAGGGGCGCTTGGCCGTGGACCCGGTTCTCACCGGGGGTGTGCGTGCCGGACTGGCTCACATCAAGAGCGCGGGCAAGGGGTTCACCACGGCAGAGCCTGCCCCTCGCAGTCTTCCCGTACAAGCCCCCGAAACCATGGCTGGGGATGAGGGGGTGACGGTCACCAGCACGGCCACTGCTACGGGGAAGAAGATCACCCAGACGGTTGCGGACACCACGGCGGCGACCGGGAAGAACCCTTCCCCCGCTCTATCCACCAGCGGGAGCATGCGGCCCCAGATGTCGCGTGCGGCGGGTGACGGTATCTCGGGGGATCCCGCGGATACCGACCGTATCTGCGCTGTCTCCCGCAACGACATGAACGCGCAAGCGTTGCAGCCGACGCCGAACCAGGTGGAATGGGCCGTCGACATGGCCGTTCGCGGGCAGCTGCACGCGCAGTACCTGCGGCAGGGCGGATACCGCAGCCAGGCCGGCCTGGGCACGATCGATCCGCAGGGCCTGTTCCCGCCGCCGACGCTCAAGGGCGGCGGGCGTATCCCGGCGAACGTGATGCTCGGCATCATGGCGCAGGAGTCCAACCTGTGGCAGGCCGAAAGCGGTTCGATCCCCGGCCAGATGGGCAATCCCCTCGCCGCGATGGACGGCTACTACGGCCGCAAAGCCGTGAAGGACGACCCGGACGCCTACTGGCAGATCCACTGGGACAAGTCCGACTGCGGGTACGGCGTCGGACAGGTCACCGACGGCATGCGCTTGGCTGGCCACGAGAAGCCGGGCGAGACGAGCCTGTCTCCGGCCGTGCAAAAGGCAGTGGCGATCGACTACGCGACGAACATCGCCGCGGCGACCCACATCCTCGCCGACAAGTGGAACGAGGTGCACACCGACGGACAGAAGGTCACCGTCAACAACGACGACCCCTCGATGGTGGAGAACTGGTTCACCGCGGTGTGGAATTACAACCTCGGCTTCAACCCACCCTCGGACGCCTCGAACCACGACGGGCACTGGGGCCTGGGCTGGTACAACAACCCGGCCAACCCGCTGTACGCAAAGGGCTGGGGGCACCCGTTCATGGACACCGATGTAGACGGCACGGAGGCCAACCGCGACGCCGCGCATCCACAGGACTGGCCGTATGAGGAGAAGGTGATGGGCTGGGCCGCATGGTCCATCGACACCGGCTTCTCCTACGCGACGGACGGACGCCAGGACTGGCTGGGCGATTCCGGATACTCCTCCGCCGGATTCCGGCCTGCGTGGTGGACCAACACCCTCTATCGCGACCAGGTCTCCCCACCGCTGAGCACGTTCTGCAACAACCAGAACAACTGCGACCCTTCCACCCCGCCGAAGTGTCCGAACGAGGCGTGCTACGCACAGTTTTGGTGGAACCAGCCCAACGCGACGTGGAAACAGGACTGCGCGACCACCTGCGGCCACGAGAACATCAAGTACGCCACCTTGGGCATGGAGCCGGGGCGCGGCTACCGGCTGCACGACGGCACCCCGGTGTGCACCGGAACTCCCCCGGGGGCGCAGGTCGTGGCATCGATCCCAGACGGAACGCAGACCTGGTCCGACTGCGGCAGCGCCAGCTCGGCGGGAAGCTTCCAATTCCACTTCAACGCCGATACCGGCGGCTACTACGAGGGCAAGGAGGACTTGCACTCGATCGGCGGCGGCTACGGCGGACACTTCTGGTACGCCCACACCCGCAACGCGGACCACCTCGGCGGCGATGGCGGCCGGATGACCATCAACGGCACCTGGACCCTCGGGCAGAACCTCAACTGGGCCCGCGTCCTCGTCCACCTGCCCGACATCGGCGCACAGACCAGGCAAGCGAAGTACAGCGTCCTGGGCAGTGACAGCAGCAGCCCTGACCGGTATGTCGAGCAGCGTGCCGGACGCTGGGTGAGCCTGGGCGTCTTCCACTTCACCGGGCAGCCAGCGGTGGCCTTGTCGAACAACACCCCCGACGGAACGGCCGACGAGGACATCGCCTGGGGCGCGGTCGCCTTCCAGCCGCTCTCCGGCAAGCCGAAGAACTCGATCGTCGCGATGGGCGACTCGTACTCCTCCGGTGAGGGCGTATCAGAAGGCGACCGCGACTACTACCCGGAGACCAACTACCGCGACAAGAACAACGAGAAGGAACGCGACGCCTGCCACCGGTCCCGATACGCCTGGACGCGCCAGGCAACGCTGCCGGGGGCATCGAAGTCCATCGGTGACATGGACGACGCATGGGATCCGAACATGGACTACCACCTGATCGCATGCTCAGGCGCCCGCACCTACAACATCATGCACAACGGTGTGATCCAGGACAACGGCGGCGAGGTACCCCAGCTCGACCAGGGGTACCTGGACGACAACACGACCCTGGTCACGATCTCCGTCGGCGGCAACGACGCCCGGTTCTCCGACATTGTCCAAAAGTGCCTGCTGTCGGCTGGCAGCGGCAACTGCAAGGACAAGACGTTTGACAAGCCAGACCCGAACGTCGGCGGCCGGGACCAAAAGTTCGTCGGGCAGCCGCTGGAGACGGCTGTACCGGGGATCATCAACGAGATCGTCCGCCCGGACATCACGAGCACATTGCTGGCGATCCACAACCAGGCAAAGCACGCGAAGATCGTTCTCATGGGGTATCCGCGGCTGATCTCCGACGACGGATCCTGCCTGCGAGTCGGTGTCGGCGGCTTGAGCATCGGCCTGTCCGCGGCGTCCACCGGCTGGCTCAACAACACCGCCGACACCCTGGCGGCGGCGATGACAGGCGTGGCCGATGACGCGAAGAGCCAGGGCGCCCAGGTGTGGTACTCCAACCCGACCAACGACTTCCTCGGCCAAGGGGTGTGTGGCAATCCGGAAAACGTCCATGGCATCGTCAAGACCCTCGTGAAGTCCGACAACCCGATCAAGGACTGGCCGCTCATCAACCAGTTCGGCCTGTCGGCCCAGTCCTTCCACCCCAAGATCGGGGGAGCCCGCCTGTATGCGAACTCCCTCGAGCGCACGATGGCAGGCATGAACCTGTAACGATCCCCCAGCGGATCACTCCGGGGCAGCCCTCTACAGGGCTGCCCCGGAACTGCCTAAACTACGGCAACTCATCTGCCACGTTGCTGACTTGGCCGACAGTGGCAAGGGAAAGACGCCCATGAACCAACGGATTCCTGCGGCGGAGAGGAGATAGCGGACATGATGAGACGCTGGACAACACGGGAAGACCGAAGCCAACCCTCCCGTGGCACCAAGACCATCTCGGGTGCCCTCGCTACCGCCGCGCTGATGATCCTCTCCGCCTGCTCCTCCAGCGCTACGAGCCCGAAGGAGATGCGCAAGCTGGCGGGCAGCAGCCAAGCGGTGCAAGCCCGCCAGAAGACAGAAAAGCGCCTCCGAGACGTAGCGCAGGCATACGCCGACCACACCCCCCTTGCCCTCCGCCTGGTCGTCGTGCGCGACACCTGCCAAGGAGGGGCAGCGAAGCAGTGGTTCTTTCAGGACGGAAGCGACACCTACAAGATCAAATGCTCGATGCGCATCACCGCCTACTACGGGGCCAACCCCCAAAGGATCGGCGATGTCCTCGACAGCATCCTGACCGCAGGTGACCATGACCAGACCCAACCGGGCCTCCCCGGGGATGTGATCCCGTTCACCCACGACGACTACCACAGAAAGCTCGTCGATTACTACCAAGCACACGGACCGAACCCAAGCGGCCCGCATGCACAGGAGCCCACCCAACTGTTCCGCTCAGGACAGACGTTGACCTGGGACCCGGTCCACGACCACACGCCTTTGATCGAAGAGCCAACCGGCGGGGTAGACAATGATCCGCCTCTAACCCGATTCCTGCGTGAGCCCGAATCAGAAACAGTTTCCGACATTCGCAAGCAGTGCGGCATGGTGTTCAGGCTCGAACTCAGTCCTCCCGGCGACTATTACAAAGTATTTAAGAACGGCCAAACAGTCACGAATTAGACTAGCCATGCGCAGACGGCCGTGCCCGCCCCACCGCCCACCTCGCGGCATTGCCCGCACCGCACCGACGCCTGATGCACATCGGTGCGGCTACCGATGGCCCAGCTGTACCCGTGGATGGTAAGGGGGACAACGAGGCGCCCGCCCTCAATGAGCGAGGTGATCCAGGCCGGCGGGATGTCGGAGGCAGGGCGGCGAGGTCGTCGTGTTCGATGTCGTGCTTCAGGAAGCGCACGGCCACGCCGTCCGGGGCTTGAGCGGCGGCTCGCTCGATAGCCGATTCCGCGTAGTCGACGGCATCGACCACGTACCCCAGCTCGTGTAGATGGAGGGCGAGTTCGCCCAGGCCGCAGCCCACGTCCAGGGCGACGGCGGGGCCCTGCGGGCGCAGGGCGGTATCCAGTACGGCGCGTTCGGTCTCGGTCAGGGCCCGGAAGCTCTCGCCGCGGGCGTAGTGCTCGTGCCATTCGTCCTGCTGCGTGTATCCCACCGAGGCTGCTCCTTACGGTCGAGGGGGTGGTCAGGCGCTTTGGGTGCGGTGGAGGCGGCGCAGGGTCCGCCGGCCGCGCTCGACGACCTCAGGGTCGTTGTGGATGAGGCCGTAGGTGATGCCGCTGAGGGGGTCGAGGGCTTCCTCGCATTCCATGTCTGCGGCAGTTCCGGTTAGCCAGGACAGTTGCGGGGCATCGGCCACTGTCTGTCGGCAGAGCTACGGTGTCCTGACGGCGAGACGGGTGGGGGCGCAATGGGGACTGGGACATCTGGCCGACGAGCTGACTTCAGTGAGGCAACGAAACGTGCCCTCGCGCTTCGAGCGGCCTTTCGTTGCTCGAACCCCGGCTGCGGGGCACTCACCATCGGGCCCGGAAGGGGCATCGACGACGTCGAGATGACCGGGACCGCGGCTCATATCTATGCCGCCGCACCGGGCGGGCCCCGCGGCACCGGCGGGCTGAACGCCGACCAGCGAAGCGATCCCCTCAACGGCATCTGGCTTTGTGCCCGATGCGCCCGTCTTGTCGATACCAACGCTGGCGACGCCTATCCGGCGTCGCTTCTGCGAGGCTGGCGAGATCTTCACGAGGGCCGGGTCCGCATGGAGCACGGAGGCGTCGCCCGACCCTTCGGATGATTCCACTCGATCGAGATCGCGGAGGACGTGTGGCTGGAGGAACCGACTACTGTGCGCTTCTCCCGGTGCAACATGTTCCTGGGTAAGAACGGAATTGGGAAGAGCCACTTCATCTCGCTTCTGTCGGGGCTGGCAGCCCCCTCCCACATCATGGAACGGGTCGCCCACCCGACGTCCCGTGTACATGCGGCGCTCACTTGGTATGACCCGCAGCCGCGGCGGGCCGAGTTCAAGGCGGAGGGCGAGAGGCTCCACTTCTTCGCCGACGGGCAGGAGGTTCCATTCGTAGCCTTCCCCTACCAAGTGGTCCGAGCGCCCCGGTGGAGCGGTGACCTTCCCGCCGACGTCCACGACCTTGCCAAGGACCTGGGCCTTGACCACTGGGTGATGCGCAAGGTGATCTCAGACCTTCCTGAGATCGTCGGCGGCGCGGTCAAACGCACCCGGATAGTTGACGATCGGATCCGCGCCGACTTCGTGCTCGGAAACTGTGTTGAAACAGACATCGGCGATCGCGGCCTTCATTCTCTCGTCGGGCTGGAGATTCTGGTTGCGCTGGCTGAAACGTACGCACGGGCCCACCCGACCTTGCTCCTCCTCGACCCCTTTTTGAGCGGGTTCGACTGGGGCGGCTACCACCAGGCCACTGCTCTTCTCGGCTCGCCGGTCCGTGGATTCCAGACGGTGGCGGTTTCGACGGAGCTCCGCGGGAACCACCCTCTCGGACCGGAATGGACCGTGACCCGCATCGTGTGTGACGAGGCTGAGCGCATGGGTCGCCGCCGGTGGGCCCGACTGGTCCAAGACGATCAAGAGCCATAGCGTCGTGCTGGCGGCTCACCAATTCGGGTGAGAGGCTGCTCTGAGCAACGGCGTCACGTCAACTGCGCCGGGGGCGTGCCCATCTCCCCGCACCAACCACGCACCGTCCTCCAACTCAGCTTCGCTGAGCCAGTTCCCCTGTCTCGGGGAACGAGGTGAGTCAGTGCTCTTACCGGTCCGCTCGGTTGATGAGCGGATCGGCACCTGACTAGGGCTTGGGCTTGCTACGGTCCGCGTATGACGCTGTCCGTCCCTACTGCTAACGCTGTTGACTTGCGAACAGAACCAGTCGATCGCGTGTTTGACCAAGTGGAGCAGTCTCTCGGGGTGCATTTGGACCGGGAGACGGTGGTGCGTAAGCGGCGCTCCGTGGGGGCGCGAACGGACCGAGATTCCTGGGTGCGGATCGAGCGGCGCGGGCTGGATAGGGTCGGCAAGCAGGGTTGGGATGGCGCCGCCTGTGCGGAAGCTCTGCAGGGCGTCGCCAAGCCGACCTGGTATGGCAGCGTGTCCTGGCGGGGGGCCAGTGAAGGGGTTATGTGGCGGGCTGATGAGACCGCCCTCCTGCCCGGAGCGCCAGTCGGGACGAGTATCGTCGCCGTCGACCCGGACGTCTCGGACGGGTGGTGGGGAGCGCTGAATGCCTCCCTTGATGCGCTCGCCGCGCAGCAGTCGAACCGCATCGCCACTCCAGACACTGAGTCGATCACACAGTTGTTGGTGAACGAGACCATTTGGAGTGTCTTCCCCAAGTCGTTGGATACGACGGTGGAGCAGTGGCGGCTGGCCCATGCGGATCTGAACTGGGCGAACGTGACCGCGCCGGAGTTCTGCCTGTTCGACTGGGAGGACTGGGGCATGGCGCCGCGCGGGCTGGATGCCGCGACGCTGTGGGGGGCCTCTCTTGCCGTCCCAGCCCTGGCTGAGCGGGTTCGCCGCGAGCGGCGGGAGGACTTCGCGAGCCGGGACGGCATGGTGATGACGCTCTTCGTCGCCGCGAAGATCCTCGGGCCGCACGCGCACCCCGAGGATCCCCGTCTCGTACCCGCCCGCGCTGTGTCGGAGCAGGTGATCAAGGAGCTTCAGGCGGGCTGAGAGCGTGTCCGTAGCAGCTCCCGGTACTGATGGATCATGTTGTCGTCGACTTCCAGGTTCAAGGCGTCGGTCAACTCTCCAAGATGGTCGGGGTTGTCAGTGCCGACGGCTACTGCGCCCACGGACGGGAGTCGGTAGGCGGCTCGGAATGCGGCTTGGATAGGTGTCGAAGTCCGCGGTTCTCGCAGGAAGATCCGCGAGTCGAAACCGTCCCATACGGCCGCAGCAGTGCTTCCGCCGAAGGGACTCATGCCCCACAGCTCTGTCGGCCGCAACCGCTCGGCCAGACGCTCGGCGGCGTCGAGGATGTCCGCACTTACCAGGAGTCCGGCACGAGCCATCAGAACATCCGGCCTTGGGAGTCCTCTCTGAGCGGGGACTACCAGTCGCCGTGGGTCCCAGGAGGAGATGCCCCATCGATCACACAGCCCCTGCGCACAGGCATCTGCCAGGGTGGAACACGCCGCCTCTAGCAGGTCGTCCCTCGCTGCTTCGATAAGGCTGTGCTCGGGGTTGTGCAGGAACACCACGTCCGGCTCCCTGCCCAGGTCGCTGGCCGCCTGTTCCGCTGCCGTCCGCAGGTGATCTGGTGCCAGAGAGTGTTGCGCGCCCGGGAAGTACCCGACCTTCGTGGAAACGGTAAGCCTCGGCAGCAGGTCACCAGCCACGTTTGCCAGGGTTGTGTGCGATTGGAAGCCAAGGTAGTTGCTGCTGGTATCTATTGCTTGGATGCCGAGTTCCAGCGCCCGCGTCAGGAGACGGCGCTCGTGACGAGACCGGTGTAACCCGAAGATAATTCGGGGGTGAGTGGGGCGCATATCTCCTCCTGTACAAGGATCTCGGCTACCTCAGTCACCTCGGCCCCGGCGACCGCCGTGGCTTGCTTCAAAGGAACCGGCTGGCCGCTCAACAGCAACCTGAGCGCGGGCAGGGCTTTGGCCGCGAGGGTGAGCTTCTTTCCGGCCGTCACGATGTCGACTGTCTCCCCGTGCTCCTCGATTCGGGGAGGGAAGTGGGCGACGCACACCACGGCGTCGAGTGGACCGAGGACGTCGAGATAGGGCACGTGTCGCCCCGGCGTGGTCTGCTGCTCGTACGCAGCCAGGTAGTCCACCGGGCCGCGTTCGTGTGCCAACTCGGCGGCAGCCCCGACTAGGACGTCGGTACCAGTGCTCTTCCAGCGGTCGAGGTCGA
Organism: Streptomyces silvisoli; assembly: GCF_029269905.1. NCBI lineage: Bacteria > Bacillati > Actinomycetota > Actinomycetes > Kitasatosporales > Streptomycetaceae > Streptomyces > Streptomyces silvisoli. The sequence goes on along the minus strand of NZ_JARJBC010000006.1, from coordinate 297,059 downwards.
GCCGGAAGGTCTCGCGTTCGCGCGACCAGTCGGCCAGCCATGACAGCCAGCTCGCGCCCGTTCGTTTCGTGATCCCGAAGGTGACATGCAGGCTCTTGCCTGCGCCGCTGTGGGTTCGGGCTGCCTGGTGCCACTGTCCGCGGGGGATGTGCATGATGTCGCCCGGCTTGACGGCCCCCGACCAAATGATCTGGTCGCTTGGGGTGTTGTTGGGGTCGGCGTCGCGATACATCGGCGCGATGCGGGACGGAGCGCGTACTTCCCACTCTTTCTCTCCGGCGAGCTGCACGATGATCACGTCGTGGTCGTCCCAGTGCAGTGGGAACCCTGCGGCATCGTTCGTCGTCAGGTAGGCGTTCACTTGCACTCGCTCGTGGGCCCACCATTGCATGGCACGGCAAACGACTTCCATTGTCGGATCGAAGACGTTGACTTGGTCCATGATGAGCGTTGCCCCCTCGCGGAGCAGGTCGCCGAGACGGTGCATGTTGACCATGGGAACGCTCTGTCCGCGGGGGCTAACGCTGTCGGTGAAGTAGACGGCGGGGTGTACCTCTTCCCCTTTGCGGAAGAGCCGGAACTGGGGGCGGTACAGGCTGCGGCGCATCGCGATGTCAAGGAGCCGGTTTGCCGTCATGACACGGGTGAGAAGTTCTCGGTCATCCACGCGCCCGAGTGTGAACTCCTTACCGAGGGCTTGCGCCCCGTCCCAACCAAGGGCGGTTTCGATGGCGCTGATCAACCGGTGTTGCACGCTGCCTCCTTACGGGTGTCGATCACGACGACGGGGCAGCGGGGGCCGGCGCAATGCCGACCTCCGCCGCCTGGTGCGCTACTCGATGTCGTTCAGGTTGCCGTCGCCCCCGGGCCACGGCGCATCGCCGGAGGACCCAGCGTTGTCGGACCGGAGGCTGTCATAGCGGTCCTGGACGGCCGTCAGTTCTTCTACCGCCACCAGAAGGCTGCTCTTGTTGGCTGGCAGAGGCGTTGCGCTTTGTGCCACCTCGTGCTCCTTCCTCTTCGGTACTTCCGCCCATGGCTGGACGGAAGGTCTGAGTCAACCCGCGCCCCTGCGTCAGGCAGAAGCGGGATTTCGGACGTGGCACCACGCACCTAGTCGACGCTGTCGGCCCCAGTCAGACGCTCTGCTGCGCGAGTTCGTCTGTGGTGCGCGGCGCGGGGATGCTCCGGTCGTTTTGCAGTCGCCACAGTTCGCTGAACAGGCCCGCAGACTCTAGGAGTTCGGCGAAAGTGCCCTGCTGAGCAATGCGGCCGCGGTCGAGCACGACGATGCGGTCGGCGATGGCGACATTTGTCAGTCGGTGGGTCACGAGTACGACGGCGCGGGTGGTAGCCAGGTCGCGCAGCCCGGTGAAGATGCGGTGTTCGGCCCGGGGGTCGAGTGCGGCGGTGGGCTCGTCGAGGACGAGCAGTCCAGCTGGGCGGTGGAAGGCGCGGGCGACGGCAATGCGTTGCCACTGCCCGCCTGAGAGTTCCTCTCCGCTGAGCCATTCACGGGCTAGGAGGGTGTCCAGCCCCGAGCGCAGCTCCTTGACCACGTCGTCGGCTCCGCTGGCTTCGCACGCGGCCCACACTGCCGCGTCGCCATCGGGTGTGGGCTGGCCAAGGGTGATGTTCTCCCGGGCGGACAGCGGCCAGCGGGCGTACTCCTGCGGCACGGCGGCTACCCGTTGCCATGCCGCGAGCGGGTCCATCTCCTGGCTGTCGACGCCGTCCCACATGACGCTGCCGGAGGTGGGCACGTACAGTCCCGTCAGCAGCTTCGAGAGCGTGGTCTTGCCGGAGCCGTTCTCCCCGACCAGCGCCAGCACTTCGCCCCGCCTCACTGTCAGCGTCACGCCGTCCAGGGCGTTGCGCTGTGATCCTTCGTAGCGGTAGACGAGGTTCTCCGTCCGGATCTCCTCCGGGTCCTTCGGCGTGCGTGTGCCGCGGCACAGGCGGTATCCGCCGGCCTCGTCAACGAAGGTCGACCAGTCTTCGAGGTACATCCCGATGCGGAACATCCGGGCGCCACCTGCGACGAGGCTCTGCACGGACGAGGTGACCGTTCTCAGTGCCAGCACCGCCGTGCCCGCCGATGCCACCGATATCCGACCGGTGGCCAACAGCATGACCAGTGCCGTCCACACCAGCCCGGAGGCCAGGCCACCGGCCGCCGCACCCAGGAGGGCCATCAGAGCGCCCCGGCCCGCGGCCTGCCGTTCGGAGGCGTTGACGCGTTCGGCGATGCGTCGATAGGTGCTCAGCAGGAAGGTGGCCATCGTTCCGGCGCGGACCTGGTCGGCGGTGTGGGCTTCGGTCATGTGCCAGCGCAGCGCGGAAAGCATCCGGCGTTGGCCCCAAGTACGAACGATGGCCAGGTAGGTGGCCTTGGCGCTTTGTACCTGTGCCGTTCCCTGCGGGAGTGCGGCAAGCAGGAGCAGTGGCACCAGCACGGCGTGTACGGAGGCCAGCACGGCGGCTCCTGCGGCCAGCGACGCCATCGCTGATATCAGGTCCTGGCATCCCTGGAGCAGGTCGCGGACAAAGTCCGCGCCGCGTTCGGCTGCCTGCCTTCGATCGCCGAAGCCTGGGCTGTCGTAGGCGGCCAGCTCGGTGGTCAACGAGGCTTCCAGCATCAGCAGATGCGCTTCTTCGGCCATCACAGGAGCCAGCCGCGATGACAGCCAGGTCACCACGATCGTCAGCAGCGCGCGTACGCCAGCCGCTGCGATCATCACAGCGACCGACGACCAGGCCGACCACAGCCGTTGGGCGACGTCGCCTGAAGAGATCAGCGCCGTGATCGTGCCGGTGGTTGCCAGCAGGCCCATGCCCTGCGACACCCCCGAGATCACCTGGCAACCGAGCAAGCCGATCACCGACCGCCGGTCTGCCTGCCATGCGAGTTGTAACGACCGTCCCACCAGCCGTGGCAGTGTCCGCGCCATCCGCCGCGCCGTGATCGACTTTCCTGCCTCCCAATGTGAATCCCCGTCGAGCCGGAATTCCAGCTCCTCGCTGGGTGCCTCCGAGACAGCCGCCTCGGTCATACCGCTCCCTCCATATGCTCAGGCAGTTCTCTGGCCCTGCGGGAGCGGTACGGGATTCTTACCGCGCGCGTGGAGGTCCGGCTTTCGTGCCTGAGCTACCAGATCGTTCGGACATCGTCGTGCTTGTGATCACGGCCGCGCCTCCCAACCGACGATCGAGAAGGGCTGGCCGTCTTGTACATGGCGCAGGGCAACGGCCGTGTAATCGACCATTGGCGCGGGTAGTGCGTCGAGCGACCACCAGCCGAGGTGAGCGCAGCGGTCGGGTTCGGCGTTGACTGGTTCGCCTTCCCACCGCCGGGCACGGAAGAAGAGCTGGATACGCGGGTCGTCTTCGACCGTGGCGTGGTGGACTGTGTGGACCAGTTGCAGGTCCTCTTCGGCGATGCGGATGTTGAGTTCTTCGGCAGCCTCTCGCACCGCGCACTCGATGACCGTCTCACCGGCCTCCAAGTGTCCTGCGGGAACGTGATAGTGCTGGTCGCGCCATCCGGTGCCGGCCCGAAGTCCCAGCAGGACGGTGTGGCCGCGTTGCAGGACGAGGTGGACGCCGATGACGGTGCGGTAGCGGCCATCGGGGTACTGCATGGTTGTGCTCAAGGGGTCGGCTTGCGACACGACAGGCTCCTTGCGGCCGTATGCCCGGCCGCACACCGCCGAGCCGCGGACCGCTCAACGCTGCCCGGTGCCGCTTACGGCTGTGGGTCGTTGTCGAAGAGCAGGGTCGGTTCGGCGAGAATGTCACGGCCGAGCTCGCTCTTGTAGATCTCGTCCACGCTACCGAAGCGGGCATCGCCGTAGTCCAGCCGAAGCAACCCGGCAGCCTGCCGCACCGCGGCCTCGTCCGGTCCCTCGATCTCCAGGAAGGTAGGCAGCCCTGGCCAGGTGTCGAGGTCGAAGACGATCTCGCCGTACCGCCATTCCTCCCGGTAGTTCTCCTGGTAGCGCACCCGGCGAAGGCCGACGGCGCCGAGGAGTTCGGTGGTGGCTTGGAGGTCGTTGACCTGGATCTCGATCTCCGTGGTGCCGTCGATGCTGCTGGCATCGGTCACCTGCTTGAGGGTGAGTGTGATCTTGTCGCCCTCGTCGCGCAGGCGCAGCCACTGGTTGCCTTGGACGGTGTCGTTCTCGTAGATGACGCGGGTGAGCTTGGTCCGAGGCTTGGCCTGCTCGGCACCGAGCTGGCGGATGGTCTCGCGGAGGTCGCCAACGTCGATGTTGAGGAACTTGGCCTCGTATTCGTTCTTCATGCGGGATCACCTTCGGGCGGTTTCGGGTTGGTGGTTGGCGAGGAGGAACCCCATGCGGTGTTCATGGTCGCCGAGCTGACCGACGTGAGCTCTTTCCATGAAGATGCCAGTCCGGAGCGTCAACGCCACGTTCCAGGCGTAGAAGTGATGGCGGATGAGGCGCTCGGGCGAGGTGTAGTGCTCCAAGACGTTGTGTCGCTGGTCGATGGGCATCATGAACTCCGCGCCGAAGAGTCCCCCGGGCCGTAGACAGTCCTGCATGCGGCCGACGAATTCACCCAGCGGCCGACGGTGGTTGACGCTGTAGTGCCACGAGCAGCTGGTCCACACGGCGTCCGCCACGTCGTGAAGGGAGTCGATGTCGAGGAAGTCCTCTTCGATGATGTCCACCCGGTCCTGGAGACCTTCGGCCTTGAGTCGGGCCAGCAGGCCGGGGGCGCGTGTCGTGATGCCGCCGGGAAGCACGACCTCTCCGCCGTGAATGGCGACCGGGTCTCGTTCGATGGCGATCACGTGGTGGCCGGAGGTCACCAGGGGTAGCACGAACTTTCCGTCGGAGGCCCCGACCACCACGACGGTGCCGTCGGCTATCTGCTCCTGGAGGACGGCGTGGAACTGGGGGAAGAAGGTCAGGGTGTGCTGCCACAGGCTCTGGGTCTTCATGCCGGGCTCCTGCTGGGGGTAAGGGCGAGGATGGCCTCGACGACTTGGGGCGGCGTACGGTCTGTGGTGTCCACCGGCTGCATGGCAAACGCCGCGTAGGAGTCTTCGGTTCTGTCCACGACGGATTCGGCCAGCAGGTCCCAACGGGTGGGCGGCTTGCGTCGCCGTGCGAGTCGTCTGCGGCGCACGTCCTCGCTGCAGGTGAGCCGGTAGGTCGTCGGCTGCGGCAGATCGTCGGGCAAGGTGATGCCTAGATTCGCGCCCATGGATTGATGAGTGGCCAGGCACCTGGCGAAGTAGCTTTCCACCACTACGCCGACGCCTTCGGCCAAGTGCCTGCGAATCTGCCGGGTCGCCGCGAACAGGCCCGAAAGGTAGAGGCACATGCGCGTGTCCGGACACTCCTGCTGGTCGACGAGTCGTCGCAACTGGTGGTAGGGCGCCGGGATGGTGGGCACCAAAATAGCTCCTCGCGCCTCGGCGAGAAGTGGCGCCACGGTGCTCTTCCCAACGCCGCGAAGCCCCTCCAAGCTCTCGAACAGCGGCTGATCAGACACGGGAGTACACCACGTTCGGGACCGGCAGCGTGATCTCGTCACCGCTGGTCGGCCGGTGTTCAATGATCCGGCGCTGTTTGTCGTACCAGAAGGCGTGAGCATCCTTGCCCACGGCCTTGCACGACATCGTCAGCGCACCCCGCGGGTCCGCCTCGATCCGATCCAGGACTACGGAGCCTTCCGTCGGAGAACAGGCCATCGGCGCCGGCTCGGCTGAGAGGTCCTCGTCGACGATGACCTCCAGGGCCAATGTCTTGGATGCGAGTTCTCGCCGAAGCCGCCCGTAGGCATGTGTGTCGGTGATGGCCAGCTCTGGGTGGTCGGCAGCGTAGCCGACGAGGCGGAGGCAGTGCAGCTTCAACTGCCTGACCCCGTACGTCTCCAGCACGCAGGCCAGCGGCACGACCTCGCTGATGTTCCGGGCGTTCACGGTCATCGTGACTCCGGTCGGTACCCCGAGGACCCGGGCCGCGGCGAGCGTGCGCAGGGCGGCGTCGAAACTGCCCTTCTTTCGCAGCTTGTCGTTGCTCCGGCTCAGCCCCTCGATGGAGACCCGGAGTAAGTCGATCTGGCTGGCCAGGGCAGGAAGGTGGCGTTCGATGCGGTAGCCGTTCGTGCAGATCTCGACGCGCATCCCCAGCTTCTGCTTGGCGTGCTCGATGACCTCGGGCAGCGGCCGGTAGAGGAAGGGCTCACCGCCGAGGAGAGTAACGGCCTCGGTGCCGTAGTCGCGGTGCATCAGGTCCAGCAGCTCGATTGCTTCGGCAGGGCTGTAGGCGTCTTTGTGGCTGAGCCGCTCGCCATGGAAGCAGAAGGTCCCGCACTCGAAGTTGCAGCGGTAGAGCAACTGCAGGTACAGCATCCGGATCTCTTCGATTCCGGTCACATTCCTGATCACCGAGGCTCCTCCTGAACAGTCGGGGTCGGCTGTGCTGGGAGACGATGCTGGCTTGGCGACAGGGACGGCGGTACCGCCTCGGCGGACGCCTCCGGGACGTCCTGGGACGTTTCACGTGCCCGTTGGAAGGGCGTCGCGCAACGCGGCCATTACAGCAGCGGTATCCCGCAAGTCGGGGAGAACCCTGTCGGCTCCGGCCTGGCGAAGTTCGTCGGCGCTGTGGATGCCGGACGCGACGGCGATGACACCGGCGCCGCTGGTCAAGGCGGCGTCCACGTCGCGCGGCGTATCGCCGATCAGGACGACCGGCGTGTCCGTTGACAGCCCGTACGCGGCGTGCACGCGCTTGCGTGCCACATCGACCAGGGCGGCACGATCGGCGGAGTCTGCCCCGAAGGCCCCGACAGAGAGGTCCACGAGCTGGTCGAGGTCGAACGCCGCGAGCTTCATCCGAGCGTTCGCAGCGATATTGCCGGTCAGTACGGAAGAGACCATGCGGTGATCGGCCCGCACAGCACGCAGCGCATCGAGTACGCCAGGCAGCACTCGGCCGCGCAGCCGCAGCTGATCGCTGTGGGCGGCTCCGGCCGTCTCCAGCGCTGCCAGCGCACTTGGCCAGTCGGGAGCCGGCAGTCCATGCTGCCGGAACATCTCCGCGAGGATCAGTCGGTCCGTACGGCCTTCCGTCGGGGCGGGCGCCACCGGCTTTTGGCGGGCGAGCTGGGTGAAGGCGGAGGCATAGATCTCCTTGCTCACACCGGCGTTCTCGAGGAGCGTGTGGTCGATATCCCACAAGACGATGAGTGGCACCAGACCAGCGTAAACACGTTGACACAGCTGGTGCGTTGATCTCATGCAGGACGCTTCGGAACACTGAGACGTCCTTGCCCAGCACGCACCGTGTCCGCTTGGATGGCTACTGTGAACGAGCGTCCGAACGAGCGCCTTCGCTTCGTCCTCACTCAGCGGGGCATACCTCCCGAAAAGTTAGCTGAAGTCTGTTCAGTGGATCCCAAGACGGTGGACCGCTGGATCAGCACCGGACGGACACCGCATCGACGGCACCGATTTGCCGTCGCCCAGCATCTTGGCGTGGAGGAGACCTACCTGTGGCCGCCAGCCGGTGCGACGGCGGGTCCAGGCGAAGCCGCTGCGCGATCAGAACTCATCGACGTGTACCAGAATCGTGCCAGCGTTCACCGCGATGTGTGGATCTCCTTACTGCTGGGAGCAGTTGAGCAGATAGACGTCTTGGTCTTCTCCGGCACCTTCTTCGCCCAGAGCAATCCGCGGGTGGCCGCCATGCTCGCTGAGCGCGCCGCTGAAGGTGTTCGGGTACGGCTGTGCTTCGGAGACCCAGAGGGCAAAGCGGTTGCCATTCGCGATGCTGAAGAGGGGCTTGGCGGTACGCTCGCCGCCAAGATCCGAGCCTCCCTGACGTACTACCGGAAACTCCCTGGCGTACCTAGATGTGAGGTGCGGCTGCACGACACGACGCTGTACAACTCGCTGTTCCGCTACGACGACATTCTCATGGTCAACCCTCACATCTGGGGCCAGCCTGCCAGCGCCAACCCACTGCTCCATCTCCAACGCCTTGATGGCAGTGGATGGTTCGACCACTACATGGCCAGCTTCGACGCCGTCTGGGAGACCGCACGCCCCTGGGCAGCCGAGCGATAGGAGAAACAGCACCGTGGGCAGGATTGAGTACTACCACGATCGATCGGCCCCGAAGGCCAACAGCCTGATCCCCGCCAGCAACCTCCTGGTGGTCAACGGCGAAGGAGCCATCCTCCTGCAGCGCCGCCGGGACACCGGGCAGTGGGCTCTTCCCGGCGGCGCGCAGGATATTGGCGAAAGCGCGGCTCAATGTGCGCTCCGCGAATGCGAGGAGGAGACCGGAATCCTCGCCGAGATCACTGGACTGCTCGGGGTGTACTCCGAGCCCAAGCACATCGTTGCCTACACCGATGGGGAAATCCGGCAGCAGTTCGAAGTCGCCTACATCGGACGGCCGATTGGTGGGGAGCCGACCGTCAACGACGAGGCGGACGGCGTTCGTTGGGTACGGCCGGAAGACCTCGACCACTATGACATCCACCCGAGCATGCGCCAGCAGATCGGCGACTACCTGAGCGGCACGTACCCCTACTTGGGCTGAGGCACGCGGCCTGCGAACCTATGCCGCATCCACCCGTGCTTGCACCCTGGCGACACTGGCGTGGATAGCGGGCACGGCGCGACGGATGAACCGCCCCACGACGCTGTCGGTGCCGTACCGACTGATGATCTCGGCGACACGCTCCTCGGAGGACGTCCGCTTTCCGTCCGGCGTCGTCGTCATGTCGCAGTAGACCAGGGCGTCCACAAGGAACCGGTCATCCACCAAGGGGAACTCGCCCTCCAGATCCTCGCGCAGCCCCCGCTCCTCGGCCTCCAGCAGCGCATACGAATGGTTGGCCACCAGCCGAACCAGCAGCTCGTGCGACGCGTGAACGTCCCGCAGGTACCGAGCCCCGTCTAGGGGATGGAACCCGGTGACCACCAGCGGCGGCGCGTATCCCACGTCGTGCAGCCATGCCGCGGCGACAAGCAAGTCGGCGGACTCCCCCGCGACGGGTTCCAGCGAACGGGCACGCTCCGCCACCCCTTGGGTGTGTGCCCAGCGCCGTGGCAGAGCATCCGCGAGCTGGGACTCCGCGATATGCGTTGCCCATCCTTCGAGTCCCACACCGGGCAGTGTAGGTAACGCCGGGTCGCGCGGACAGTGGTCTTGACGGGCGTTGCGCGGGATCATGCGGGACTACTTTCTTCCATGAGGTGGGCGAGGGCGACGCGCGCTCGCAAGATGGCTTCGGTGTCCAGCGCAACGTGGCCGAATCGCAGGCTGTTGAGCGCATCCAGAGCGGCGAAAGCCGGAAGCGCGGCGCGCTCGACGTCGGTCAGATCCTGGCCGTATCCGTCCAGATACGCCTCGCGAAGGTCATCGCGGTGGATCCACGGCCCGTAGGCGAGGCGGGCGATGTCACGTAGACGCAGGTTCGGCTCACAGCGCTCGAAATGGAGCAGGGCGGCTGTCTTGTGGGAATCGTGCCACGACCAGTTTCGGGGCCGGTTGTCACCGTGGCAGTACCCGGTGGGTAGGTCGCCCATTTCTGGGCTGCCCAAGGTGGCAGCGAGCTCGCGGACGAGGGCCTCCTCTTCGGCGGACAGGAACCGTGAGCAGCGCAGCAGTTGGATCTCCAGCGTGTTCACGGCTCGGTGGATGAAAGTGCGCGCTGGTTCTTTGAGGACAGCCGGCTTGGGTGTGGCATCGTGCAGCAGCCGGATCAGCTGACCGGCTTGACGATGCAACAGTGCACTCATCGGCGGCCGGAAGGCTCTGGTTTGAGGCCGCCGCTCCCGGCAAAGTTGTGGTGATCACGACACCTAGACGGGCGTCAGCACAGACCAACCGCGGAGCCCGTGCCGCCCCGAGGACTGGGGCCACGTGGCGAAGGGCAAAGACCTCGCGGTGGAAGGGCTTCGGGTTCGGCGGAATCTTGACTAAGTAGCTGGTCCCGCTCGGGCGCAGTATGCGCCACGCCCGGGATGTGGCCTGATTCCACGAGGAGTCCCAGCACCCCACGTATTCGCCGACCATCTGGTACACCCACGGTCGCAATTCCGCCGGGAGTTCGGCTTGCTGTGCCGGGGCGATCACGCACCCCACCTCCTGGTGGTGGACGTCCGTCCCGCTCGGATGCCGCCGGTTGCTGCTCGGGTGCTAAGTGATCGGCTCCGGAAGTCCTTCGGGGGTTGACTGTGGCCGCGCTGCCTAGTCTGGTGTGCTGTTGACCCTCCCCTTTGGGGAAGCCGCACAGCGGTTGTGACCGGGCACCCCCGCCCGGAATGAGGGAGACGTCCATGAGCTTGGTCAGCATCGGTGAGTTCGCGCGTCTGTCGCGTCCGTCGCCCAAGGTGCTGCGCCTGTACGACGAACTCGGGCTGCTGCTGCGTGACCGCCGTGCACGACCTGCGGCGCACCGACGCGGATGTCGCCCGCTGGTGGAACGACCACACCGTGTGTTACGCGCTCCGCACGTCCCCGATCAGCATCTCATCGTGAACACCGTGGAACCCGACTCGTCCACGGCCCGGGTCCTGCCGATCCTGGCCAGTTGAGTCCCCGAAACGAGTGCTCCGGCTGAACCGCAGGACTGACAGTCAACCCACCAACAAAGCACGGTCGTTGAGCCAGTTGTCGCCCATACCCGCGGTGTGTAGCGGTAGCGGCTCCACTACAAGTCCAGTGCGCGGTGAACCAGCCAGGCCGTGATCGACGCCCGACGTGGGTGGTTGCTGGACTGCAAGTACGTCACTCGGCGCTGGCGGCGCCAGCGGCACGTACGAGCGCGGCGGTGGCGGTCGAGCGAGACGTTTGCGGCCACGCGACCACCAAAGTCGCGGGCGGCGCGTCTACGACCTCGCGGTAGACGACACCAGGACGCGGGTAGCGGTTGACGACGGATTCCGGCAGTAGGGTGATCAGCTCGCCGAGTTCGACGAGCTTGAGCCGTTGGGGCAGGTCGCTCGCCCGGTGTTGGTCGGCTGCGCCGACGAACCGGTGGTATCTGGCGCGCTGTCCTGGCTCGGTCACCGGGAGGCCGAGGTCGGCCAGGCTGACGCGGTCCCGCGCGGCAAAGGGGTGTGTGGCGGCGAGGGCGACCACGAGTCGCTCGACAGCGACTGTCTCGGTGTCCAGACCGGTGTGGTCGAACGGTTCGTAGACCAGGGCCGCGTCGGCTTCGCCCTGGCGCAGCAGACCGGGTTGCTCCCCCCATCCGCACAGCCGGATGGTGACCGGCGTGGACCCGGGTTCGGCCGCGTAGCGTTCGAGGATCGTCTCCAGTAACCCGGCGTCAGCGTCGGCCTTGACCGCGAGGACCAGTTTCGGTTCCGGGACGGCCGCGCGTTGCGCTCGTCGCGTGGCGGCGTCCAGGGCGTCCAGCGCGATGCGGGCCTGGTCGAGCAGCACGGTCCCGGCCGGGGTCAGCGCGACACTGTGCGTGGTCCGCTCGAACAGGGCGACGCCGAGCTCTGTCTCCAGGGCGCGGATCGCGCGGGACAGCGGGGGCGAGGACATGCCCAGTCGCTCGGCCGCGCGCGTGAAGCTGAGTTCTTCGGCGACCGCGACGAAATAGCGCAGTGCTCGCGACTCAACCACCACCACCTCCGGCGGGTATTGCCGTCAGGGTAACACCGTGAACCAGAACGATCCTTCCGTTCCGGTCCGCCGCGGCGCATTGTCGACATCGTGCCCAGTGCCTGGGCTGATGCCGAGCGGAACAGGATTTTCATGATCGTCGTCACCACTCCCACCGGCCGGATCGGCCGACAAGTCCTCGACACTCTCCTGGACGGCCCGGAGGCGATCCGGGTGATCACCCGCGATCCCGCGCGACTGTCCCCGCACGTGCGCGAGCGTGTCGAGGTCGTGCCCGGGTCGCACCACGACAGCGATGTCGTCACTACGGCGTTCGCCGGCGTCGACTGCGTGTTCTGGCTGGTGCCCCCCAACCCCCGCGCCGAGCACCCGGTGGACTACTACCTGGAGTTCACCCGGCCCGCCTGCGAGGCGATCACCCGCCACGGCGTTCGGCGCGTGGTCGGCGTCTCAAGCCTGGGCCGCGAGTACGGCCACCATGCCGGGCATCTGTCGGCCGCGTTCGCCATGGACGCTCTGATCGAAGCCACGCAGGTGGGCTACCGGGCGCTGCGTCCGCCGTTCTTCCTGGAGAACCTGCTCAGCCAGGCTCAGATGATCCGGAACCAGGGAGTGTTCGCGCTGGCGAACTCCCGTGATCGTCCATTGCGGACGGTCGCCGCCCGCGACATCGCCGCGACGGCGGCCGCGCTGCTGCTCGACGCATCCTGGAGCGGGCAGGACGGCGTGCCGCTGATCGGCCCCGATGACCTCTCCCCCGACAACATGGCACAGGTCATGTCCGAGGTACTGGACCGCCCGGTCCGCTTCCAGCAGATAAGCACCGCGGAGTACAAGGCGATGGCGCTGACACGCGGAGCGAGCGAAGGCTCCGCGCAGGGCCTGGTCGACATGGCGATGGCACAGAACGACGGTATCTACAACGGCGGTTCGCCCGCTCCAGAGCGCACTGCGACCAGCTTCCACCAGTGGTGCGTGAACGTGCTCCGCCCAGCCGTCCTGGCCTGAGCACGCGCCGTCACGCCAACGTTCCGACATTGTCAACTTGGCCGGCGACCACGAGAGGAATGAAGCACCCTATGACCGCAGAGCTGACCGACGAGTCGACCAGCCGGACCGTCACCACCCACCGCTGGAAACTGCACTACAACGAGGCCGGAACGGGCCACCCGATCGTCCTGCTGCATGGCATGGCTCCCGGCGCCACCGGCTGGAGCAACTTCGCTCCCAATATCGGGCCGCTGTCACAGCATCTCCGCGTGCTGGCCGTCGACATGCCGGGGTGGGGCCAGTCAGACCCCGCCCGGGCGGGCGACCGCGACCACCCGGGCGCCGTCCTGGAACTCCTCGACACCCTGGACATCGAGAAGGCCGCACTCGTGGGCAACTCGATGGGAGCCCTTACCATTCTGGCGGTCGCCGCCCGCTACCCGGACCGGGTCTCGCACCTGATCACGACAGGCGCCGGCAGCTTCGCGGTGCCGCCCCTGTTCGCCCCCGCCGGCCCGAGCCAGGCCATCACGCTCCTGCGCAGCACCTACCAAGACCCATCGCCCGCGATGTTCCGCAAGCTCGTCCAGGCCACGACCTTCGACCCGAGCTTCGCATCCGACGAACTCGTGCAGCAGCATTCGGTCGACGCTCAACGGCAACCCCAACACCTGGCGAACGCCGTCGCCGACCTCGAGGAGGGCACGATGCTCGCCGACGCCGGGCCAGGGCCCGCGGATTACGCCCGGATCACTGCCCCGACCCTGCTGATCCACGGCCGCGACGACCGCGTCGTCAGCTACGAACACGCACTGCGCCTGGCCTCGTTGATCCCCGATTCGCGACTGCACCTGTTCAACCGGTGCGGACACTGGGCTCAACTGGAGCATGCCGAGGAGTTCAACCTCCTCGTCGAGCAGTTCGTCTCGCACTGCTGATACCTGCCCGAACACGGAGCCGCGAGTGCCCCCGCCCCAACAGACCACTGTGAACGCGGGCAAGACAGGCAAGGACGTCCCGCGCGGCGGCACCTCACCCCGGCCGGGCCGGTGCGGCCCTCTTGCGTTCCGTTCACCCAAGCCAGGGGCTGCCCGCCCGATATAAGCCGCGGTATGCAGGCAAAGGCTGGAAACCGTGAAACCACCGTCGGCCGAGGCCCTCTCCCCCTGCCGTCGGGCCGGTGACCGCCCGGTCGCCGGGTCCGTGCGTCACCTTCACGACAGCAGACCGGGGATCCTCCCCGGTCTCATGTGCCCCTACACAGAAGGGAAACCTCATGCATGCTCATCGCACGCTCCGGCGCGGCGGCGCCGACGTCCCCGTGCCCGGCAGACTCCGGCGGTTACGTTCGCTGGCGGGTCTGCTGACGGCCTTCCTGCTGGCCTGCGCGGGCCTGATCGCGTCTTCCGGCACAGCGCAGGCCGCTCCGGACGACCACACCATGGCGACGTGGAACATGAACCAGAGCCCGGACGACTGGCGGGACGCCTACAACATCGCACGCGTCCATGACGTGGTCGCCCTCCAGGAAGTCCCCATCCGCGTGCCGGCCGGTGCCGTCCGCCAGCCCGACGTCAACGGTGTCGAGCACTACCTATGGCAAGAGGGCACCCGAGGTCCCGAGCGTCACCTGTACATCCTGCGCCCCGGCGGCAGCGTACGGAACATGGGGATGATCACCTCGTGGGAGCCCGACGACGTCTTCAACATCCCCAGCGTCAACAGGCCCGCGCTCGCCGTCCTGAACCGCGCCGACGACATCCTGATCGCCTCCCTGCACGCCCGGACCCGCGGCGGCAGTGACGTCGGCGCCCTGCTGCAACGTATCGAGTTCGCAGCCGCCCGCAGCAACGTCGGGCACTGGGCCGCGCTCGGGGACTACAACCGTGCCCCGGCCACCATTCGCCAGCTCACCTACCAGCCGGCCAACATGCACATCTACAACCCCGGCCGGCCCACCCACCGCAGCGGCGGCGAGTGGGACTACATGATCACCAACTTCACCACCGACCGGTTCCAGGCCACCGTGGACACCGGCCGGCTCAGCGACCACTGGCCGGTGTACTTCCACGCCCTGCAAGCCGCGGCCGGCCCCACCCCGTTCTCCATGGAAGCCGAGAACAGCCACCTGCTGCTGAGAGCGGCCGGCAACACCCCGGAAAACGGGGCACACGTCTACCAGTCCCAGGACGACTTCGCCACCCACTCCCGCTGGATCCTGCGCAGCATCAACCGCATCAACTGGCTGGGGCAGGAGCTGTACCGGATCGAGAACCTGTCAGACAGCAACCTGTGCATGGACGTGGAATTCGGCCAGCAGTCCCACGTCGGCGACTACCTCAACATCACGACCTGCCACAAAGTCGACGGCTCGCCCGAGCCCGGCGGCTACCTGCGCGACACCCAGAACTTCACCCTCGACCACCCCGACCCGCTCTTCCCGAACCTGACCATGCTCCACGACAACGCCACCGGCCTGTACGCCAGCATCCTCGGCAACTCCACCCGCGACGGCGCAGGCGCCGTCCAGGACCGCTACCACACCCACCAGTGGCCCGACCCCGACGCCAACGAAACCTTCTACCTCCACCCCATCCCCACCACCTGACCTGAGCGGCTCATCGGACGATGCCTTCCCGGCGGACGCCCGCCGGGAAGGCACCACCACGAACTGACATGCCCCCAGACTCGGAGTCGGTGCTGACCAGGGCGCACAGGCGCGTGGCGATTGCGGGTCAAGTCTGTGTTTTGCACCTACAAAGCAGACATCCACACGCCAGGAACGCGGCGGACCACGCAACCTTTCTGGCCCGTCTTCGGCCAGACCTCCGCCGCCCGTTCGAAGCCCCTTGTGGGGTTGACTTCATGTACGGTGTCGTGTGTGTTGCCCGGTCAGATGTCGGGAGCGGCGAGGTGGACCCCGCAAGCGCAGTCGAGGGCGTCTTCGGGGCTGCCGGCGAAGCCGCCGGTGGGCAGCAAGGTGTCTTCGTAGCGGTCGCTGCTGGCGTAGTAGAGGGCGAAGCCCCACCGGGTGGCGGTTCCTGCGTAGCGCAGGCGCATCAGCTTGACCACCTCGCTGTCGGCCAACTCTCCGGTCACGTAGGCGAAGGCGCCGCGGTGGCGCACCTGTAGATGCCTCAGTTGGGGCCAGGCAGTGCGGGCCTGCTCGCCGAGTTGCTGCTCCAGTGAGAGCCGGGTGTGCTCCGAAGGTGTGGCCATGGCGGCCATCCTGCCCGAGGAACCGGCCGGGGGATGCGGCAGGCTACCGCCCGTCGTGATCCACTTCTCCCGATCGGCCTGCCTGTCTTGCCTGTTGCCGCTGCCCGCCCGATAGCGCCGACCGCCCAAGAGCGCGAGCGGCTGAAGAAGATGGCCTACGGCCACAAGACCGAGCACCGGATGCGGACGCGTGCACACATCGTGCTGCACGCGGCGCGCGGACGCTCCAACGCGCGCATCGCCCGCGAGACGGGCCTGCATCTGGACACCGTGCGCACCTGGCGGGGCCGGTTCGCCGACGACGGCCTGCCCGGTCTGGCCGACCGCAGGCGCACCGGACGCCCGGGCACGTTCACCCCTGTGCAGACCGCCCAAGTCAAGGCCCTGGCCTGCCGGCTGCCCGCCGAGAGCGGGGTGCCGCTGGCCCGCTGGTCGGCTGCGGACCTGGCCCGCGAGGCCACCGCGCGGGGCATCGCCGCGTTCGTGTCCGCTTCCACCGTGCGCCGCTGGCTGACCGAGGACGCGCTCAAGCCCTGGCAGCACCGCTCCTGGATCTTCATCACCGACCCGCAGTTCCGCACCAAGGCCCAGCGTGTGCTGGACCTGTACGCCCGCACCTGGCAAGGCGTCCCGCTCGGCGAGGACGAGTACGTCATCAGCGCGGACGAGAAGACCTCCATCCAGGCCCGGTGCCGCTGCCACCCCACCCTCGCCCCCGGCCAGGCCCGTGCCATGCGCGTCAACCACGCCTACAGCCGCGGCGGAGCGGTGGCCTACCTCGCCGCCTACGACGTCCACCGCGCGAAGGTGTTCGGCCGCTGCGAGCCACGCACCGGCATCGACCCGTTCATGAACCTGGTCACCCAGGTCATGAGCACCGAGCCCTACGCCAGCGCGAAGCGCGTGTTCTGGATCGTGGACAACGGCTCCTCCCACCGCGGCAAGAAGGCCGCCGACCGGCTGACCGCCGCCTACCCCAACGCGGTGATGGTCCACACCCCCGTGCACGCTTCATGGTTGAACCAGGTGGAGATCTACTTCTCCGTCGTGCAGCGCAAGGTCGTGACACCCAACGACTTCACCGACCTCAACGAGGTCGAGAACCGGCTCCGAGCCTTCGAAGACCGCTACAACGCCACAGCACAGCCGTTCCAGTGGAAGTTCACCACCTCCGACCTGGACGATCTGCTGGCCAGGCTCGACCGGCACACCGCCGATCACCCAGAAGAATCCTCCGCTGCCCGGGCAGCATGATCAACCCCCGAAGGACTTACGAACTCGACCACTAAGAACCGCGGGCCCAAGGAGTTCCATGAACGGGTGCCATTGCCGGCGTTGGCATATGTCGGGCTGAGCCGCGGGGGTCGCCCCTTGGTAAGACAGAACACGAAAGAACGTCTGCAGGTGATCCTTGCGATCCTGGGGCTCGTGGCGGTGGCGGAGGCGCACCAGGCCGACTCTTTCGGACGGCAGATGTATGCCGAGGATGGTGTTCTCGTGAAGTGGCATTCCGCCTCCCGATTCGCGCGTGTGGTCGTGAAGTGAGCAGTGGTGTAGGGCGTTGGGCTAGCGACTACGTAGCTGGCTGGCCCCAGACCAGGTAAGCGGTCCTTCCCGTACCGGTGGCTGCGGCGGCGGCTCGGATTCGCCGCTCTTGGCACGGCCTGACGTAGTTGTTGAGCCGGGCGAGTGGGACGAACCCGTAGGCGTCCAGTTCTGCTTCCTGCAGTGTGATCTCTGCTGTGCGTGGGATGGTCCAGCCGTGGAAGACGAAGGTGAGTCCTTCGACCGCGTCTTCTTTCCGGTTGGTCGGCGTGGAGTCGACTGCCAGAAGTTCGATCCTGGACAGCGTCAGGCCGGTTTGCTCGCGGACTTGACGGCGTGCTGCTTCGTGCGGTGTCTCGCTCCCGTGTGCCTCGCCGCCCGGCAGGGTCCACCGGCCGTCACGTTGGTCATTCGGCTTGACCAGCAGGACCTTTCCGGACTCGTTTAGGAAGAGGGCGACGCCCCTGACGCGTCGAGGTGTGTCCTTATGCGTGGAACCTCCTTGCTTGGGAAATCCGGTGAAGGCGAGCAGGTCGGGTCGCATATGTTGGGTTCCTTGCGAGTGCTGGGCGCATAGATGCCGTGTCGAATTCGCCCGGGGCGGTTCGGGCGTATATCGGGCATGAGGCGTGTACCGGTTGCCGCAGCCGATTGCTGGCTGTGGATCGACCTACGACCTGGCGATGAGGTGGACCGGCAGGGCACTCAGGCCGTGGGCGATGAATGACTCGACCGGTCGGAGCCGTTCAGCTTCGATGGCTAGTTGAAGGCCGGGGAAGCGGTCGAAGAGCGCAGGTAGTGCGATGCGGGCCTCCAGTCGGGCCAAGGGCGCGCCGAGGCAGTGATGGACGCCGTGACCGAATGCCAGGTGGTCCGTGTGAGGACGGGCGATGTCGAACTGGTCGGCGTCGGGGTCGTGATGGGCGGGGTCACGTCCCGCTGCCGCGTAGTTGGGGAGGATCGCGTCGCCCTTGCGGATTATGGTGCCGCCGGGGATGGGGATGTCTTCGACGGCAAAGCGCAAGGGCAGGCTGGCGATGCTGGGTGCCCACCGCAGGGTCTCTTCGATCACGTCGTTCCACGAGGCCGTCCCCTTGTGGAGCAGGTGGAGTTGGTCGGGGTGGGTGAGTAGGGCGTGGACAGCGTTGCCGATGAGGTTGACGGTGGTTTCGTGTCCGGCGCCGATGACCAGCAGCAGGGTGTCGATCAGCTCCGGGTCGCTCAGGCGGGTGTCGCCGTCTTCGTCGCGGTTGGCGACCAGCACGCTGGTCATGTCGTTGTCGGGGTTGGCACGCTTGAGGGCGATGAGGTCTGCGAGCAGCTCATGGATCTCGTGCCAGGTGGTAGCGGCCTGGTCTGGGGTCGCGGCGGCGGTGACGATGGCCTCGACGAGACGCGCGGTGTCAGCGCGTAGGGCGTCGGGGATACCGAACAGTTCGCAGATGACCTGCATGGGCAGGGGGTGGGCGAAGGCAGCGCGGAGGTCCACAGGGTATCCCTTGGGGGTGGTGGACATGGCATCGAGTAACTGGTGCGTGATCTCTTCGATGCGTGGGGCGAGGGCCTCGGTGCGGCGGGCGGTGAACGCCGGGGCGATGAGTTTGCGGAGCCGTCGGTGGTCGGAGCCGTAGGCGGTGAACATGTTGGTGACGCCGATCCACTGGTGAAGCCACGAGGTGGGAGTGATCTCGCCGCGCTGCCAGACCGGCCAGTGCTGCCGGGGGTCCTTCGAGACCCGAGGGTCGGCCAAGAGCCGTTTGAGGAGGCCATGGCTGGTAACTGACCAGGCGGGTATGCCGCCGGGGAGTTCTACGAGGGCTGCGGGGCCGAGCTCGCGGAGGCGGGCTGCCTCGCCGTGGATGTCGGTGCCTGTGGGGTCGATGGCGACGGGCTGTTGTTCCACGGGGTGGCTCCTGTTTGGTCGGGGCTGATAGGGGTGAAGCGGGCGGGGAGGGCGGAGAGGGCCCGGTGGAAGGGGCCGGGCCGCCACACCAGCTGCTCGTAGGGCACGGCGAGTTCGATGTTGGACAGCCACCCGGTGAGGCGTTCGATCGCGGTGGTGGCGATCAGGAGTGCGTGCTGCTTGACGGGGCAGGCGTGCGGCCCAGCGGCCCAGGCGAGGTGTGATCGCTCGCCTGAGCGTGCCTGGCCGGGTGCGATGTGGGCTGGCTGGGTGTTGGCGGCAGCGTAGGAGACCAAGACGAGCTGTCCGGCGCGGATCCAGGTGCCGTGGAAGTAGACGTCTCGCAGCGGGTAGTGGGCGGAGTAGTTGGCCATGGGCGGGTCCCGCCACAGGACCTCGTTGATGGCGTCCTGTGCGGTCAGGGCTCCGCCGGTCAGGCTGTTGTAGTAGCGGTCGTCGGAGAGCATGCGGCCCAGCGCGTTGCCGATCAGGTTGGTGGTGGGCTCGTGCCCCGCTCCCATCGTCAAGATGACCTGGTCGACGAGTTCTTCCGTGCTGAGCCCTGCGGGGTGGTGCATGAACCAGGAGGTCACGTCATCTCCGCGCTGTTGCCGTTTGAGGGTGACGAGTTCCCTCACGTACTGGCCGTAGGCGGCGTTGGCTTCGGCTGCCTCTTCGGGGCTGTTGCCTTCGAGCATCCCCGCCAGGGCGGCGATGAGGCGCTCGCTGTAGTGGTCGGGCAGTCCGAACAGTGCGTTGAAGATCAGTAGCGGCAGGCTGCGAGCGTATTGGGCAATCAGGTCGCAGTGGCCCGCGCCGCCGAACTCGCGGATGAGCCGGTCGGCGCAGTGTTGGACCAGGAGCCGCAGTTCGTGGGGTTCGACGAAGTCGAAGGCATCGACGACGACGCGCCGGTAGCGCGCATGGGCCTCGCCGTCGCTGAAGAGTACGTTGCGGCGCCAAGCCAGCATCGGCAGTACTGGAGAGTCTGGTGGGATGGTGGCCTGCCATCGGCGTGGGTCTTTCGACCAGGTGCTGGTGTCGCGCAGCAGGTCCAGAGCGACTTGGCGGTCGGTGACCAAGAGCGCGTCGACACCGGGGGCTATCTCAACCGGCGCGAGTGGCCCGTAGAGCCGCAGGTGCGCGTAGAAGGCTTGGGGGTTGGCGGCGAACTGGGGGCCGTAGAGCTGGACCACAGGGGGTGTGTCGCCGTGGGCCGGGCAGCTGGGTGGCTGTTGAGTTGTCACGCGGGCTCCATGGGCATGTGGGCGATGACGTGCTCGACCAACGCGATCAATGCGTCGAGGGATTGCCCGCGGCTACGGGCGTCGCATAGGACCAGTGGGGTGCCGGGGTGCAGGTCGAGGTGGTCCCGCAGCGTGTCCGCGTCGTAGGTCGGGGCTTCGGGGAAGGGGTTGACGGCCACGGCGTACCGCAGCCCCGCTTCCTCGATGAGGTCCATGACTTCGAAGGACTCTTCCAGGCGGCGGGTGTCGACCATGACCAGGGCGCCGACTGCTCCTTGAGCGATGTCTTCCCATAGCAGGCGGAACCGTCGCTGTCCCGGCGTCCCGAACAGGTACAGCACCAGCTCGTTGGGCAGGGTGAGGCGTCCGAAGTCGATGGCCACCGTGGTGGTGGTCTTGTCCTTCACCCCCGCCAGGCGGTCGACCAGCGCACCGGCCTGCGTCATCACTTCCTCGGTGTGCAGGGGCGCGATCTCGGAGATGGCTCGGATGAGCGTGGTCTTGCCGACGGCGAAGGGTCCGGCGATGAGAAGTTTGATCAGGACCTGATCGGTTCCGGCCAGGTATCTGGGGTCAGGACTTGAGCGCGCGGAGTCCATCGAGAACCTTCTCCATTGTTTCGAGACCTGGTCCGGTGGCCTGGGGGATGGGAGGGCGGGCGTGCAAGAGCCCGGCGCTGACGAGGTCGGCCACTAGGACTTTGACGATGCTGACGGGCAGGCGCAGGTACGCGGCGGCATCGGCCAGCGGCAAGGCCCCGGGCTGGATCAGTTCCAGCACGCGACGCTGCTCCGGGCACAGGCTGACCGGTATCTCCTCGCAGGCGGCGTGCAACGTGGTGAGTCTGTCGAGGTGGTTACGGCTGGGGTGAGCGCGCCCGCCGGTTGCCAGGTAGGCGGGCACGAGCCGTCTGCTGTGCCTGCCCCCGGTCATCCCGCGGTATCCCGAACGGGCTCGCGTGGCGAACTGGTCATGACTTTCTCTCCCAGGGACTTCACCTGGATCTGCATCTGATGCGCCACCACCCCCAAGTTGACTTCCGGGCTGGTGAACACGGCCAGATACGCGTTCCCGCCGGCGGGGATGACGAAGACGTAACCTTCGGCGGATTCGATGATGGTCTGGCGCAGCCGGGGCTTCGGGTTACCGGAGAAAGCCTGTGTGGTGGCGCGTGCGGCCCCCTGAAGAGCAGACATCATCGCAGCAGCGCCTTCCGCATCTGCCTCCGCCAGGTCCGGGGAGCGGCCTTCGATGAAACCGTCGCCAGACAACACTGTGGCGTGAACCACGTGTGGCAGTTCCAACAGCGGGCCGAGCACCCACGACTTGTCCTCGGGCGCCTTCCGGAATGCGTTCATGATGTGGCGTTCCCTTCTACTTGCCGCGCACCAGGCTCAGCGGCGGCCCGGCCCGACTCAGTACCGGCCTGGAACGCCGCCCAGCGCTGACCTGCCTCCTCCGGACTACGGTCCGGTGCCGTGTCAGCATGCCTCGGTCGGGCCTGAGCTGTGGTGGGCTGACGTCGGCGTCGCCGCGGCAGGCCCTCGCCTCCAGGTGGGGGCGCAGGTGCAGGGGCGGTGTCAGAGCGAGGGCGTGGGGCCATCGCGGACATGGACTGGGACTCGGGGTCCATATGAGTGAGCAGGGCGCCCGGAAGGTACACGATGGCTCGCACACCGCCGTACGGGGAGGGCTCGACGCGGACGGCGAACCCGTGTTGGTGCGCCAACTGACCGATCGCGGGGAATCCCATCCGCGGGGGGTCACCGAGCTCAGTGAGTAGCACCGGAGTCCGACCGGACATCAGGCGTTCCGCGCGCTGGAACTCCTCCTGGTGCATCCCGATCCCGGCATCATCGATGAGTACGGATGCGCCCTGGTGGCCCTGCAGTAGAGCGACTTGGACTGGCAGGTCCGGGTGCGAGTGGTGAAGCGCGTTTGCCAGCAATTCGGCGATCGCGATGGCGACTGGTTCCACCGCGCGTGCCACGGCGCCGACTGGATCACGTAGTTGGTTGCTGACCTCAACCCGCTCGTACCCCCGCACCCGTGACCGTGCACCGACTACGATGTCGGCCAGGTAGGAGTCTTCGCGGATCAGTCCTGTCCAGGGCGCTCCGCACACCACGGCTGTGGCCTGTACCCGGCGCAGCGTCTGCTCGTTGAGGAAGTCAGCGGCAAGCAGATCCTGCGCGATGTACGGGTCGTCGTATCGCTCCTGCATCTGCTGCAGAGTGCTCTGCATTTGATACAGCATGGCCTGGATCGTGCTGGTGGTCCCCTGCATCGCAGCCCGAGCGGCGGAGTCGACGCGCAGTCGCTCCTTGGTAACTGCGTCGCGAACCTGTTCCAGCACCGAGCCCAGAGCACGCTCGATATTCGTTCCGGCGAACCGGTCATCCAGCAAACCCCGGACGGGCACACGCGGGTGCGCCAGCGACATCACCAGATCCGGAACGCGAGCACTGGCCAAATGCCCGACCTCGTCCTCCAGGGCCTGCCACAGACTTGTCAGGCGGGCGTTCTCCTCCTCCGCCGCCGCGGAGCGCTCAACCTGAGCCCTCCGGCCCAGCCAACTGCGAATCAGGAACGGCGCCATGCCAAGGGCGGCGGTGGCGGCCCCTGTCAGGTACGCCACTAGCACCCCCGGTATCTGCATCATCGAAAGTCCTCGCTATACGGACGGATGGTCGAGGCTTCCCGCAACTGAAAGGGGGAAGGAGAACGGGCTCACATTCCCTGTGGGGTTCTACAGGTGGAACTGGCTGATCATGTGTGTCACGTTGGTTGTCAGACCGCGGATCGTTGGAGCGAGCGAAGAGCTGGCGAGATAGAAACCCAACAGGATGCACACCAACGCATGGCATGTTTTCAAGCCTCCCTGCTTGACCAGCAACAGCACCACGACCAGCAAAAATAGAACCGTGGATACGCTAAGGGTCACTGGCTTTCCTCCGGCGATGGTTCATGCTGCCCTGGCCCATGCGGCGCGAACCGATGCAAGCGAGTGGTGCAGTTCAGCGCTGTCGGTGACAGCGAAGGAAGAGTCGTGCGGCAGCAACCAGATACGGACGCACTCGCGGAGCTGCCATTCGCGCCCAGGAACCAAGCAAGAGAAATCGCCGTAACGGCATGAAGCCTGCGGCGCATGCCAACGCCACGCGGAACCAGGCTCCACCGGGATGTGAAGCAAGAGGTCGGTCATGCAACACAGCACCGGCCCTACCGGGCGGCCCATTTTGCGTAACTCGTCCAAGGCTCTTATTCCAACGCGGAGCCCCGTCTGTACCACGTCTGTGCGGGTCGTCAGAAGTGATTCCAGTTGGGGGCGCTCCGTAAGGCGTACATTCCAAGGGAGTTCTGAAAAGGGGTCGAGCATGGGGACTCCGGTGCGGACGTTGAATGAGAGTGGGTCCAGAGCTAGAAGCTGGCTGCCTGCACGGTGACACGATGTTGACCTGGCCTGCGGGACGGCGGTACCGCTTCGGTGGACACCTCGGGGACGTCTCGGGACGTTTCCCGGTACCAGTCGCTGCGAACAGTCTGGGACTGCGGCCCATGCGGGGCAGGAGGACAGCGCGGTGGAGCGGCGGTGGCCGGTAGCTGCGCGTATAGCCGGGAAATCGCATAGGCTCGGGGTCGCGTAGGCCGCCGATGAAGGTTGCGGCGCCGTAGTCGATCCTGAGATCGCTCCGAGCAGGCGGAGGAGGTTGAGCCAGCCGGTGTACCAGCCCATCTGGGGTCGCCGAGTCGGCTGGCGATGTAGTAGAGGGCGTCCGAGATGGGGCAGGCGCTGGGGCCCTCTGCCGAGGCCCAGCCGACAGCCATCGCCATTGCGCCCACGGCAATCCAGCCCCACGGTATGACTGCGGGACCGCCGGCGTTGGCGCGGAATCCATGCAGCGTCATGCAGTCGGACGGGATCCGGTTACTGTGCTGCTCGTGGTGCGCGCGTAACGCTCGTTCAACAGCGGCACGAGCTTGCATGACGACAGCATCCGGGCGGTCAGGTTCCTCGCCCTGCCGTGCCTCCGCCACTGTCAGGCCAGCCGCTACGGTTCCCAGGACCTGCGTTCGTGCCGTGCGCAGCGACCAGTTCGTACCCGTTTTGATGAGCAGGTCCCGCATCCCAACCCAATGGTCGACGTGTACGTCCCGGAGGACCGCCACCAGTTCACTGTCTGGCCCGGCGGGGTCGTAGATCGGTTGAAATCGGTCGCGATGTGGCGCTTCCGCACCACGCGTCAGTGTTTCTCGGCCCAGCACGCTCCGACTCCTCGCACGAGGCTTAGCAAGCTCGATGTTTTGTCCTGCCTCAACGATCGCGGCTGAGTCCCCTTCCTGTGTATGGGCGTTTATGAGGGCTTCGACTACGGTCATGACAGCCCGTGCAGGACGAGAGAAGGCGGGGGAGGCCCGGTGGCTGACGTCGAGTCGCGGACATGCCGAGGGTGTGGCGCCACGCAACTCAGTCGGTACAACTTGTCCGCGTTATGCGCCAGATGCAGGCGATCGAAGCCAGAACTGCCCTTGGACTTCTGGACGAGTGACTCGTTGGGCGGTGCGCTGGAGCGCTGGGATGTTGGCGCGCTAGTCCGTGCCTATCGTCGACACACCGGGGTGTCCCAGTCGGCCGTGGCCCTGCTCGTGAACATCGACCAGTCAGAAGTCAGCAGACTGGAGCGAGGCCGCAAGACGGTGCGTGATCGGCGGCAGTTACTGACGTGGACGCGTGCTCTGGGCATTCCGGACAGTCTGGTGCCGCGCCTCCCCGACGAACGTGCTGGTACCCACCGGAATGCAGTCCTTGCCTGCGTAGCGGGACAATATCGGGCTGACACGGGCGATTGGAGGAGTCCTCTCGATATTGCCCATGTCGACCAGTTCGTGATCGAGTTGCAGCAAAGGGATAACGCGTCAGGCGGCGACAGGCTTCTCTCCGACACCGAGCGTTGTCTTCACGAGGTGGTGGCGTCGCTGTCTGCTGGCAGCACGCCGGATGATGACAAAGCCTTGCACAACGCCGCCGCACAGTTGGCACAGATGGCCGGTTGGCTGTCCTTGGACGCCGGACGTCCTGCCGACGCCCGACGAAACCTCACCACGGCCTTGTACGCGGCTCACATGACGGGCGACACAAGCCTGGCGGGCAGCGTTCTGGGGTACATGAGCCTGACCGCGCTCTACCACGCAACGCCGGTCGAAGCCCTCGCGTTAGCGCAGACCGCGCACGACAGTTCATCCGGGGCTAGGACCGGCCGTACGGGTGCAATGCTGGCCACACGTATGGCCCGAGCGCTGGCGGAATGCGGACGGCACGCGGAGACCCGAGCAGTGCTGCACGTGGCGGAGCGTGGGTTCAGCCGTTCTGGGACCGGGACCACCTCGCCGGTCTGGCTTACCTACTTTGACGACGGTGAACTGCTTGCCCAGCAAGGCACGTGTCTGATGAAGATCGGAGCGCTACACGAAGCCCGAGTCTGCTTGGACAGCGCTCTCCAGTACCTGCGTAGCAGCAGCGCAGGAAACCTTCGGGACCAGGTCCACTACCTCGTCCGCCTCGCTGACGTCGGTAGGATGGCCGGGGAGCTGGATGAGGCATGCTCCCGGGCCAGGGAAGCGCTCGCTCTCAACCAGCGCATCTCCTCGACTCGCATGTCTAACAACATCGCTGACTTCATGGCCCGCCTCCAGTCACAGCGGTCAGCACGGCCAGTACGCCGGTTGTTGGAGGAGGCCGCCGAGCTCGGCATCCTCAGTTGAGCTATGCGAAGTGCTCGCTGTCGACTCAGGCTGTCGAGGCGAGGACCGCCTTCACAAACGCCTGAGTGTCGGACAGATCAGGGAGGACTGCGTCGGCTTCAGCCTCTCGCAGGGTCTCCAATGGTGCGGACCCTGTCGCCACCGCGATGACCCTCGCATCCCCACTTTTCGCGGTGGCGATGTCCAGCAACGTGTCTCCCACGATAACCGTCTCAGCGCCGCGGAACTCCCTGCCGTAATGCTCTTGGGCGCGCTGCCACGCGTGGGGTAGGAGCGCGACCCGCTCCTGGGCGTCGTCACCGTAGGCCCCTGCCTCAAGGTTGAGGTGAGTGATCAGCCCGAAGGTCTTGAGTTTCAGCTCTGCCAGGGTGCGCATGTTGCCTGTGAGGACGCTCTGGTGGATACCCGGTATCCCGCTAAGGGCTTCCAATGCTTCAGCGGCTCCGGGGAGTACGTGTCCGCGGGCGGCCAAGATGTGTGACCTGGCGGTGAGTTCGTCTGCGACCGCTGTGATGAAGGTGGTCAGGAGGTCCCGACTGGGAGTGAGCCCGTTCAGTTCGAGCGTTTCGGCGGCGATGAGTAGTTCGGTCTTGCCAGTCATGTCCGCCATCTCGGCCATGGGGCTCCTGATTACGCGGGCGAAGGCACTGGCGTAGGCGTCCCGACTGACCCCACCCCCGTCCAAAAGCGTGTGGTCAATGTCCCAGAGGATGAGTCGTTCTTGGTTGTTGACGCTCATGTCTCCTCATCTGTCTTCGCAGTCGACACGGCACGGTGCGCAGGCAGGCTATCCGCTCGGCAACCGGCACTGTTCGAGAACGCCCCAGCGGCTGTTCTGTCGGCGCCTGCTGAAGGTCCGCTGACCAGTGATCTCACCAGTCATGCTGATCGCCCACTCATAAACGCCCATAGGTTCCCGCCCAGTTGGCCGCCATATTGAGCAGAGAGCTAAGGGCGCACCTCGGTTCAGCGGGAGCTTCCGCAGACGCCGAGGCATGCCCCTGTTCGTAATGAAAGATCAGGGACATCTGGTCCCAAGAAACTGACCGGTTCCTCAGTATGGAGGTTGGCGATGTCGACGAAGTCGCATCCGGGTGACGGGCAACACGGCAAGGGAAGCAAGGGCCTGCCTGGCAGCGGCGGTCCGATCGGCGCCCTCGCATTCGTCAGGGGCTTGGTCCGGGGCGTGAGGGCGCTGCGGCGCGGATGAACGAGCTCCCGCTGTTCGAGGACGGGGCCGGTACCAGGGCTGAGGATCCACTGGCCTTGACCGGCCCCGCTCCACGAGTCGACCTGTCGGCGCTGGCACTCCTGCTCGCGCCACCGGCGATGCTGGGCGAGTTCGTACCCGCTTCGCCTTGGCGCGGCCTCGTCCGCGTGCCCACGCCACTGCCGTCTCTCTACCCAGCATCTCTGCCGCGCACCTTCACCGCCGCGGTGTCTCGCCTGGCACGAGGCAGCAACGCCATCGGCGTACTGGTCTCCGGCGGACTGGACTCCCTCGCGGTGCTCATCCACGCGCTGAAAGTGGCCGACGGCCGACGCGTGGTGGCGCTGACCACGGACCTGACCGATGACTCCGGACGAAGCGCGGTCGACGTAGTCTGCGGCCTCCTTCAAGAGCTGAACCTTGCAGCCGAGTTGGTGGTTCTTGACCCGCAGCGAGACCGAGCCGAACCGAGATGGGCCCCCTCCGGACCACGCCTGGACGCGCTTCCCGAGGTGAACGCCGCCGCAGCCCAACGAGCCGCCGACGCTGGTGTCCAGATCCTGTTATCTGGTGACGGTGCGGACGAACTGCTCGGCGTCCCCCGCTTTGCGACCAGCGAGGTCGCTCGCCGACACGGATGGCCGGCGGCGGGTCTCTATGTCCGGGATGTTGCCTCGTCCGGGCCGGGCCTGCCTGGTGAGATTACCTCCCTGGCTGCCAACCTGCTTCCGCGCCGCGCTCGCGCACGTACGTACTGGGCGGCGAACTGGCCCGACTGGGCCGATCCGGTCGGCCCAGCCGTCCTGGCCGAACCGTACCGTCAGCACGCGACAGACTGGGCCAAGCAGTGGGTCGACGCGCAGGTCCAAGCACATGTCGAGGCCGGTCGGAACTGGGCTGCGGCGGACGCACACGACGCGCTGTTCCCCCGCGAGGCGATCCCAGCAGCGGGAGTTCTTCCAGAAGCCTCCCCCTTCCTTACAGAGGAGTTCCTGCAGGCCGCTCTCGCACTCCCGCTGGGGGACCGCTACCACCCCCAACTCCCAAGCGCCTACCTGCGTTGCAAAGCCCAGGTCGTACGGCTACTCCCCAGGGACGCCTTGGACGCGCTACCCCGACACAAGCAGTACTTCACCCATGCACTGGCCAACCAGGCCGGTTCGGTCACGACAGCCCCGCTCAGCGTCGAAGCCGGACTCATCGATCCGGCGGCTTTGGCCGCCGAGCAGGACCCCGCGGTCCTCTTGGTCGTTGCCGCGATCGAGCGGTGGCTGGCCGGAGCCCTCAAGCACGGGGTGCTCGTCGGGTAGGTCTGGGCTCAGGGCTGCCGGACGAAGGAGAAGAGACGGTCGATCTCCACCAGCCCCGCCCGGTCATACATACGATTGGCCGCAGCTCGGCTGCGTTCTGGGTCGTCGGCCGAAGCATCGTCGTCGACGAACAAGATGACTTCTCGCGCCCCCAGGCCCTCCAGTAGGTCCATGCTTGAGCCAAGCAGTGCGCTGCCCAGACCGCGCCGACGTGCTCCCGGCACCGTGCTGATCCACCACAGCACACCGATTCCGTCGACAGGCCCACCAACGGTGGCCTCGGCCAACAACTCGCCACCATCCCGGACCACCAGACGTTTCCCTGGTGGCTCCTCCACGTCGATCGCCTCGTAGTGCGGGACGTGGGGTAGCCCCGTGAGTGGCAGTTGGGCGTGCATGTAGCGCCACAGGTCCCGCCCACGGAATCCTGCGGCTTCCAACGCCCTGTATGTTGCGGGGCGATGACCTGCCGGCAGTCCCTCCAGACCCAGTGTCAACGCGGAGGCGAACTCAAAGGCGTACACGGTGCGTTGCCCTAGCCGAGTCAATGCCCGCTCGACCAACGCAGCCAGCACCTGCGGCTCCTCGCGCCCGTGCATCCAGAGCACGAATCCCGCATTGTCGGAGGGTCGCACAGAGTAGGAAACGACGCCATCCACGCGGCCGTTGCTGTCCAAGACAACATCCGTGGTCGGCGCCTCCAACTCTGCCCACCACCCGCGATCAATCACGGAGTCGCCGGACAACGCCTCGTTCAGCATCTCCGAACCGACCATCGGCTGGCCGAGGATCCGGTCATGGTTCACAAGGTCCAGAACAAGCTCCCGGTCACGTTCCTCGAATGCTCGGACCGCGAGCTCTTGCGACGCATCGAGATTCGTCTCCGCCACTTGACGGGCCCTCCTACGACCGGCTTCGTCTCCTACGGACCAGACTGCCCGACCAATGGAAGCGGCACCACACTCTTGCGCCACTTCAGCCAGTTGGCGTACCAGTCTTCCCCAGCACGGGTCACGATCTTCACCCGCAACAGCCCAACACCCTGTGTGCTGCGCTCTCCTGCGTCCTCGAGGAAGGCTCGAACATCGCGGACATGTTAGATCCACCGTGGCGGCGAACGCATCGGCGATGATGTACGGGGCTCGCCGCGGCACCTCGGCATCTACTGGTCAGTTGCCGTCCAGGACAAGCTACGTGACATCGCCACCGCTTGGTGACACTTTGCCGGGCCGCTCAGGTCACCGACGGGAAGCATCGAGGAAGCTTGCGCCACCTGGAGCGGTGTCCTTGACGCCACGGAAGAGGGATCTACTCGGGCTGGGCACGGCAAGTGGCCTACGACATGCGGAAACTGGTCTCGCTGTACCGGCACCGTGGATTCCCTGTCGTCGCAGAGTTGGATGCACGGGCCGCCGCGTACTTGGCCCGAGTAGATTGAGCACGTAACGGCCAAGGGATCAAGGGGAGTGCATGAAGTCGCTGGAGATCAAGCCCGTCGGCGCTGTCATCGGCGGACGTACCGAGCCCACCGAGGATAACTGGAGTGGCACGGCGATCATCCGGCTCAAATCCGACTTCCCTATCGAGGTTGTCCAGGGACTGGAAGGCTTCTCCCACCTCCGGGCGGCCGGAGCCTAAACCTGTATGCCTGCGGCCCATGCATGCGAGAGCCCAAGTGCGTAAATCCGGCGGCCAGGCCGCCGTCTTGCGGCTCCGCTGCTCGAGTTTGGTCTCGTCCGCTTGCTCGAAGGTCCGGCGCACACTCATCCCCTGGTAGAACGAGCAGTGCGTCCAGAACCTCGACGATCCTCTCGACGACCGGGGCACGATGGCCCCGTCCCTTCAGCGTTGAACTTGACGATTTTCTCCGGCAGTTCGGTGAGCGAGTCGATGCGCATCGTCGTGATCACATCCGCGTCCGGATCGTGCCGCTGGATCGTGCCCCACGGCCCACGCTGGATGAGGGCGGTCAGGAGCCCAGCCTCCACGGCCGGACGGATGTCATTATCAAGCCGGTCGCCGACGTACAGAATCTCGCCCGGCTCGACAGGCGTCGTCTCGATGACACACTCGAAAAACTTCACGTCCGGCTTCGACGCCCCCCATTCGTCACTCGTGGCGATCATGTCAGAAGGAATGTCCAGCCCCCGCAGCAGACCACCAGCCCGCAAAGTCTGGTTTCCGGCGATGCCCACCCACAGCCCCATCTGACGCAGGGAAGCCAACGTCGGCCGCACGTCCGGGTACAGATCACCCTCGCCAAACCACTCCGGCTGCCCGGCAGCCGCACGCTTCTCTCGCTCCTCAGTCAGGTCGAAGCCAGGACGGAACTCCTGGAACGTCTCCCGGTAGTCGCGTCCTTGTGCAATGACGGCCCCAAACATCGCCGCGAAGGTGTGCCGTGGCACCCCCAGCCAGTCGGCCCACGTCCCGTACTCCCGGGTTTCGTCAACAAGGCACTCACCCACGTCGAACACCACCGCACGAATCATGCTCCGCAGGTTAGACGGCCCAACCCGACGGATGAAGCAGTCTTTTTCGACTGCGTCTTGCGTCCAGTCCCTGGCGCGTTCGCCTAGGCCAAACGCCGCGTACGCAGAGCGCCGCCTGCTCCTGCCAGCTGCAACTGCACGTGACGGTCTCATTCACCCTCGTCCAGGAACTGTCTGGAAGGGCAGCTCAACTATCTTTCGACGTCGTTTGTTGGCGAGGCTGAACACAGTGGGATGAGCGTTGGCGACAGGCGAGTGCCGAGAGGCCGGCGCGGACAGCGGCAGCGTTCTCGTCTAGCTCGCTCTGCTCCCGCACTCGCCAATTCGCGCTGATCCGGAAGTCGTCACCCGCGAAGCGGGGGAAGACGTGAAGGTGCACGTGGAAGACTTCCTGGAAGGCGGCCTCACCGTCAGCTAGGGAGAAGTTGACGCCGTCACATCGCAGGTGTGAGCGACGTAGGGCGCGAGCAAGCCTGTGAGCCACTGCCCATACCTGGACGCCGAGGGTCTCTTCAAGGTCCTCCAAGCCCACCGCGTGTTCCTTGGGAACGACAAGCAGATGACCGGGAGTGACAGGTTGGAGATCCATGAAGGCCACGATCGCGTCGTCTTCGTAGACGGTACTGGCCTCAGCCTGGCCTCGCACGATGGCGCAGAAGACGCATTCGTCGCGATCACGGCTCTCTCCCTTGCGTTGGGGAACAGCCCAACGACATCAGAGACCGGGCCGCGTGTGCGAATCGTTTACTAGGCGAAGCGGCGCCGGCATGAGGGCTGTGGCTACGCGACGAATGCGAGAAAGTGTTCGGCTTCCGCTCGCAGCGGCGGTGCAGGCGTCGACATCCCGTCAGCCATGGCACCGTCCGTTCCACCACCCAAAGGTGTCTGCCCAGTCGCGGCACCGCCCTCGGCGCCTTTGCGTCACCACCCCGCCCGCGCGGAACACAGGACCATCATCAGATTATCCACAGGCTGTGGATGGCGTTCGATGCGGCGACGTCTCGTCATCTCCGCTCCGCGATCTTGCCTATTTAGCTCCTCTGACCCTTGTGCGGGCAAAGCTCAGGAAGACAATGACCGCCGCCGGCCACACATCAACGCGCCCCGGCCTGACCGCTGGGAAGCGGACAGCAGTCCAGGGCGTGACACGGATCGCGCGGTCAACGGTGGCGGTCAACCTGCCTTCATGCTCATGGGCGTTCATGAGCGATACCCTCGGCGGCGAGGTGCAGAGGTTGCGCGCCACTCGTAGCTGCCGGCCGAGTGACACGGGTGCGCCGCACGGGTCTATGCCTGGGACGATGTTCTGGTGAGCAGCAACAGTCTGGGGGCATGGCGCCCCGCCCTCCCACAGGAGATCGCCGAGGTATTCCAAGGGGTAGATTTCCCCTGGTGGATCGCCGGAGGCTATGCGATCGAGTTGGCCGTGGGGCGTGAGCTGCGACCTCATGCGGACCTAGACGTGCTCGTACTTCGGCGTGACCATCAGCTGGTGCGACGGCTCTTGGCGGACTGGGACCTGTATGTTGCCGATCCCCCAGGCGTCGGCCAGCTGCGGCCGTGGCCTGTTGATGAGGTGCTCCAGCGCCACCTGCACGACGTCTGGTGCCGCCGAACGCCGGACTCGCCGTGGTCGGTGCAGCTCATGCTCGACGAGGCCGAAGGGGATGAGTGGGTGTCCCGCCGCTGCCCACGGGTGCGGCGATCGCTTTCCCAGCTCGGCCGTGTCACCGCTGCTGGGGTGCCCTACCTGGCTCCCGAGGTGCAACTCTTCTACAAGGCGAAGCAGACCCGGGAGAAGGACGAGATTGACTTTGACGCCATGCTGCCGTTGTTGGAGCCAGCAGAGCGGGCGTGGCTGCTTCAAGCCCTCGACGCCACCGCACCAGAGCATCCCTGGAAATCGAGGCTGCTGCCATCAATTGAAGGTCAGCTCTCCTGACACGGGGACCAACTTGTCCAGCCAGCACTTCGGATTGGTGATCTGTTCGGCGATCGCCGGATTAGTCACCTCAGCGACGGAGGCAGCACCGGGGGCGCGCTCGTCGAGGGTCGGCTGCGATTGTGGGGTTACTTGGCCGTGTCGGGACGGGCTTTCAGGTGTCGCATGAGCGCCTCCAGCGCTGCCCACCCGTCCTGGGAGTGCCCCTCACTCAGTCGGTAGTAGAAGCCCGGCTGGGCGCTTGCACCTAGCTCGACAGGACTTTGCAGTAGCGGTGGACGGCGGGCGTGGTCGAGACCGATTTCCCGCGCCTCCTGCGGCCCCACGACGAACGCGAGCGGCACCGGGGGGCGTTCGAAGTGTGGCGGTGCGGTCAAATCGTGGCGCGCCTCGCGTAGGTGGCAGAGCATGGAGGTCAGGCCGTGTTGGCGCACCAACTTGTCGGCCAAGCCAGCTAGTCCATCGACGGGGGGCTTGTCGTTGGGGCCGTAGCCCGCGGTGAGGATGATTTCTTCTTCTACGCCCTTGGGAGTACGCAGTATCCGCAGCGTGGCGATGGCGGGGTGGTCCGGGCTGCCGACGATCACTGTCCAGGTAGGTTTGGGGGCGCGCTGGTACGCCAGGCTGGTCAGCTGTTTGCGGGACCACGGTAGGGTCGCGGGTTCCGCTGTGCCCCAACCGGCCGGGGGCGCGCCGGTCAGTACCCGCCAGGCGGCCTCCGCGGCGCCGCCGAGTACGAGGTCGGCGTCGGGCCGGTGGAGTGTGCGTATGGTGAGGGCGAGTTGACGCTCGTCGGTGCGTTGGGCTTCGGCGAAGGCGGCGGCAATGGGTGTCTTGCCGTTACTGTCCTTGGCTGGAGCGAAGGCGCCGTCCCGCCACCGCAGGACTGCGCCGGTCAGGCCGTCGTAGTACCCGTCGCGCTCGTCCTGGACGACCCACCGGTCGCGTCGGGCGTGGAGCAGGGTACGGGTGGGCAGGGAGAGACGACAGTGCCCGGGGGTGACGATCTGCAAGCCCCGGTCACTGTCGACGGTGGCCCGTAGTGCCTCGGACAGCCAGCTGGTCGCGGGAATGACAGGCCGGTCTTGGAGGATGACGGCGACGTGGTCGGTGAGCACGTCGACCGCAGGCTGTGCAGCGGCGGGGGCTGGTACGGCTGTGATGGTGGAAGTGTCGACCGGAGTGCTGGGCCCGGTCGTTCCGGGGGCGTTGGGCGGCCAGACCTGACCGCCCAGGAGTGTGGTGAGCCGGGCCGCGAAGGCGCCCGCCAGTAGTTCGGCCTGAGGTATGGCTGTGAAGGCACGGGCTTCGACCCACCATCGGGCGCCGTCATCAAGGCGGGCTCCCAGGAGCCGGGCTGCCTCGCCCGGTACTTGCAGGGGCAGCGGCGCCTCGATCGAGACCAATGGTCGGCCCTGCTGATCGCAGAGCTGGATCACGGCCCCTTCACCAGCCGTCCGCACCTGCAGCTCCGGGCCACCTGCCAGCAGTCCTGCCAGAACACTCCATGCGTCGGGCATGCGCTCAGTGAGCGCAATGACGTCCTTGGTCACCGGTGGCTTTCCTCTGTTCGCCTTTATCGCATCGGCGAGGTCTCTGCTGTTGTGGGCGGGCGCGGCAGGGCTATTCGTCGCGCATGAGTTTGACCACGCCGGCGGTGACCTCTGCGTTGGCAATCAACCGCGCGACCTGGATGGGCAGGTTACGGAACTCCTCCATCACCAGGTCGTACGGGTCGAGGTCGTGTGCGCTGCCATCAACGGCAGCGACGCGAAGCATGTAACGAAAGCCCCTTGACTTGGAGTTGTCCTCGACCTTGACCCACTGGGCGTAGTGCCGCTGGATCATGACATCCGCGAGGTACGAGGCAAGGTCAGCGTGAAGAGTCACCCAGTCCGACTGCTCGAACTCATCGAGCGGGAGCCGGTTGACGTAGTCCTGCAGTGGTCCCATCAGGTTGAGGACGTCCCGCTCGTAGTCCGGCTGGGAAACACCGAGCATGTCGGCGATGCCGACCGCGTTCTGGTGCCCCTGCTCTGCCCACTGGGCAAGTTCTGCCGACGGGTCGTGGGCGTTGTCCTGCATCCTGTGGCCTTTCAGTGGTGTTCGACGAATACTATCCCGGCCTTCGTGAGGTACTCACGCAGCGCGGGAGAAGGACCTGCGTGCAGGAACGTCCAACGTGGGTCATATCCCGGATCCTGTCTGCGCAGGGCTATGTCCTTGTGGATCTGTTCCCGGATGTGGTCGGTCAACGGTACTTCGACACGTGTGGGCGTGAATTCGCCTGGAGCGACCTCGACCATTCTGTACTGCTGGTACATCTTGACTTCGACTGCCAGTGTGCGGCCGTCAGGAAGGTGGACGGGAACGTCGACTTTACGGCCGCCTCGTGCGGTCACCGGGTACTCCGGGTCTTTGTTCGTAGCCACGGGGTAGTGGGTCTCCGGGTCTCCCCCGTACATCTCGCGAACGTGGTCTTCTGCTTGGGACCATCGGGTGCGCTTGTCCCGAAGGTTACGCAGGTCCTTCAAAGACAACCGAGCCTTGCCGGGAGGCAACTCACTTCGGGACGGGGGTGCCTCCAGGGCCGGCCGCTCGTGCCCGTGTGCGCCGTCGTGGCCACTGGCAGGGTCATGGCTGCCTGTCTCAGCAGGGTCGGTGTGGCCGTCTTCGTGAGCGGCATGGTTTTCGTGCGATGGGGCGTTGTGGCCTTGCGGGGCGTGATGGGCGTCGCCGTGTCCTCCGCTGCCATGACCAGATCCGTGGGATTGGGAGGGCAGTTCGGTGCTGTGTCCTCCGGTATGAGCTGC
This sequence comes from Streptomyces silvisoli, assembly GCF_029269905.1. Lineage (NCBI taxonomy): Bacteria > Bacillati > Actinomycetota > Actinomycetes > Kitasatosporales > Streptomycetaceae > Streptomyces > Streptomyces silvisoli. The sequence continues at coordinate 260,995 of NZ_JARJBC010000006.1, read as the reverse complement.
GGAGCCGTCTGTGGGGAGTGATGTCTCAGCGGCTCGACGGCCGGTTGGCGTAGCCGAGTTCTCCATGGTTCTGCCGTCTGCGGCGTGTGCTGCCCCTGGGCGCGCTGTAGTCGCGTTGTCGGCGTGGCTTACTCCTCCGCCCGCGTGGGCGAGGACGGGCTTGTCGGCATGGACTGCCGTGTGGGGGTCCGTTGCGATCTGTTGATGTGCGATGCGGTCGTCGGCTGGGGCCTCAATGGGGATGGGGTCCTGGTGGGGCGTGCCGTCGGGCTTCAGCATCGTCCCGTCGTGGTGGAGGATCGTGCCGTCCGGGAGTCTGAGCGAGCTGTTGGGGAGCGTGACGGGCGCCTGGCGTGGGATGTGTTCGCTGGTGCCGTTGAGGAAGTCGGTGTAGGTGCCGGAGTGGAGGTTCTTCATTCCGGCCATCAGGTCGCCGACCTTGATCTTGGTCGCGCTGGCGGCCTTGTTGATGTAGGTCATCGGGTCGACCAGTTCACCGGCTTTGCCGAGTGCGCCCGCCACTTTGGCTGCGGTACCTACTCCACCGGCTTCGCCTGCCTTGGCCAGTGCGCCGACCCTGCCCAGCTTGAGCAGGGTGCCGGAACCAACCGTGAGGACGTTGAAGGCGACGGTGCCCACCGCTCGTGTCGGGTTCTTGCCCCACTCGTCCCAGGCGACCAGGGACTTGCCAAAGTCCCGCAACGCCTTCTTCTGCCGGTCGGTGTCGCTGTGGTCGGTCGGGCCGAACGCCTTGTCCAGGGCCCAGTTGTAAGGCGTCATCACGTACGCGCTGACTCCGCCGAAGACCGCGCCGATACCGCTCCACGTCTTCTTGAACGTGTCCCAGTCCCAAAAGCCCGCCATGTGACCGATGCCCTTGAGCATCTCCCAGCCGCCGTCGACGAAGAAGCCGCTCACTAGGCTGCCCACGTGGTCAGTGGTCCAGTGCCAGGCCGCTGCCCAACCGGTGTACTCGCGTTCGTCCACCGTGCCCCAGGGCGTCTTGTCTGCCTTGGCGGCCTCGTTGGCGTTGAAGCCGTACATGCCCGGCTTGTGCGAGCCATCGTCCACCACGAAGTGGGTGCCACCGCTGTACAAAGATGTGATCTTGTCGGCTGTGGTGCGCTCCGCATCCTGGAACGCGCCCCACACTCGCCCTACTTCATGGACCAGATGAGCATTCTGATCGATTTTGGACTGGTCTTTGCGCCAGTTGTGGTCGCCCTCGACTGACTTGCAGAACGCCGCGGCCCGAGTTCTGAGTTGGTCGAGTTCGTGGACGAGCGGTCGCGCGGTACTCGCGAAGTCCGACAGCGCGCGGCTGACGGTCTCCAGCTTCGTGGCGAAGTGGGCAGCGCCATCCCGCACCGGAACGGTCGTGGCGAACAACTGCTCCGCCTCCGGCGCGGAGTAACACGACGACAGGCCCTGGAACTTGCTATGGACGTCCCCGCCCGTGCCACGGATGTCGGACGCGGCCTTCTTCAGTGTGCCCGCGTCCCTCTCCAACTGCTCGAGATCACCGGTGAACTCCGGGATGCCTGCAAGGTCGATCACTCGGCCTGACCGCCCTTCCCCATCAACCTCTCGGCGACCTTGTCCAGGTGCGCGGCATCAGGGGCCTTGAGGGTCTCCTGCTGAGCCGTGGCGGCCATCTGCAGATCACCGACGTCGTACGCCATGGCGGCCAGCGCCGCGCCCTCGATCGACTCGGCCGACCGAGCTGGTAGAAACTCCAGATCCTTCATCATGCGGCTGGCGAACTCGCCGAGCGCCGCGCCCACCGGACCAGGCGTCCCGTCCTTGGGCTTGCAGCCGGGAAGCATCGTGCCTGCGGACTTCGACGCGCTCTCCACGGCGTCGCCGTACGCCGTGAACTCACCCTTGAACTCTCCCGCGACGTCACCAGTGTTCTTCAACACGGCACGTACAGCATCGACATGAATGTCCCAACGAGACACAACGCCCACCCCTCTGGCCCCCGCATAGCGACGAACCGCACAACATCCAAGCCACACACACGCTGACGCCACGCTGGCGGCTGGCCCACACTCATGGCGCCGCGTTCGGGCTCTCCGTCGTCCAAGAGCGTCACCTTGCCCTCACGCCTGCTTGGCGCAGGCGCTCAAACTTGTCTATCAGCACCGCAAGTACGAACACAAAAGGTCCGATCGCCCTGAAAGAGGATCAGCCAACCCCAGCGTTGGCCCGCGACGAGACATCGCTAACGTCCCAGCAGCTCAAGCGTGCGAGCTTGGATCGACACCCGCCCCTGGGGAGTGTTCCGGGCACGGCCGAGCGTCGTCGGCCGGGACGCTGGAAATTCCGGGCCAGGGGCGGTCCGGCGATTGCTACCGTTGATTCCTTATGCATGATGCCCGCGCCCGGGGGCGTACCGACGCGCCGGAAGATCTGTTCAAGACCAGCGTCGCTGACCGCGAATGTTCCTCATCCCGACGGCCGAGGTACCGCTGACCAACCTCTACACCGACGAGATCGCCCCACCGGCCTAGCTGTTCCTCGGGCTCACCGCGCGCACACCGTGCTTCCGGTCCGAGGCCGGCTCGTACGGCCGCGACACCCGCGGTTTGATCCGCCAGCACCAGTTTGCCAACGTCGAGATCGTGTGGATCGTCGACCCGGCAGACGCTGACGCCGAGCTAGAGAAGATGATCGGCCATGCCGAGGCGTGCCTGAAGGAACTCAGCCTCGCCTGCCGCGTAGTCAAGCTGGCCGCCGGTGACAGGGGCTCCTCCGCCCAGCTCACCTAGGACATTGAAGTCTGGATCCCGAGCTAGAACACCTACCGCGAGGTCTCCTCGGTCTCCAACCTCGGCACCTTCCAGGCCCGCCAGGACGCCACTGACAATCAACCGGGCGTCGAGGCAGAGAAGCCGTTTCCGCCCTTTCCAGCGCCCTCGGTCGTCGACGCTTGCAAACGCAGTCCGTGCGACGGATCCTCGCTGGCTCTTGCGCGACGCCACCTACCGAGCAGTCCTCGCGCACATCGCGGTGCGTCCCGGAGCCGCAACTCGCCACGCGCGCCCAAGTCGTTGGCCCCTACGAGGGTGTCGTGGCCCGCAACCTCGACCGCCTCACCGACGACGGGCTGCTGATGCTTGTCACCGACGGTGCGACCCCTGCGTTCCGGTCCTACCGACTGGCCTTCTGACCGAGGCCGAAACAGAGGGCGAGGGCCAGGCTCTCGTCGTGCAGGGCGATACATAGCAGACGATCCCCGGTTACCGAAACCGGGGATCGCGGCAGAGCATTGATGGCGTTCGCACCCGGCTGTGCTTGGCGGTGGAGCCGTGGCGGACGCAGTGGACAGTGAGCATAGACACAGGAGGTAATGCACGGCTCTCGTCTGCTGATGCCCTGAATTCCGCAGCGCCCACTCGCTGAAAGACAGCGATGCCTCCGCCGAATCGGCCTGGCCCCCGGCGATGTTGATACCGCTCTGTCGCCCCGCGCGCTCCCTCGCAAGGAACACCACGTCATGTGCCGATCCGTGATACCCCCCGCCCGTTTTCGCCCACGGCTGGCAAGCGCGTCCGACTTGCTTGCCAACTCCATCCGGAACCGTGTGGTGGCGCCATGACAGTAGCGGTTCGATTCAGTCCCGACCGAGAAGCGCTCAAGACAGCAGATGACACAGAGAGTCCGGGTCGGCCCGAGCCCCTGCTAAAACGTCAGCTTCCCCCGGGCGCCTACCGCCGCGTCCTGGAGATCCTCTTCGCACCGCACGCTGACGACCAAGCAGCCTAAGATAACCACCTCATGGGCGACCCCGGCGGTGTGCTACCACCCCGGGGTCTGGCCAGTCTTGGGGGACTGACATGTCGAAGAATCTCATAAGCGCCATCACGACCGTACGCCGCGCCACCACCGCCAGGCTCCGCGCCGTCGACTACCTCCGTGTCAGCACCGAGGAGCAGGTCAAGGGTTACGGCATCACCTACACCGGCAAGCGCACCAAGAAGCACATAGCCAACAAGGGTTGGGACCACGTCGGCACCTACGCCGACGAAGGCTTCAGCGGAAGCCTCGAAGCCCACGAGCGACCCGACCTCAACCGCCTCATGCAGGAGGCCCGGCAGGTCCCCCGCCCTTTCGACGTCGTCTGCGTGCCCGAAGAGCGCGCGATAGGCCGCGCCGGACGAGCATTCTGGCCGTGGGTCTGGGAACTCGAAGACCTCGGCGTCTTCGTCGCCATCGTCAAAGGCGACTACGACAACACCACCTCTGAAGGCCGCTCGCGTATGCGCAAAGCAGCCGACCGCGCCGAAGATGAGCGCGAGATCATCCGCGAGAGGACCCAAGGCGGCCTCCAGGAAAAAGCTGAAGACGGCGGCTACATCGGCGGCAAGGTCCCCTACGGCTACCGAGTCATCAACAAGGGAATCAAGGGGGAGTCACGCCTCGTCATCGACGACTGCGCAGACTGCCACTCAGATTGCACCGCCAAGCACGAAGCGGACTTCCTCCGTAACGGCCGCAAACGATTCGTCGAATCGCGCGACTGGGAAGACGTCGCCATCGTGATGAACGCCGCTGGCTACCGAAAGCGCAATGGAGAGCCGTGGGGCTACCACTCTGCGCGGCAGCAGATCCTAAGTGACATCGTCCTGGAGGCCCGCCAGGTCTTCCGGGGCTCGCGCTACGTACAGCGCGACGCCGATGGCAATCCCATTTACGGAGAGCCCGTCGTCATCAAGCTCGACCCGATCTTCACCCCAGAAGAAGTCGCGGAGCTCAAGAACGCCAACAAGAAGCCTCCCCGTAAGCCGTCGACATCTCGCATTTATACCCTCAGCGGTCAAATCGTCAGCCCCTGCGGGAAGCGCTATGTCGGTGGAGGCAAGGGACGCCGCGAAAAGCAGTACCGCTGCCAAGGGCGGATCGCCGCATACCCGGGTGCCCCAACGTGTGACTGTGCGTACCTGCGAGCCGAGCCTGTCGAGGAAGAAGCGTGGAAGAAGGTTAAGAGACTTCTCGGGGACCTGGACCAGCTGAAGGCAATGGCCGACGACTGGATCGGCGTTCGCTCAGGGACCCGAGTCAACTTCACCGAGCGTATTGCCGAATTGGACAAGCAGATCGCCACACAGAAGAAGGCAGTCAATATCACTATCAGCATGACTGCCAAGCAGATCGCAATGGAGGACGAGGAGCTCTCGGAGGAAGAAGCCGAGGAGCGGGTCGCTGAAGTTGTCGCGCCACTTCAGCAAGAGCTGGCCAAGCTCCAGAAGGACCGCTCCGACATCGCGTCCTGGCAGGAGGAGTCTGACGTCGCCGGGGAACGGATCACACAGCTCATCAACCTCGCTGAGATGGCCAACCGTCGGCTCCACGACATGCCTCTGGAGAAGCAGCACGAATTCATGGTCCTGATCCGATCTGAAGTGACCATCATCGGATACGCCCCGCAAGGCCGCAAAGGCCAACCTTGCGCGCTCGCCGCTTGGTTCTCCGAACGAGGGCTGGAAGTCCCCCTCTTGACCAACGAAGGCTGGGAGAAGGTCGCCCCGCTCGTCGACTGGAAGTCGCGAAACCTTGCCCCCCGCACGGTACTAGCGGGGATCCTCTACAAGGCGCGGACCGACACCCCGTGGACGAACGTCCCCTCGTTGTTCGGCAGCCCGGCTACGCTCCAGACCTACTGGACGCGGTGGAGGAAGTCAGGCTTCTGGGAGCAGGCGATGAAGGCCCTGGCCCAGGAGCGCGGCACGTCCCTCCCGACTCCGCCACCCCCGAAGATCAAGCTGCGGTGTCTGATCGAGCCCGAGACCCTTCTGGAGTCCGAATGCAGCTCATGCGAGTCAGCCGCTCCGGGCTCACCAGCAGCACGTCCACCGCACCGGCGGCCACCTCGGCCTGCACGGTGTCCCACTCCTCGGTGTTCGCCGAGTTGATCGTGCGGGCCCGAATACCCGCCCGCTCAGCGGCCTCGATCTGGTTGCGCATGAGCGCGAGCAACGGCGAGACGATCACCGTCGGCCCGCTGCCACGCTCCCGCAGCAGCGCCGTGGCCACGAAGTACACCGCCGACTTACCCCAGCCGGTGCGCTGGACCACCAGGGCCCTACGCCGCTGCGCGACCAGCGCCTCGATCGCCCGCCACTGATCCTCACGCAGCCGCGCGGAGCCGGTGGGGTCACCGACAAGACGGCGGAGCACGGCATCGGCAGCGGTACGCAGGTTCTCGCTCATGCCCCCATGCAACCCGATGCCACCGACAACGCGCGAACTCCGGCCAGAGCCTGTGGACAACCCGTCCCTCGAACCGGTCATGCCATTTCGCGCAGCTCATCGTACGAAACCAGGGAGTTATCCACAGGGCTGGCGGGCGCGCGGCACACCGCGGGATCTTCACCCCATGACACAACACACCGAATCCTCAGCGTCCCATCCACCCCGCGAACCACGAGTCACCCTGCGTGGTCCCGCCGACCTCGCCGAGGCACTGCCCTTCGTCCTGGGCTTCCACCCGGACGACAGCATCGTCATGGTCGCCCTGCACGGAGCCCGCGGCCGCTTCGGCGGACGACTACGCCTCGGCATCCCGGCCGACCCCGCCGAGTGGCGCCACGTCGCCGCCCAACTCGCCGACTGCCTGATCGGAGAAGCAAGCCGCCCCGACCGCCCCGACGGCATCGCCGTGTTCCTCTGCCAGGACCCGCGCCCAGGCGAACGCCCCCAGCAGACCATGGAACGACTACGACCCCTCGCCCAACACCTCCGCACCGCATGCGGCGCCCTCGACGTACCGGTCATGGAAGCCCTCTGCGTCAGCGACGGCCGGTGGTGGTCCTACTGCTGCCCCGACATCGGCTGCTGCCCACCCGACGGAACACCCATCCCCCAGGACGGCACCTCCGTCATGGCCGCCGCCGCGGCCTACGCGGGCATTCAGGTACGCGGAACCCTCAAGGAGATGCAAGCCCGCTACGCACCACTCCGCCCACCCCGAGCCGCCCCCCAGGAAACCGCCCTCGACCAGGCCTGCGCCGAACTCGTCCCCCGCATGCTCCGCGACGGAGACATCCTCACCGTCCGAGAGGAGACACTGACCCTCGCCGAAGCCGCCCTCCACCGCTTCCGCACCACCCCGGCCGCCTCCGACGACACCGCGGGCGACACCCACGACGACACCCTCCTCGCGGACGCCGAGGCAGCCGCGATCATCCTCGGCCTCCAGGACCGCGAGACCCGCGACCAGGCAGCCGAATGGATGGAAGGACAGGACGCCGCACCCGCGCTAAGACTGTGGCGCGCGCTGGCACGCCGCTGCGTCGGCGCCTACACCGACCACTCCGCCGCGCCACTCACCCTGGCCGGCTGGGTCTGCTGGTCCGTCGGAGACGAGCCCGCCGCACGCGTCGCCTTCGACCGGGCACTGGACGCCGACCCCGAATACACCTTCGCCAAGCTGCTGCACCGGGCCTGCAACAACGGCCTGGATCCCGAACCACTGCGCCAGTGCCTCCGACAGGAACGCAGCAAGCGGCAGGCGCGCGGCACCACGACCCCACAGCCGGCCACCGGACCCAAGGGACGCCCGGCCACCGACACCAGCCCCGCCACCCGCCCCGGCACCCGCCGCCAGGCACACCGCCCGACCCGAACGCGGAAGGGAGACGGACGACGATGCTGAGTCCCCCACGAGAACGCACCGGGCCATGCGCCGGCGTGGGCGGCTACCCGCTACAACTCGCCCCGCGCCAGGCGGATCAACCGATCCAGCACCCGCCCACCGCTCACCCGCAACCCGTCGTGCTCGTACTCGTCGGTCACCCAGGTACGCAGTCCCTTGACCGCCGCGGCCGTCTCCAGCGAGTCGGCGGTGTCGACATACATGTCGTCGTGGTAAACGGCGGCCACAACAGGCACCTCATTGCGGGCCAGTCGGTCGACGTCATACAGATCCGGCCAGTCCTCACGCGACGCGAGGAACTCCGCCGCCTCCCGCAGCGGTTCGAGAACGGGGTCGGCGGTGAACATCCAGGGGTAGATCATCTCCCCGGTGAACAGCAGCGGGCCATCACCGGACAGCGCCTTTTCGGCGTCGAACTGCGGGAACTCCGCGCGGACCGCCTCCGCCGCCCAGCCCGTGCACTGGCTGGAGACCGACCGCTGGCCGTAGATCGACTCGTGCAGCACCGCATAGAGCGGATTGGCCGCGAAGGACAGATGACCCTGCACCTCGGAAAGGAAGGAGTCGGAAAGCGTGCGTTCGCCCGAACCCGGAAGGAAGGCGTCCTCCAGCAGGTAGTGCAGAGTATGCGACCCGTTGCTGGTCCCAAGCATGATCCCCAACGACTGGAAGGCCTCTGGCGTCAGCACCGCACCGTCGGGCAACCGCACCTGGTGGTCGCGCAGATGGCGAACCACCGCCTGGGCGAGCTCGGCGTCCTGCGGATAACGCTCATAGTGCCGCCGGTTCTTGCGCTCCACGCGCGGATACGCGGCCCGGTAGACGTCCCGCGCGCTGGAACGCAGTCCGGCGAGCCCGCCGGTGATGAACGCCTCCCGTACCCCCTGCGGCGCGAACGACAGATAGGTCAGCGTGCAGAATCCGCCGAAGCTCTGCCCGAGCACCGACCACTGCCCGTCCGCGCCCACCAGTTGGCGGCGGATCAGTTCGCAGTCGGCCACGATGGCGTCGGCACGGAAGTGCGCCAGATACGCGGCCTGCGCGGCGGCGTCACCACGCTTGGGCAGGGTCTGCCGGTTCGCCGGGGTGGACCGTCCGGTACCCCGCTGGTCCAGCAGCAGCACCCGGTAGTCGTCGAGTGCCCGGCTCAACCAGCTGTCCCGGCCCAGCGGGCGAGGGGAGCGCCCACCCGGGCCGCCCTGGAGGAACAACAGCCAGGGCAGCGGCTCCCGTTCCCGGCCCACCGCCACCACCTCGCGAGCGTAGATCTCGATCCGCTCTCCGTCGGGGCGTGAGTGGTCCAACGGGACGCTGAAGGTGTGGTCGGTGAGCACGGCGCCGGGCTGGCGAAGGACGGCCATCGTTCTCCTCAGGCTGGTACGGCTGGATCGGCACTGGCGGCTGGTCGCGTGCGGCGCCCGCAGGAGGCACCGATCGGAACGGTAGACGTCCGCGCCGCCATCGGCTCGCCCGGGCGCGGTCAGCCACCGGCCGCGGGGCCGATATCCGGCCGCACGCTGGAACTCGGGGGAGGGGAGGGAGGGGGAGGGGGCGGGGGGCGCCCCCCGAGCACCGACCCCGCCACGCATCCCCCGAACCAGCTGTTTATCGTCAGTGAGACGACTATGATCACGTCATGTCGCCCTACGACCCGTCGGCCCATCCGCCCTTCGCTGTCACCGTCGATCTGGTCGTGCTCACCGTGCGTCAGCATGCGCTGTGCGCGTTGACCGTCCGCCGGGGTGAGCCGCCGTACCAGGGGCGATGGGCGCTGCCCGGGGGATTCGTGAGGCCCGACGAGAACCTCGCCGAGGCCGCCGCCCGTGAGCTCGCGGAGGAGACCGGGCTGCGCACCCAGCAGCCCGTCCCGGCCGGTTTCGGCGCGGCGGGGCCGTACGGCACCGGCGGGGCACATCTGGAACAGCTCGCCACCTATGGCGATCCGAACCGCGACCCACGGATGCGGGTGGTCAGCGTCGCGCACCTGGTACTGGCACCCGACCTCCCGGCTCCGAGGGCCGGGGGCGACGCGCGCAGCGCGCGGTGGGCTCCGGTGGACGACCTGTTGCAGGCGGAGAACGGTGCGCCGGACGAGGAGCATCGCGCGCCGCTCGCCTTCGATCACTCGCAGATCCTCGCCGACGGCGTGGAGCGCGCCAGGTCGAAGATCGAGTACTCATCGCTGGCCACCGCCTTCTGCCCGCCCGAGTTCACCGTCGGCGAGCTGCGCCGGGTCTACGAGGCGGTGTGGGGTGTGGCGCTGGATCCGCGAAACTTCCACCGCAAGGTGACCGGAACGCCGGGCTTCCTGGTTCCGGCGGGCGGTACCACAACGCGTCAAGGAGGCCGTCCCGCCCAGTTGTTCAGGGCTGGCGGCGCGACTTTGCTCAATCCGCCGATGCTGCGCCCCGAGGTGTGATTCACGAGCCCGAACGCGGCCAACTTCTGTGCTGTGCTGGCTTGTTGTGCGGCCTCGTTGGTCTACTCCCTTACCGCAAACGGACGTTGACGTGCGGGACGAGTCTGGCAGTCGCGTTGATGTGTCCGTAACTCCCCTGAGAAAGCACGTTTCTTTACGATAAAGCGTCAATTATGCGGTGAGGGGCGATCACCCTTTCGTGTGCTTTTCAGCAAAGCCCTCAAGGCCGCCGGGGACATCGCCGACAAAGGATGCGTGACTACCCTTGCGCACACCATGATGACCGCGGCCCGCCCCGTCGACTCCGGCCTCGCCGGGCATGGGGAGCTCGACCGCTACCCGTACGGGGAAGCCCCCGGCACCGACCGCCCCGGTAACCCCAACTGGGACGGGGTGGATACCGAGATGGGGCGGGTCGGGCGCCGCGCCGGAGGCAGCCGAGGGCGCGGCCTGCACGGCCAACTCGTCCAGCAGCTCGGCCAGATGATCGTCTCCGGCGATCTCGGCGCCGACCGCCCGCTCGTCCCCGAGGAGATCGGTCAGCGCTTCGAGGTCTCCCGCACCGTCGTCCGTGAATCACTGCGCGTCCTGGAGGCCAAGGGCCTCGTCAGCGCCCGCCCCAACGTCGGCACCAGGGTCCGTCCGGTCAGCGACTGGAACCTGCTCGACCCCGACATCATCGAGTGGCGGGCCTTCGGCCCGCAGCGCGACGACCAGCGGCGCGAGCTGTCCGAACTGCGCTGGACCATCGAGCCGCTCGCGGCCCGGCTCGCGGCCGGTCATGGCCGGGAGGACGTCCAGCAGCGTCTCGCCGACATGGCCGAGATCATGGGCCACGCGGTCGCCCAGGGGGACTCGCTGACCTTCTCCCGCGCCGACGCCGAGTTCCACGCTCTCGTCCTGCAGATCACCGGCAACCGGATGCTGGAGCACCTGTCCGGCATCGTCTCCTCGGCGCTCCAGGTCTCCGGTGGCCCGGTCACCGGCTGCGACCGCCCCACCGAGGCGGCGGTCGGGCTGCACCTGGCCGTCGTCGAGGCCCTGGCGAACGGGGACGCTCAGGGCGCGGAGGGCGCCATGCGGCAGCTGCTCACCCCGCACCCCGAAGTGGACCGCGTCGTTCCGGCGCCGCGCGAGCACTGAACCCGGCGGCCGCCCACTCGCCGCTCCCGCCCCCGCCGCGCTGGACCGCCGGACAAGGACGGCCCCGTCGCCGGGTGTTCCGCCCGCGCCTTCCGTGCGCCGATGTCCCCGGCCGCCGCCGACCCCCCGAACGGGCCCGGCGGCGGCCGTCTTCGGTGGAAGTGCCGGGCTAAGAGCTGGTTTACGCTGAATTACGGTGTGACACGGGCCACGCAGGACCCGCGTAACACTCGTAGGAGAGGCGCGATGACCTAAGAGGTGGTGCCGCAGAAGGAATACGGACGACATCGCAGATGCTGTGTTCCTGTGCGGTCCCGCCTCCACCGCCGGACCATCCCCGCCGGCGGCCGATCCCCTGCCGGGTGCAGGCGCGGTCGGAAGTCGTTCCCATCGTTCCGAGAGGTTGTTCGTGTCGGCCAGCACATCCCGTACGCTCCCGCCGGAGATCACCGAATCCGAGTCTCTGATGGCGCTCATTGAGCGGGGTAAGGCACAGGGCCAGATCGCAGGCGACGACGTCCGTCGGGCCTTCGAGGCGGACCAGATTCCGGCAACCCAGTGGAAGAACGTTCTGCGCAGCCTCAACCAGGTCCTCGACGAGGAGGGTGTGACGCTGATGGTCAGTGCCGCAGAGGCGCCGAAGCGCACCCGCAAGAGCGTCGCAGCCAAGAGCCCGGCGAAGCGTACTGCCACCAAGCCCGTCGCCACCACGACGAGCACCGTCAAGAAGACCGCCGCCGCCAAGACGGTGACCGCCCCGTCGGCCACCGCGGAGGTCTCCTTGGAGGCCGACGCCGAGGAGAACGCCAGCGGGGCGGGCGTGAAGAAGGCGGCCGCCAAGAAGACCGCGGCGAAGAAGGCCCCGGCGAAGAAGGCGACGGCCAAGAAGACCACGGCGAAGAAGACCGCCGAGGACGACCTCGTCGAGGCCGAGGACCTGCTGGACGAGGCGCCCGGCAAGCCCGGTGAGGCCGGCCCCGACCAGCCGGAGTCCGAGGGCTTCGTGCTCTCCGACGACGACGAGGACGACGCGCCCGCGCAGCAGGTCGCCGCGGCCGGCGCCACCGCCGACCCGGTCAAGGACTACCTCAAGCAGATCGGCAAGGTGCCCCTGCTCAACGCCGAGCAGGAGGTCGAGCTCGCCAAGCGCATCGAGGCGGGCCTGTTCGCGGAGGACAAGCTCTCCGCGGCCGACAAGCTCGCGCCCAAGCTCCAGCGCGAGCTGGAGATCATCGCCGAGGACGGTCGCCGCGCCAAGAACCACCTGCTGGAGGCCAACCTCCGTCTGGTGGTCTCGCTGGCCAAGCGCTACACCGGCCGCGGCATGCTGTTCCTGGACCTGATCCAGGAGGGCAACCTGGGTCTGATCCGCGCGGTGGAGAAGTTCGACTACACCAAGGGCTACAAGTTCTCCACGTACGCCACCTGGTGGATCCGGCAGGCGATCACCCGCGCCATGGCTGACCAGGCCCGCACCATCCGCATTCCGGTGCACATGGTCGAGGTCATCAACAAGCTCGCCCGTGTGCAGCGCCAGATGCTCCAGGACCTGGGCCGCGAGCCCACCCCGGAGGAACTGGCCAAGGAACTGGACATGACCCCGGAGAAGGTCATCGAGGTCCAGAAGTACGGCCGCGAGCCGATCTCCCTGCACACTCCACTGGGCGAGGACGGCGACAGCGAGTTCGGTGATCTCATCGAGGACTCCGAGGCGGTCGTTCCGGCCGACGCGGTCAGCTTCACCCTGTTGCAGGAGCAGCTGCACTCCGTCCTGGACACCCTCTCCGAGCGCGAGGCGGGCGTGGTCTCCATGCGCTTCGGCCTCACCGACGGCCAGCCGAAGACGCTGGACGAGATCGGCAAGGTCTACGGCGTGACCCGTGAGCGGATCCGCCAGATCGAGTCCAAGACCATGTCCAAGCTGCGCCACCCGTCGCGTTCCCAGGTGCTCCGGGACTACCTGGACTGAGCCCTTGGCGGCGCCGTCTTTCGCGGGCCCGTGACCTCCTCGCGAGGTTGCGGGCCCGCGGGCTTTTCCGGATGCGGTACGGCTCCAGGTGGATGACGCTGAGTGTCCCAACCGTTCCGGATGGTCAGGAGACCGTATGTGCACCAGACCCCGCCGTCGGACGGCCGCCGCGGTGGTCGGCGGACTCGCGCTCTTCGCGGCTGCGGTGCCGCTCGCCACGTCCACCCCCGCCTTCGCCACAGGGGCCCACAGACACCATGAACGGGTCATAGGCGGCCGCCCAACGGGCATATCGGCGCACCCCTGGGTGGTGGCCCTGGCGAGCCGCGAGCGCTTCGGCGTCGACCGGTCGGGCCAGTTCTGCGGCGGGGCGCTGATAGCTCCCCGGGTGGTGCTGACCGCCGCCCACTGCTTCGGTCGTGATGTGCTCGGAGCCGACTGGTGGGCCATCCGCGACCTGCGGGTCGTGGCGGGCCGCTCGGACATGCGCGGCCAGCAGGGGCGGGAGGTCCCGGTGCGCCATGTGTGGATCAATCCGTCGTACAACCCGCGGACCAACGCGGGCGACCTCGCGGTGGTCCGACTGGCCCGCTCGCTCCCCGGGCGCACGATACGCCTGGCAAGCGATCGCGAGCTGAGGGGCGACCGCCAGGGCAGCGCCACGGTCTACGGGTGGGGCGACACCAACGGGCACGGCAGCTACTCACCGGTGCTGCGCGCCGCACGGGTGCGGCTGGTGTCGAACGAGGGGTGTGCGCGCGCCTACCCGGGGAGCCTGGCGGGCACGTACATGCCCGCGTCCATGGTGTGCGCGGGAGAGCCGCAGGGGGGACGGGACGCCTGCCAGGGCGACAGTGGGGGGCCTTTGGTGGTCCACGGCCGACTGGTCGGGCTGGTCTCGTGGGGGACGGGCTGTGGTGAGGCGGCGCACCCGGGGGTGTACACCAGGGTTTCCGCCTATGCCGGTGTGATCCGGCATCTCCTGTAGCGGGCGCGCGGGCGCCGTCCTGGTGTGTCGTTGTCCGCCGGGTGGCGGTATCGAGCGCACTTATGTGCCGCTCGTAATGGCGCGTCACTAAGTGTGCGTGAATCTCGTCGTTTCGCCCCGCGGGGTTAGTGGAACGGTTTGCGATCGAGCGCGTACGGATGGTGATGGTGAATAGCGTTGAGCGGCCACCCCTCGGTGGGGGTGGCCGCTCAACGCACCGGTCATGCCGGTCCGAGCTCGTCGTATGCGATGTGTAGGTCAGTCCTCGACGACCGTCGCCGGGGCGGCGGTGAGTCGTCCGGTCTCGTCCTGTATTTCCGCAGCGATCTTCTTCAGTTCCGGCTCGAACTTGCGCCCGTGATGCGCGCAGAACAGGAGCTCGCCACCGCTGATGAGAACGACGCGCAGGTAGGCCTGGGCGCCGCAGCGGTCGCAGCGGTCCGCCGCGGTCAGCGGGTTCGCGGGGGTCAGAACAGTAGTCACGTCGCCTCTTCTCTAGCTCGACGAGCTGTCGTACCAGGGTCAACATCCAACCAGGCCGAAAACGTTCCCGCTCGTGGCTTTTCCTCGAAAGTTGGGCCCGAGGCGGCCGGATGGTACCGGTTGGCGGCGAATAGGGATTAAAGAGTCAGTTGTGATATTTGGGGCATATGTCGGATTTTCGCCTCCCGGCAGGGTTGCCGGTTGTTGCTGAGGACGTGCCCGGAGCCTAAATGGTTCATGCCTAGTTGGGAACGTGATGTGGGTATCACTCGTACGAGGTATCGAACGTGCGATCGATGTCGGGCTAGCATAAACGGCGAAACCGGGTCGCGGCGAGGTCGCCCCGCCGGGCATCGGTACTCTCGTCGGCGAACAACCACAACTGCCCACACCGGAAACGGTTGCAAGAACTGCGAGGAGCTGCCCGCGTGACCGCCGACACATCAGCGCCGTCCACCGCCCTGCTCAGCGGCGCGGACCGCGACGGCTCGAACTACACCGCGCGGCACCTGCTCGTCCTCGAGGGTCTGGAGGCCGTCCGCAAGCGCCCTGGCATGTACATCGGCTCGACCGACAGCCGCGGTCTGATGCACTGCCTGTGGGAGATCATCGACAACTCCGTCGACGAGGCGCTGGGCGGCTACTGCGACCGTATCGAGGTCGTCCTGCACGACGACGGATCCGTCGAGGTCCGGGACAACGGTCGCGGCATCCCGGTGGACGTGGAGCCCAAGACCGGCCTGTCCGGTGTCGAGGTCGTCATGACCAAGCTGCACGCGGGCGGCAAGTTCGGTGGCGGGTCCTACGCCGCCTCCGGCGGTCTGCACGGCGTCGGCGCCTCCGTGGTCAACGCGCTGAGCGCCCGGCTGGACGTCGAGGTCGACCGCAGCGGCCACACCCACGCCATCAGCTTCCGCCGCGGCGTGCCCGGCATCTTCACCGAGTCCGGGCCCGACGCCCCGTTCGACCCGGGCAGCGGCCTGCGCAAGGCCAAGAAGATCACCAAGAACCGCACCGGCACCCGGGTCCGCTACTGGGCCGACCGCCAGATCTTCCTCAAGGACGCCAAGCTCTCCCTGGAGAACCTCCACCAGCGCGCCCGCCAGACCGCGTTCCTCGTACCGGGCCTGACCATCGTCGTACGGGACGAGCGCGGCCTGGACGAGGGCGCTCCGGCCGAGGAGGTCTTCCACTTCGACGGAGGCATCAGCGAGTTCTGCGAGTACCTGGCGCCCGACAAGGCCATCTGCGACGTGCTGCGGCTGCGCGGCGAGGGCACGTTCAAGGAGACCGTGCCGGTGCTCGACGAGCGCGGTCACATGACGCCCACCGAGGTCACCCGCCAGCTCGGCGTCGACATCGCACTGCGCTGGGGCGCGGGCTACGACACCACCCTGCGCTCCTTCGTCAACATCATCGCCACCCCCAAGGGCGGCACCCATGTGTCGGGCTTCGAGCGCTCCATCGCCCGGACCGTCAACGACGTGCTGCGCGCCACGAAGCTGCTGCGCGTCGCCGAGGACGACGTCGTCAAGGACGACGCGATGGAGGGCCTGACGGCGGTGGTCACCGTCCGGCTCGCCGAACCGCAGTTCGAGGGCCAGACCAAGGAGGTCCTGGGCACCTCCGCCGCCTCCCGGATCGTGGCGAACGTGGTGGCCAAGGAGCTCAAGGCGTTCTTGACCTCCACCAAGCGGGACGACAAGCAGCAGGCCCGCGCGGTGCTGGAGAAGGTCGTCGCCGCTGCCCGCACCCGTATCGCGGCCCGCCAGCACAAGGAGGCGCAGCGCCGCAAGACCGCGCTGGAGTCCTCCTCGCTCCCGGCGAAGCTCGCCGACTGCCGCAGCGACGACGTCGACCGCACCGAACTGTTCATCGTCGAGGGCGACTCGGCGCTCGGCACCGCCAAGGTGGCGCGGAACTCGGAGTTCCAGGCGCTGCTGCCGATCCGCGGCAAGATCCTCAACGTTCAGAAGTCGTCCGTCTCGGACATGCTGAAGAACGCCGAGTGCGGGGCGATCATCCAGGTCATAGGTGCCGGGTCGGGACGCACCTTCGACATCAACCAGGCCCGCTACGGGAAGGTCATCTTCCTCGCGGACGCCGATGTCGACGGCGCCCACATCCGCACCCTGCTGCTCACCCTCTTCCAGCGCTACATGCGCCCGATGGTGGAGGAGGGCCGGGTCTTCTCCGCGGTGCCGCCGCTGCACCGCATCGAGCTGACCAACCCCAAGAAGGGGCAGGACAAGTACATCTACACCTACTCGGACACCGAGCTGCGGCAGACCCTGCTGGACCTCCAGCGTCGCAACGTCCGCTACAAGGACAGCATCCAGCGCTACAAGGGGCTCGGTGAGATGGACGCCGACCAGCTCGCGGAGACCACCATGGACCCGCGCCACCGCACCCTGCGCCGGATCAACATCGGCGACCTGGAGGCCGCCGAGCGCGTCTTCGAACTGCTGATGGGCAACGAGGTGGCGCCGCGCAAGGAGTTCATCACCAACTCCGCGGCCACACTGGACCGTTCGCGCATCGACGTGTGACCGCAGACATCGGACAGCGGAAAACGGGAGGCGGATGGGATGCTCCGGGGCGTACCGTGCGCCGTCATGGAGCTGACCATCCGCCCCTTCCGACCCACTGACGCCGAGGCCGCCGCCGAGGTGCGTGACATCGTTGCGCCCTACCTGGTCTCGACACCGCAGACCATGGCCTGGCGCGCCGCTGAGGCGCCCGCCGACCAGCGGTACCGGATGCTCGTCGCCGAGGTCGGGCACGAGCGAACCTCCCCTCGTGGAAGGGCGGTTGACGGCGCGGCGGGGACGGGCCGCCGAGTGGTCGGAATCGCCGCCACCGGGTTGATCTACGAGAACAGCCTCCCGGGGCAGGCGTTCGCGAACCTCCAAGTGCTTCCCGAGGTGCGTCGGCGGGGGGTGGGCAGCGCCCTGCTCAGCGCCGCCGAGGAGTACCTCGCGGGCCAGGGGGCGGACACCGTGTTCGCCTGGGTCGTCGGCGACGAGACGTCGCTGGACTTCGCACGCCGGCGCGGCTACCGCCCGGGCCGCTCGGCCAGCTTCCAGCGCCTGGATCTGACGGACGGCACGCTGCCCGCCGTCCCCGAAGTTCCCCACGGGTACGAGCTGCGCACCGGCGCGGACTTCGCGGACGATCCGCGACCGCTGTACGAGGCGGACGCGGAGGCGGCGGCGGACGAACCGAGCGACGCGTCGTGTGACGGGATCGGGTACGCGCAGTGGCTCGCCCAGTACTGGAACTCGCCTGATCTGGACCGGGAGTTGACGACCGCCGTGGTGGCGGACGGGACCGTCGCCGCCTTCAGCATGGCGCACACCGACGGCCGCCGCCGGTATCTGTCGGGGATGACCGGAACACGACGGGCGTGGCGCGGCCGGGGGCTGGCGAAGTTGGCGAAGGCCACCTCGCTGCACCGGGCACGGGCGGCGGGCTATGCCGAGGCGTTCACGGCCAACGACACCGGCAACGGGCCGATGCTGGCTGTCAACGCGTGGTTCGGCTACCGGCAGTGCGCCATCGAGACGAGGTATGTGCGTATCCTCGCCGGTGGGTAGCCGCCGCGGTTGATCGTTTCTTCCCCGGTGAGGCTCCGCTGGCCGCTCCGGATGCCGCCGCGTCCCCCGGCAGCGTGCCCCGCCTTGCGCGGCGGGGCGCGCCTCGTCCTCCACGGCCGGGCCTCGCCGCCTTCCGCGACCGCGTGCCCCCGGTCTGGGCGTTTCTCCACCCGTGGGTGGAGAGGCGATCTCCACCCAGGTTCAACCCTGGATCCGATCCGCGGGAAACGACGGATCTCTACCGTCGTAAGCGTCTGGTTTTCTCGCGGTTCCTCGCAGTTCGGAGGCGTTTTCCATGTCCGGTCTTACCGATGTCGCGGTGATCATCGCGGTGGTCGTGCTGGTGCTGGCACGCCAGCTCAGGCCGCAGAAGGTGGCTGACAGCGCACGCTGGTGGATCCTTCCGGTGGTTCTGGTCGTCCTCTCGGTGCGCAACGGCGGTGTGGTCGACGATCGCCATGTGGCGCTGTCGGTGGGTCTGCTGGCCGCCGAGATACTGGTGGGGCTGGGCATGGGCGCGGTGTGGGCGTACACCACCCGGCTGTGGCGGGAGGCCGACGGCTCGGTGTGGGCCAGGGGCACCAAGGCGACCACGGCAGCCTGGACGGGCGGGGTGCTGCTGCGAATAGGCCTGGCCGCTGTGGGCGCGGTGCTGGGCGTGCACCAGGGCAGCGGAGCGACGATGCTGGCGTTGGCGGCGACGTTGCTGGTCCGGACCGGTCTGGTGATGTGGCGGGCCCGTGAGCTGGAGCCCGCGTACCGCGTCACCGCCGCCGCACCGTGACGGCGTACACGGCGGAAGGAGCCCACGTGCCGCTCAGCTTCTGGACAGCCTGGCCCTCCACGGAGGCCCTGTCCTGGGAGAGCAGGACGACGGCGCACCGGGTGCTCGGCTGGGCGATGCGGCTGCTGATCCTGGCCGGAGTGCTGTGGGGGGCGTTCGCCAACGGGCGGATCCACGGCTGGCGTCCGGTGTGGGTGACGCTCGCGGTCGCGGCGGCCGTCCTGGTGGTGTGGGGCCTGATGCGGGTCACCGTGGAGCACCGGATCTGGCCCGCACTGGGGCTGCTGGGATTGCTGTTCGCCGGAGCGTTCGCCGCGCAGAGCCAACATGCGGGGTACGCCGCCACCGTCTTGTGGTGCGCCTGCGCGATCCTGGCGATGGAGCGGCTGCCACTGGCCGTGGCGATCCCGCTCACCAGCGCCGCCCTGGGGGCGTACGCGCTGCTGGCGAGCCGGGACAACTGGCTGACCACGGCGTTCACCGCCGCGGGGCTCGGCCTGGTGGGCTATGTGGTGCGGTTGGACAAGGAGGCCCGGGGCAACACCCAGCGGCTGCTGGCCCAGGAGCGGGCCGCTCGCGCCGCCGAGGCGGAGACGGCGGCGCTGCGCGAACGAGGCCGGATCGCCCGGGAGATCCACGATGTGCTGGCGCACAGCCTTTCGGCGCAGATGGTGCATCTGGAGGCGGCCCGGCTGCTCATCGAGCGGGGCGGCGATCGGGGCGAGGTGCTGGACCGGGTGGTGTCGGCTCGCCGGATGGCGCGCCAGGGCCTGGCCGAGACCCGGCAGGCGCTGTCGGCGCTGCGCGGTGAGATGACACCGGCGGAGGACTTCCTGCGTGAGCTGGTGGACTCCGAGGGCGCCCGGCTGCGGATCGAGGGCGAGCGCAGGGATCTGCCGGCGGAGGCTGGGCTCGCCGTGCGGAGGGTGGCCCAGGAGGCGATGACCAACGCGCGCAAGCACGCGCCTGGGGCGAAGGTGGCGATCCGGCTCGACTATCTGCCGGGGGAAGTGGAGTTGGAAGTCCGCGACTTCGGCGGACGGCCTGTGGATAACGAGCCTGTGGATAACGGCGAACTCGGTGGCTCGGGAGGAGGCTACGGTCTGCTGGGAATGCGTGAACGCGCCGAGTTGCTCGGCGGCACGCTGGAGGCCGGACCGGCCGAGGAGGGGTTCGTGGTGCGACTGCGGGTGCCGGCGTGATGGCCGGGCGAGCGACACGTGTGGTGGTAGCCGATGACCAGACCGTGGTGCGGGAGGGCATCGTGATGCTGCTCGGGCTGCTGCCCGGGCTGGAAGTGGTGGGAGCGGCGGCCGATGGGGAGGAGGCGGTGCGGCTGGTGGCGGAGACGGCCCCGGACGTGGTGCTGATGGATCTGCGGATGCCCCGCTGCGACGGGGCGGAGGCCACTCGCAGGATCCGGCGCGACCATCCGGACACCCAGGTGGTGGTGCTGACGACGTTCGCCGATGACGATTCGCTCTTTCCGGCGCTGGAGGCCGGGGCGCGCGGCTATCTGACCAAGGACGCGGGCGGCGAGGAGATCCTGCGGGCCATCGAGGATGTGATGTCGGGCCAGGCGGGACTGTCGCCGAAGGTGCAGCGCCGCCTGCTGGAGCGGCTGGCCCAGGGCGGCCCGGTGGTCGCGCAGGCGGTCGGCCCAGCGCGCGGGGCGCCGGAGGAGCTGCCGGACGGGCTGACCGGACGCGAGGCGCAGGTACTGGCGCTGGTGGCGGAGGGCCTGTCCAACACGGAGATCGCCTCGACGCTCTACGTCAGCCCGGCCACGGTCAAGACCCATATCAACAACCTGTTCTCGAAGATCGGGGCCCGGGACCGGGCGCAGGCGGTGCGGTACGCGTTCCGGCACGGGATCGTGCGGCCCGCGCAGGACTGAGCGGCGGCGGTGGACACCGGGGGCACAGCGGTCGGAACCGCTCGGGGTGGTGAGGTCCCGGACCTCATCACCTGATGGAGTGAACGTTTCGTCTTATCGGCGAGGGATCTTCCGGATCTGTCCATTCTTGGGCGAACGGCCAATTGGCGTGCGGCTCAAGGAGATTCACTGTGGACGTACACGACGGTGGTGGGGCGGTACGGCTCGGGGTGCAGGACCCCTGGACCGAAGCCCTGGCCGTCGGCCCGTGGGAGGAACACGGCGGGCCGTCGCAGAGGCCGGAGCCCGGTGCGGCGGCGCGGCAGGAGCCGGACCGCACGGCGGTGTACCGGCAGGTGCAGGCCGGGGAGGCGTTCCAGGAGGTGCGGCGCCGGTATCGGCGGTTCGCGTTTCCGGCGGCGGGGGCGTGTCTGGTCTGTTACCTGCTGTATGTGACGGCGGCGATCACGGCACCTGGGCTGATGGGGCGTCCGGTGGCGGGGGCGGTCAATGTCGCGATGCTGGCCGGGCTCGGCCAGTTCGCCATGACGTTCCTGCTGACCTGGGCCTACGCGCGGCATGCGCGGCTGCGCCGGGACCGGGCGGCGCTGGAGTTGCGCTGGGACACCCAGGAGCGGGTGCGATGACCGGGCGGCCCGGTATGGCGGTAGGTCAACTGCGGACAGAATTGGCACAGTTGGCGGCCAGGCATTCGGTGACCGGGCATCAGGCGCTGGCGCTCTCGCTGTTCACCGCCTTCGTCTCGATCACCTTGGCGATCACCGTCTGGGCTGGGCGGGGGCGCCGCTCGTCGGAGGAGTTCTTCTCCGGCGGACGGCTGTTCTCCCCGCTGGAGAACGGTTTCGCCATCAGCGGTGACTACTTGTCCGCCGGTTCGTTCCTCGGTGTCTCCGGGCTGATCGCGCTCTACGGCTATGACGGGGTGCTCTACCTCGTCGGGTTCTTCGTGGCATGGCTCGGCGTGCTGATGCTGGTGGCGGAACTGGTGCGCAACTGCGGCCGGTTCACCCTCGCCGATGTGCTGTCCGCCCGGATGGGCGAGCGGCCGGTACGGATCGCCGCTGGGATCTCGTCGATCACGGTGGCGGTGCTCTACCTGGTGGCGCAACTGGTCGGCGCCGGCAGTCTGGTCTCGCTGCTGCTGGACGGTGAGGCGGCGCACGCCAGGACCTGGACGGTCGGCGGCGTGGGCGCCCTGATGGTGTTCTACGTGGTGTTCGGCGGAATGCGTGCCACCACATGGATCCAAGTGGTCAAGGGGGCGTTGCTGCTGAGCGGTTCGGCGGTGCTGACGGCCATGGTGCTCGCCCACTTCCACGGCGACGTCAGCGCCCTGCTGCGCGCCGCCGCGCACGGCAGCGGGCGCGGCGCGGCCTATCTGCGGCCCGGCCTGAAGTACGGCGGATCCCCGCTCGCCCGGCTGGACTTCGTCAGCCTCGGGCTCGCCCTGGTGCTCGGTACGGCGGGACTGCCGCACATCCTGGTCCGCTTCTACACGGTGCCCACCGCGCGTGCCGCGCGCCGCTCGGTGGTGTGGGCGGTCGCGCTGATCGGCGCCTTCTATCTGATGACGATGGTGCTGGGGTTCGGCGCGGCGGCCCTGGTGGGTTCCGGCGCGGTACGGGCGTCCAACGCGGCCGGGAACACGGCGGTTCCGCTGCTAGCCCTGAGTCTGGGCGGGGGAGCGGGTTCGACGGGCGGCACGATGCTGTTCGCCGTGGTCGGCTCGGTGGCCTTCGCCACGATCCTGGCGGTCGTCGCCGGTCTCACCCTCGCCTCCTCGGCCAGCGTCGCCCACGACCTGTACGGCAGCCTGCGGCGGGGGCGCGGCGGGCCGTCGAACACTCCGGACGCCCGGGAGGTTGGCGTGGCCCGGCTGGCGGCAGTGGCCATCGGGGCGGTGGCCATCGGACTGACGCTGTACGCCCAGGCGTTGAACGTGGCGGTCGTGGTGGGGGTGGCGTTCGCCGTCGCCGCCTCGGCCAATCTGCCCGTCCTGCTGTTCACGCTGTTCTGGCGCCGTTTCACCACCCGGGGCGCGGTGTGGTCCGTCTACGGCGGACTGGTGCCGTCGGTCGCGCTGGTGGTCTTCTCCCCGGTGGTCTCCGGCGGACCCGGCGCGATCTTCCCCCGCCTCGACTTCGCCTGGTTCCCGCTGCAGAACCCCGGCATCGTCTCCATCCCCCTCGGCTTCCTGGCCGGTTGGCTGGGCACCGTGCTCTCCCCGGTGCCCGCCGACCCGGGCCGCTACGCCGAAGTGGAGGTGCGTTCGCTCACCGGTGCGGGCGCGGCGTAGCCGGGCTCAACTGCCCACCCGGTACCGGTGTTCCGGTCGCCCTGTCGTCCCGTACCGCAACTCCAGCCGCGCCATGCCCTCCCGTACCAGGTAGGACAGATAGCGCTGGGCGGTCGCCCGGGACACCCCGGTGGCCTCGGCGACCTCGGCCGCCGACAGGCCGGTCCGCGCGGAGCGGACCGCGTCCCGTACCACGGCGAGGGTCGGCGCCGAATGCCCCTTGGCCGGTACGGAGGGCAGCGCGCTCGGCCGGGCGGCGCTGAACAGCGCGTCCACATCGGCCTGGTCGGCCTCCGCGGCCGGGTCGAGCGCGTCCACCCGGTGCCGTAGCTCCCGGTACGCGGTCAGCCGTTCGGCGAGCGCGGCGGAGCCGAACGGCTTGACCAGATAGCCGATCGCGCCGAGCTGCATCGCCGCGCGGACCGAGCCCACGTCCCGGGCCGCCGTGGTCATGATGGCGTCCGGCCGCGGCCCGCCCGTCTCCTGGCTGAGCCGCCGCAGGATGTCCAATCCGCTGCCGTCCGGCAGGTACACGTCCAGCAGCAGCAGTTCGGGCCGAGTCTCCCGGACGGCGGCGAGCGCGGCGTCGACGGAACCCGGCTGGCCGACCACCTCGAAGCCGGCCACCCGCCGCACATACGCGGTGTGGATGCCGCCCACCCGGAAGTCGTCCTCCACCACCAGCGTCCTGATCGCGGTCCCGCTCACCAGCCCGCTCCCTTCGCCGCCGCCACGGGCGCCGGGCGGGGCACCGGCAGCACCACCGTGAACACCGCGCCCGGCCCCTCGCTCACCTCGATCGAACCCCCGTGCCGCAGCACCAGCCGGTGTACCAGGGCGAGGCCGAGGCCGCGGCGGGCGGTGCCGCGGTCCGGTCGGGTCGACCAGCCGTCCTCGAAGATCCGCTCCCGCGCCCGCGGCGGCACGCCCGGCCCGCTGTCGGCCACCCGTACCGTCACCCTCGCCGCGTCCTCCACCAGGGACAGCCGCACCCGCGCCGGGGACGTGCCGCCGCAGGCCGCCGCGTCCACCGCGTTGTCCAGCAGGTTGCCGACGATGGTCAGCAGCCGGTCCAGGTGCGCTGGCTGCTCGCCGAGTCGGGAGTCCTCACTCAGGACGAGGCGTACCCCCCGCTCCGCCGCCACCGTGGTCTTCGCCGTCAGCAGTCCGACCATCAGCGGGTTGCCGATCCGGGACCGTATGGATTCGGCCAGCGCCGGTTCGGCGCCCGCCGATTCCACCGCGTAGGCGAACGCCGCCTCGTGCTCGCCCAGTTCCAGCAGACCGGCCAGGGTGTGCATGCGGTTGGAGAACTCGTGCTGCTGTGCGCGCAGCGCGTCGGTCAGCCCGCGCACCGAGTCCAACTCCCGTAGCAGGCCGACCAGTTCGGTACGGTCCCGGACCGTCACCACCGCGCCCAGCTCATGGCCGCGCAGCGTGACCGGCATCCGGTTGACCGCAAGGCAGTGGCTGTCGGTCACCACGGTCAGATCGGCGCCGGTCAGTGTGCCGTCCAGGGCGCGGCGCAACCGCCCGTCGGGCAGTACGTCGGACAGCCGGGAGCCGAGCGCCGTGCCGAGGCCGAGCAGCCGCCGCGCCTCGTCGTTGACCACGGTGACCCGGCCGTGCCGGTCGAAGCCGATCACGCCCTCGCGGATCCCGTGCAGCATCGCCTCACGGTCCTGGAGCAGCCCGGCGATCTCCTCCAGCTCCAGGCCGAAAGTCGACCGTTTCAGCCGGCGGGCCAGCACAGAGGAGGCGGCCACGCCCACCGCCAGGGCCAGCGCGGCGAACAGCCCGAAGAGCGGCAGCTCACGCCAGAGCTGGCCGATCACGTCCCTCTCCGGCATGCCCACCGACACCTCGCCGATCACATCCCCGGTGGGCCCGCGCAGCGGTGCCTTGCCGTTGGCGGAGCGGCCGGTGATTCCCTGGTCGACGCCCACGTGGTCGCGCCCGTCGAGCGCCACCAGCGGCCGTTCCGCCACCGGTTCGCCGATCAGGGCGGGCATCGGATGCGAGTGCCGGATGCCGTCCCGGTCGATCACCACCACATAGCTGGCGTGCGAGGCGCTCTGGATCCGCGCGGCGATGCTCTGCACGATGTCGCCCCCGGTGCGGTACGCGATGGCGTCCCGGATCTGCGGCTCTGCGGCGGTGGTGGACGCGATGGCCAGCGCCCGGCGCTCGTACTCGCGGTCCAGCTGGGCGCGTTGCGCCACGGCGAACAGCAGGAACCCGATCGTGCTGGTCAGCCCGAGGATCGCGAGCTGGCTCAGCAGGATCCGACTGGACAGCTTCCGGTTGCGCCGCCCCCACCTGCGCGGCATGCGCGCGGACAACCTGCTCAGCATGGACATGGGTGCCCTTCCCACCCCCCGGGTTGGACTCGGCACGGACACGCGCCCCGACGCGGCGCCCGCCCCCGTGATGCGCAGATTGTGCCCGCCAGCGGCGTCGCTGCCCACCCCCGAGACGGTGAGCACAACGAGCAGAACCTCGGACAACGCGGTAAAGCCGCGCAACGCGCGCAAGTCTCGCGGCCGTCGCCCGCTCCGCCCTACCGTCTCGGCACCCCGACCGTCCCAAGGTGGTGCGACAGCAGTGACCGCACAAGCGAACCAGACATCGACCGGCACGGTGCCGGCGATCGAACTGCGCGCGGCGACCAAGAGGTTCCGCACGCCCTCGGGCGGGATCTACACCGCCCTACGGGAGCTGGACCTGACCGTGGCGCCCGGTGAGTTCTGCGCCGTCGTAGGCCCCACCGGCTGCGGCAAGTCCACCACCTTGTCCCTGGTCTCCGGCCTGGAGCCGGCCAGCCGCGGCGAGACGCTGATCCACGGCGAGCCGGTGACCGGCATAGACCGGCGGGTGGGCTTCATGTTCCAGACCGACGCGGTCTTCCCCTGGAAGCCGGTGCTCGACAACGTCGCCGCCGGGCCGCGCTTCCGCGGCGTCGGCAAACGGGAGGCGGTCGACAAGGCACGCGACTGGCTGCGCCGCGTCGGGCTGTCCGGATTCGAGGACCGGCTGCCGCACCAGCTCTCCGGCGGCATGCGCAAACGCGTCGCGCTCGCCCAGACGCTGATCAACGAGCCGGAGATCCTGCTGATGGACGAGCCGTTCTCGGCGCTGGACGTGCAGACCCGGCAGATCGTCCAGGACGAACTGCTGAGCCTGTGGGAACTGACCAGGCCCGCCGTCGTCTTCGTCACCCACGACCTGGACGAGGCCATCGCGCTGGCCGACAAGGTGGTGGTGCTGACCGTCGGCCCCGGCACGGTCAAGGACACCTTCGCCATCGACCTGCCGCGCCCGCGCAGGGTGCGGGACATCCGCTTCCATCCGCACTTCGTCGAGCTGTACGAGCGGATCTGGACCAGCCTGCGCGACGAGGTGCGGCTGGCCTACGCCCGCACCGCCGGAGAGCCGCCGCGCCCCGAGCCCGCCGAGGACCAGCCCCGTACCGACGACACGATCGGACAGCCGCGATGACCACCACCGCCCCCGTGCCCCCGACGGTTGACGACACCGACGCCGCCGAGCTGATGCGGGCCGCCAGGTCGGGCAGGCGCCGCCGCGGGCTACTGGTCCTCAGCGCGCAGCTCGCCCTCGTCGTCCTGGTGGTCGGCGGCTGGCAACTCGCCTCGGCGCAGGGCGTACTGGACTCCTTCACCTACGGTTCGCCCTCCGGTGTGGTGGACCAGCTGAGGACCTGGTTCACCCAGGGCACCTCCACCGGGTCCATCTGGCACAACATCGGCGTGACCATGGAGGAGACCGTCCTCGGCTTCCTCATCGGCACGCTGTCGGGCGTTGTCCTGGGCATCGCGCTGGGGCGGATCCACGCGCTGGCCGAGGTGATGGCACCGTTCATCAAGGCCGGGAACTCCATCCCGCGCGTGGTGCTGGGCTCGATGTTCATCATCTGGTTCGGGCTCGGGCCGTCCGGCAAGGTCGCGCTCGCCGTGGTGCTGGTGTTCTTCTCCGTCTTCTTCAACGCCTTCCAGGGCACCCGCGAGGTGGACCGCGACCTGATCGCCAACGCCCGCATCCTGGGCGCCTCGGAGTGGCAGGTGACCTCGCAGGTGGTGCTGCCGTCGGCGATGACCTGGATCGTCGCCTCGCTGCACGCCGCGTTCGGCTTCGCGTTGATCGGCGCCATCGTCGGCGAGGTGCTCGGCGCCCAAGCGGGGCTGGGGCAGCTCATCCAGCAGGCGCAGGGCAACTTCAACGCCAACGGCGTCTACGCGGGAATCATCATCATCGCCGTCCTCGCACTGGCCGCAGAGTTCCTCATCACCCGCTTCGAGAAGCGGGTACTGCGCTGGCGGCCCACCCAACTGTCCGGCGACACCGCCGGTCTGTGAACCCCCTTCCCTCCCCGTTCCGGTAAGGAGACCCGCGATGAAGCCGGTCAAGGCCAAGAAGTCCGTGCTGTTGGTGGCGAGTTGTACCGCGCTCGCCCTGTCGCTGACCGCCTGTGGCGGCGGCTCCGCGAAGACCGCGCCCAAGGACGCGACGGGCCGCTCCACCGTACGGATCATGGTGGGCGGTCTGGACAAGCAGATCTATCTGCCGGTGATGCTGGCGCAGAAGCTGGGCTACTTCAAGGCGCAGGGCATCAACGCGGTGCTGTCCGACGAACCCGCCGGCGTGGACGCCGAGACCGACATGCTGGCCGGGCAGCAGGACGCGGTGGTCGGTTTCTACGACCACAACATCGACCTGCAGTCCAAGGGCAAGTCCACCGAGTCCGTGGTGCAGTTGCTCCAGGCGCCGGGCGAGGTGGAGATGGTGCGCACCGACGAGGCGGGTTCGGTGCACTCGCCCGCGGACTTCCGGGGGAAAAAGCTGGGCGTCACCGGGCTCGGCAGCTCGACCAACTTCCTCACCCAGTACCTGGAGGCCAAGAACGGCCTGAAGACGTCCGACGCCACCTCGGTCGCGGTGGGCGCCGGATCGACGTTCGTGGCCGCCATGCAGAACAAGCAGATCGACGCGGGCATGACCACCGAGCCGACGATCTCCATCCTGCAGCAGAAGGGCCTGGCCAAGCCGCTGGTCGACATGCGGACGGCGGCCGGTGCCAAGGCAGCGCTCGGCGGCACCTATCCGGCGTCCTGCCTGTATCTGACCACCGCGTACATCCAGAAGAACCCCGACGTGGTGCAGAAGCTGGTCAACGCCTTCGTCGAGACGATGAAGTGGATCAACACGCACAGCGCGGCGCAGATCGCCGACAAGATGCCCGCCGACTACTACGCGGGCGTCGGCAAGGCCACCTACACCAAGGCGCTGGAGAACGAGAAGGGCATGTACTCGCCCGACGGGCTGATGCCCGCCGACGGCCCGCGCACCGTGCTGAGCGTGCTGTCCGCGTGGGACCCCACGGTCAAGGGGCACTCGGTGGACCTGTCCAGGACCTACACGAACGAGTTCGTGAACAAGGCGCGTTGAGTACCGGGACCTTGGGCAACTCCCGTCAGCGCGGCGGGAGTTCCTCCCTGACCGAGCGGACCTCCATGCGCACCGGGGTGCCCGGCTCGGCGCCGCAGCTCTCCGGGCGCGGCGGTGTCACGGTCACCTGCTCGACCAGGGCGCGCCACGCCCGGCCGTCGGTGTGCGAGACGCGTACCGTCCAACGGCCCGGTACCTCCTCGGCGGTGGCGGCGGTGAGCGCCTCGGCCCGGTCCTCGCCGATCAGCGCCCGGACCGCCAACTCGGCCGCCTGGACCGGCCGTTCGAAGGCGGAGCGGCCACGGCAGTGCTCCAGCACCATACGGCCCTCGCGGGCCGCCTCCACGATCCCCTTGGCGCGCGCCGCGTCCAGCCGCGCGTAGGCGTAGCCGTACGGCAGCACGAGCATCGTCGGGGCGAAACGATGGCCGCCGAGATGGGTGGCCTCCCACACCTCGCCGACCCCTGAGGCGACCAGTTCGGCCACGAGCGGCCGTCCGCGCAGGGCGCAGCAGCGGTCCCGCTTGGCGTTGGTGCACACCAGGGCCAGCGGCTCGCCCTCGTGGGGCACGCCGAAACAGCTGTCACCGCGGCCCAGCCGGGCGAAGTCCAGCGCCAGCAGCTCCGCCGGGTCGGCCACCTCGGCGGTGCGCAGCCAACCGGCGCCGGGCACCGTGTGGGCCGCGAACACCCGCCTGCGCTCCGGATGGTGGTGGTCGGCGTGCGGTCCCGGCCTGCGGATCAGCCCCAGCCGTACGCCGGTTCCGGCGGCGGCCGCCTCCAGCGCCCGGCCGGTGCGGGGATCGAGATGGCTGGAGGTGAGGGCCTTGGCGCCCCAGGGGCCCGGCTGCTCCAGCAGCAGCCAGGTCCGGGCGCTGGCCGCCGTCGCCTCGGACGGCTCGGCCAGCTCCCGGGAGGCGGTCGCACAGGTGATCACATGGTGAGCCTAAACCGGACGGGGCGCGCCCCGCCCGGTGCGGCGCCGCTACGCGGGACCGGCGACCGCCGCCAGCGGCTTGTTCACCGGCGTGCCCGAGCCGTCACGTCGTGGATCCGGCTCGGGCAGGTCCACCGGCGAGCCGTCCGCCGCGCAGGCCCGGGCCGGGGCCGGGCCCGCCCACGCCAGCGCCAGGCCGTCCTCCCCGCGCAGGAACCGGTGGCAGCGCACGCCACCGGTGGCCCGGCCCTTGCGCGGATACTGGTCGAACGGGGTCACCTTGATCGTGGTCTGGGTGGCGCCGTCCAGCGTGCCCTCGGCGCGGGCCACCGTGAGCACCAGCGCGTCCGAGGCCGGATCCACCGCGGTGAACGAGATCACCTTCGCGCCCGCCGACAGCTTGACACCCGCCATTCCGCCCGCCGGACGGCCCTGCGGCCGCACCTGGCCGGCCGGGTAGCGCAGCAACTGCGCGTCGTCGGTGATGAAGACCAGGTCCTCCTCACCGGTGCGCAGTTCGGCGGCGCCGACCACGCGGTCGCCCTCCTTCAGGCCGATAACCTCGAACTCGTCCTTGTTCGCCGGGAAGTCGGGCACGACCCGCTTGACGACGCCCTGCTCGGTGCCGAGCGCCAGCCCGGGAGAGGACTCGTCCAGCGTGGACAGGCACAGCACCCGCTCGTCCTCCGCCAGTGACACGAACTCCGAAACGGCCGCCCCGCCCGCGAGGTTGGGCGTCGAGGAACCCTCCGGCAGCGCCGGCAGGTCGACCACGGCCACCCTCAGCAGCCGTCCGGCCGAGGTCACCACGCCCACGTCGCCACGGGTCGTGGCGGGCACGGCGGAGACGATCACATCGTGCTTGGCGCGCTTGCCGCCCTCCCGTCGCCCGCCACCGCCCCCAGCGGAGGCGCCGCGCGCCGCCGCCGGGTCCTCGGCCGCCGCAGGCTCGCCGTTGGCCGTGCGCGCCAGCAGCCCGGTGGCGGACAGCAGCACCCGGCACGGGTCGTCGGAGACCTCCAGCGGCATCGCCGACACCGGCGCGCCCGCCGACTCCTCCAGCACCGTGCGCCGCGGAGTGCCGTACTTCTTGGCGACCGCGGCCAGTTCGTTGGAGACCAGCTTGCGCAGTTCCGTGTCCGACTCCAGGATGCGGGTCAACTCCGCGATCTCGCTGGTGAGTCTGTCGCGCTCGGCCTCCAGCTCCAGCCGGTCGAACTTGGTCAGGCGGCGCAGCGGGGTGTCCAGGATGTACTGCGTCTGCGTCTCGGACAGCGAGAAGCGCTCCATCAGGCGCTGCTTGGCCTCCGCGGAGTTCTCGCTGGAGCGGATGAGCCGGATCACCTCGTCGATGTCGACCAGCGCGACCAGCAGGCCCTCGACCAGGTGCAGCCGGTCGCGCCGCTTGGTGCGGCGGAACTCGCTGCGCCGCCGCACCACGTCGAAGCGGTGGTCGACATAGACCTCCAGCAGTTCCTTCAGGCCCAGGGTGAGCGGCTGGCCGTCGACCAGCGCCACGTTGTTGATGCCGAAGGAGTCCTCCATCGGCGTCAACTTGTAGAGCTGCTCAAGTACCGCTTCCGGGTTGAATCCGTTCTTCACCTCGATGACCAGGCGCAGCCCGTGCTGCCGGTCGGTGAGGTCCTTGACGTCGGCGATGCCCTGCAGCTTCTTCGCGCCGACCAGGTCCTTGATCTTGGCGATCACCTTCTCCGGGCCGACGGTGAAGGGGAGTTCGGTGACGACGATGCCCTTGCGGCGCGCCGTGACGTTCTCGATCGTGGCCGTGGAGCGGATCTTGAACGTGCCGCGCCCGGTCTCGTACGCGTCGCGGATGCCGGACAGGCCGACGACCCGGCCGCCGGTGGGCAGGTCGGGACCCGGGACGAACCGCATCAGCGTGTCGAGATCCGCGTTCGGGTGCCTGATCAGATGGCGGGCGGCGGCGATCACCTCGCCGAGGTTGTGCGGCGGCATGTTGGTGGCCATGCCGACGGCGATCCCGGAGGCGCCGTTGACCAGCAGGTTGGGAAACGCGGCGGGCAGCGCGACCGGCTCCTTCTCCTGCCCGTCGTAGTTGGGCGCGAAGTCGACCGTGTCCTCATCGATGGACTCGGTCATCAGCACCGCTGCCGGGTCCATCCGCGACTCGGTGTACCGCATCGCGGCGGGCGGGTCGTCGTTGCCCAGCGAGCCGAAGTTGCCGTGGCCGTCGACCATCGGCATCCGCATGGAGAAGTCCTGCGCCATGCGGACCAGCGCGTCGTAGATGGAGGCGTCACCGTGCGGGTGCAGCTTTCCCATCACCTCGCCGACGACGCGGGCGCACTTGACGTACCCGCGCTCGGGGCGCAGGCCCATCTCGTTCATCTGGTAGATGATCCGGCGCTGCACCGGCTTGAGCCCGTCCCGGGCGTCGGGCAGCGCTCGTGAGTAGATGACCGAGTAGGCGTACTCCAGGTAGGAGCCCTGCATCTCGTCGACGACGTCGATGTCGAGGATGCGCTCCTCGAAATCGTCCGGAGGCGTGGTCTTCGTGCTGCGGCGGGCCATCGCGCGGCTGCTCCTTGGGCGGACCTGGTCGGGTTGTGTCGGGTCCATTGTGGACCGCCCCACTGACAGCCCGGACCACGACCCGTCGCGATCGTCCCGCCACCCCACGACACCTGGGGCGGAATCCCGGGAACTTCGCGACCTGTCCGTGCGCTTGCCTAGAGTGGGGCACGATCTACACCGCGACCGGAAGGACGGCTAGCGCATGGCTCACATGGCCTCGTCGGAGGCACAATCCGGCGGCCTGACAGCGACGGAGCACCGCCTGGCCAACGGGCTGCGCGTGGTGCTCTCCGAGGACCACCTCACACCGGTCGCCGCGATCTGCCTCTGGTACGACGTCGGCTCGCGTCACGAGGTCGCGGGCCGCACCGGACTCGCCCACCTCTTCGAGCACTTGATGTTCCAGGGCTCCGCGCAGGTGCCGGGCAACGGCCACTTCGAGCTGGTGCAGGGCGCGGGCGGCTCGCTCAACGGCACCACCAGCTTCGAGCGCACCAACTACTTCGAGACCATGCCCGCCCACCAGGTGGAGCTGGCGCTGTGGCTGGAGGCCGACCGGATGGGCAGCCTGCTCACCGCGCTCGACCTGGAGAGCCTGGACAACCAGCGCGACGTGGTCAAGAACGAGCGCCGCCAGCGGTACGACAACGTGCCCTACGGCACCGCGTTCGAGCGGCTGACGGCCATGGCGTTCCCGGAGGGGCACCCGTACCACCACACGCCGATCGGCTCGATGGCGGACCTGGACGCGGCCTCGCTGGAGGACGCCCGCCAGTTCTTCCGCACCTACTACGCGCCCAACAACGCGGTCCTCGCGGTCGTCGGCGACATCGACCCGGAGCAGACGCTGCGCTGGATCGAGAAGTACTTCGGCTCCATCCCCGCGCACGACGGCAAGCCCACCCCGCGGGACGGCTCGCTGCCCGAGCTGGTGGGCGAGGAACTGCGCGAGGTGGTCCACGAGGACGTGCCGTCCCGCGCCCTGATGGCCGCCTACCGTCTGCCGCACGACGGCACCCGCGAGGCGGACGCCGCCGACCTCGCGCTGACCGTGCTCGGCGGCGGCGAGTCCTCCCGGCTGCACAACCGCCTGGTCCGGCACGACCGCACCGCGGTCGGCGCGGGCTTCGGCCTGCTGCGGCTGGCCGGCGCGCCCTCGCTGGGCTGGCTGGACGTGAAGGCGTCCAGCGGCGCCGAGGTGGCCGACATCGAGGCCGCGGTCGACGAGGAACTGGCCCGGTTCGCCGAGCAGGGGCCGACGCCGGAGGAGATGGAGCGCGCCCAGGCCCAACTGGAGCGCGAATGGCTGGACCGGCTGGCCACGGTCGGCGGTCGCGCCGACGAACTGTGCCGCTACGCCGTGCTGTTCGGCGATCCGCAACTGGCACTGACCGCTGTCCAGCGGGTACTTGAGGTGACCCCCGAGGAGGTCAGGGCGGTGGCCGCGGCGCGGCTGCGGCCGGACAACCGGGCGGTACTGATCTACGAACCGACCGGGCGCGAGGGCGCCCCGGAGGGACCCGAGGGCCCGACCGTCGGCCCGGTCGAGGAAGACGGCGAGGAAGCCCGATGAGCAACGCCACGCAGTCCGCCATGACGTTCCACCCGCAGCCGCAGGCGGGCGCCGCCAAGCCGTGGGCCTTCCCTGCCCCCGAGCGCGGCGCGCTGCCCAACGGCCTGACCGTGCTGCACTGCCACCGGCCCGGCCAACGGGTCATCGCGGTGGAGGTGCTGCTGGACGCACCGCTGGACGCCGAGCCCGCCGGTCTCGAAGGCGTCGCCACCATCATGTCCAGGGCGTTCTCCGAGGGCACCGACACCCTCACCGCCGAGGAGTTCGCGGCCGAACTGGAGCGCTGCGGCGCCACGTTGGACGCTCACGCCGACCACCCCGGGGTACGGGTGCAGCTCGAGGTCCCCGCCTCCCGGCTGGAGAAGGCGCTCGGCCTGATGGCCGACGCGCTGCGCGCGCCCGCCTTCCCGGAGGGCGAGGTCAGCCGGCTGGTCAAGAACCGGCTGGACGAGATCCCGCACGAGATGGCCAACCCGGCGCGCAGGGCGGCGGTCGCGCTGTCCGCCGAGCTGTTCCCGGCCGAGTCCCGGATGTCCCGGCCGCGGCAGGGCACCGAGGAGACGGTCGCCGACATCGACGCCGCGGCGGTGCGCGCCTTCTACTCGGCACATGTCCGCCCGGCCACCGCGACCGCCGTCATCGTCGGGGATCTGACCGGAATCGATCTTGACGCGGTCCTGGCCCGGACCCTCGGCGCCTGGACCGGCGACACCGCGGCGCCCCGCCGGATGCCGCCGATCAGCGCGGACGACACCGCCCGGGTGGTGGTCGTGGACCGGCCGGGCGCGGTGCAGACCCAGGTGCTCATCGGCCGCGTCGGCGGCGACCGGCACGACATGGCGTGGCCCGCGCAGGTGCTCGGCACGTACTGCCTGGGCGGCACGCTGACCTCGCGGCTGGATCGGGTGCTGCGTGAGGAGAAGGGCTACACCTACGGGGTGCGGGCTTTCGGCCAGGTACTGCGCTCGGCGCCGGACGGCTCGGGGGCCTCGCTGCTGGCGATCAGCGGTTCGGTCGCCACCGACGTCACGGCTCCGGCGCTCGCCGACACCTGGCAGGTGCTGCGCACCCTCGCCAAGGACGGGCTGACCGACGAGGAACGCGACGTGGCGGTGCAGAACCTGGTCGGTGTCGCGCCGCTGAAGTACGAGACCGCCGCCGCGGTCGCCGACACCCTCGCGGACCAGGTCGAGCAGTACCTGCCGGACGACTTCCAGGCCCGGCTGTACGAGCGGCTGGCCGCCACCGGAACCGTGGAGGCGACGGCGGCCGTGGTCAACGCCTTCGCGCCGGACCGCATGGTGGTGGTGCTGGTCGGTGACGCCTCGGTGATCGAGCAGCCGGTACGGGAGTTGGGCATCGGCCCGGTGTCCGTGGTCCGCGGCTAGCGGCCCCGCCGTCCCGCGCGCCGGGGCGCGCGGGACGGCCATACGCGAGAATGCGCCGAATTCATCCCGGCCGCCGGAATCGCCGCCGATTTGGAATACAGTTTGGGAATGGCGACCGGCAAAACGCGATCGGAAGTGGACGGCACCGGTGAAGCGGCGCGGCGTATTTCCGCCCGCACGGTGTGCTCCGCGATCCGGGACGACATCGTCAGCGGATTCTTCGCTCCCGGCGGCCGGCTGACCGAGGAGTTGCTGGCCAAGCGGTACGGGGTGTCCCGGGTGCCGGTGCGTGAGGCGCTGCGCACCCTGGAGTCCGAGGGGTTCGTGCGCACCCGCAGGCATGCGGGCGCCACCGTCGCCGAGCCCACCGAGCAGGAGGCGGGCGATCTGCTCGAAATGCGGTCGCTGCTGGAGCCGTTGGGGGCGGCGCGGGCCGCTCAACGCCGCACCCAGCAACAACTGCGCGTGCTGAGTGGGCTGGTGCGGCTGGGGCAGGAGCGTTGCAGGGAGGGGCAGTTGTCCGATCTGCCCGCGTTGGACGGCTGGTTCCACGAGACGCTGGCCCAGGCCTCCGGCAGTCCCGGACTCGCTTCGCTGCTCACCCAGTTGCGGCGGAAGATCTCCTGGATGTACGCGGTGGAGCAGGCCGGGCGGGCCCCCGGCGCCTGGGAGGAGCACGCGGCGATCACCGACGCGGTGGCGCGGCGCGACGCGGTACGGGCGCGCGAGCTGGCCGCCGCGCACGTCGCCAGGGCGACCGCCGCGCACCGGTTGAAACATGCCGTAAACACCAGACGCGACCGCATTTAACAGGCGTGCCGTATACAACTCGCAGGGAATTGCCCGGCCATTTTTCCGCGGATATGCGAATGGCGGTGCCAGATATCTGAACCGATACCCGGCACCGCCGTGCCGCGCGTTGGGCGCGGAAAGGTCTCAGACGGTTTCCGGCAGCTCGTCCAGGCCCTCGGCGACCAGCTTGGACAGCCGGTCGAGCGCCTCCTCCGCGCCCTCGGCGTCGGAGGCCAGCACGATCTCCTCGCCGCCCTGCGCGCCCAGCCCGAGCACGGCGAGCATGGAGGCGGCGTTGACCGGGGTGCCGTCGGCCTTGGCGATCGTGATCGGCACGCCGGCGGCGGTCGCGGCGCGGACGAAGATCGACGCGGGGCGGGCGTGCAGGCCCTCGGCCCAACCGACGTTGACGCGGCGCTCAGCCATGGTTCAACCCTTCTGATGACTCCGGTTGTCTAGACCAGTTAACCATGACCGCGCGGGTGCCGGACGCCTCCCCGGCACGCCATGCGCCGAACGTCGCCCACGGCAGCGCCGAACCGGGCCGATCGGCCTACTCTTGCGCCCATGGAGACCTCGCGCACCCCGGCCTACCCCGTCCACTGGGAGGCGGACGTGGTGCTGCGCGACGGGGGGATCGCCCACGTCCGGCCCATCACGCCCGACGACGCGCAGCGGCTGGTCAGCTTCTACGAGCAGGTGTCCGACGAGTCGAAGTACTACCGCTTCTTCGCTCCCTACCCCCGGCTTTCCGACCGGGACGTGCACCGCTTCACCCACCACGACTACGTCGACCGGGTGGGCCTGGCGGCCACCGTGGGCGGCGAGTTCATCGCCACCGTCCGCTACGACCGGCTGGACGACGGCGTGGCGGAGGTCGCGTTCCTGGTCCAGGACGCCCATCAGGGCCGGGGCGTCGCCTCCGCACTGCTGGAGCACATCGCCGCCGTCGCCCGGGAGAACGGCATCCGCCGCTTCGACGCCGAAGTGCTGCCCGCCAACCGGAAGATGATCAAAGTCTTCACGGACGTGGGCTACACCGCTCAACGCAGCTTCACCGACGGCGTGGTCCGCCTCGAACTCGACCTGGAGCCCACCGAGGCCTCGGTCGCCGTGATGCGCGCCCGCGAGCAGCGCGCCGAGGCCCGCTCCGTGCAGCGGCTGCTGGCCCCCCGCGCGGTCGCCGTGGTCGGCGCCGGGCGGGCCGAGGGCGGGGTCGGCCGCGGCCTGCTGCGCAACCTGCTCGCCGCGGGCTTCACCGGCCGCCTGTACGCGGTCAACCGCAATTTCCCGCAGGGCATGGACATGCTGGAGCCGGAAGGCGTTCCCGGGTACCGCTCGGTGGCCGCCATCGGCCAGCCGGTGGACCTGGCGGTCCTCGCGGTGCCCGCCGAGGCGGTGCCGGAAGCCGTGGCGGACTGCGGGGTGCACGGCGTGCAGGGCCTGCTCGTGATCGCCAACGGCTACGCCGAGTCCGGCCCGCAGGGGCGGGAGCGACAGCGCGCCCTGGTCCGCCAGGCCAGGTCCTACGGGATGCGGGTCATCGGACCGAACGCTTTCGGACTGATCAACACCGCTCCCGGGGTGCGGCTCAACGCGTCGCTGTCACCCGAGGCACCCGCCGCCGGGCGGCTCGGGCTGTTCACCCAGTCCGGCGCCATCGGCATCTCCCTGCTGTCCGGACTGCACCGGCGCGGCGCCGGACTCGGCGGCATCTCGACCTTCGTCTCGGCGGGCAACCGCGCCGACGTGTCCGGAAACGACCTGCTCCAGTACTGGCACGACGACCCCGACACCGACGTGGCGCTGATGTACCTGGAATCCATCGGCAACCCACGCAAGTTCACCCGGCTGGCGCGCCGCACCGCCGCCGTCAAACCCGTCGTCGTGGTCAAGGGCGCCCGGCACTCCGGTGCGCTGCCGCCCGGCCACACCGTGCCCGTCACCCGCATCCCGGACGCCACCGTCTCCGCGCTGCTGAGGCAGGCCGGGATCATCCGGGTCGACACGGTCACCGAACTCCTGGACACCGGGGTGCTGTTGGCGCACCAGCCGCTGCCCGCCGGTGAACGCGTCGCCATCCTCGGCAACTCCGAGTCGCTGGGCCTGCTCGCGTACGACGCCTGCCTGAGCGCCGGACTGCGCCCGAGGCCACCGCGCGACCTCACCACCGGGGCGGCGCCCCAGGACTTCCATGCCGCGCTGGCCGCCGCGCTGGCCGACGACGACGTGGACGCGGTCCTGGTCACCGCGATCCCACGGGTCGGCGCGGTGGACGCCGGTGACCCCGACTCGGCCGACGACCCGGCGCTGGCGGCGGCGCTGCGCACCGCGGCCGGGGCCGCCGCCAAGCCGGTGGCCGTGGTCCAGCTCGCCCTGGACCGGCTCGCCGACCGGCTTGGCGAGGCCGCCCCCGAGGGCGCGTCCGGCGCGCCCCGGATCCCCGCCTACCCGGCCGCCGAGCGGGCGGTACGGGCGCTGGCCGAGGCGGTGCGCTACGCGCGCTGGCGGAGGGAGGACGCGACCCCCGGCCGGGTGCCGGAACTGGACGGCGTCGACGAGACGGCGGCCAGGGCGGACGTCGACCGGCTGCTGGACGCCACCGAGCCCGCGGGCGGCCGGGGCGTCACCCTGGACGACGCGGCCGGACGCGCCCTGCTCGGCCGGTACGGGATCGAGGTACGGGCCGCGCTGGCAGCCCCCGACGCCGACAGCGCGGTCGCCGCCGCCCGGCGGCTGGGCTTCCCGGTGGCGCTCAAGGCCACCGCCCCGCACCTGCGGCACCGCGCCGACCTCGGCGGGGTGCGGCTCGACCTCGCGGGAGAGGGCGAACTGCGGCGTGCCTACGAGGAGTTGACACGGCAGCTGGGCAGGCCCGACGAGGTGCTGCCGGTCGTGCAGTCCATGGCGCCACGCGGGGTCGACACCGTGGTGCGGGCCGCCGTGGACCCGGCCGCGGGCTCGGTGCTCTCCTTCGGGCTCGCGGGCGCGGCATCCGAGCTGCTCGGTGATCTCGCGCACCACCTGGTGCCGGTCACCGACCGGGACGCCGCCCAACTGGTGCGCACCATCAAGGCGGCGCCCATGCTGTTCGGCTGGCGCGGCGCGGAGCCCGCCGACACCGCCGCCCTGGAGGAGACGCTGCTGCGGGTGTCCCGGCTGGTCGACGACCTGCCGGAGGTGGTCTCCGTCCACCTCGAACCCGTTGTCGTGGCCCCCCGCGGGCTCGGGGTCAGCGTCCTGGGCGCGACCGTACGGCTGGCGCACCCCCCGGCCCGTACCGACCTGGGACCGCGTGCACTGTCGTCTCTGTGAGCGTGCGGCCGACACTAAGATGGTGCCCATGGCGAAGACCGGTACGACGACTCAGGGGCTGCGCGCGGCGATCGAGCGCAGCGGCTACTACCCGGCGCTCGTGGCGGAGGCCGTGGAGGCCTCGGTCGGCGGGGAACCGGTGGTGGCGTACCTGGTCAACCAAGAGACCACATTCGACGCCAACGAGGTGCGCCGACACATCACCGTCCTCGTCCTCACCCCCACCCGCTTCCTGGTCAGCCACACCGACGAACAGGGCGCGGACGACACCTCGCCCTCCCCGTACGCCACCACCTCCACCGAGTCCGTGAAGATAGGCCGGATCTCGTCCGTGGTGGTCAGCCGGGTCGTCGCCAACCCCGAGTCGTACACTCCCGGCACGCTGCCGCGCGAGGTGGTGCTCACCATAGGGTGGGGCGCCGTCAGCCGTATCGACCTGGAGCCCGCCGCCTGCGGCGACCCCAACTGCGACGCGGACCACGGCTTCACCGGCTCCTCCACCGCCGACGACCTCTCGCTGCGGGTGAGCGAGGCGGGCGACGGCCCGGAGGCGGTGCGCCAGACGCTCGCCTTCGCCCAGGCGCTCTCCGAAGCCACCGCCTCCGCTACGGCGCAGCGCTGATGGCGCAGCCTGCCGCGACCGGGCAGCACGGTTACCCCGCCCCGCTCGACATCCGCACCGCCCCCGCCCCCCGTTACGGGACGGCGGCCCTGGCCGACCTGCTGCCCGCGGTGGCGCGCGGCCTGTCGGTGCCGGGCGTTCCGGCCACCGCCCTGGACCTGACGCCGGCCGACCGGGTGTGCGTCTTCCTGGTGGACGGCATGGGCTGGGAACTGCTCAAGGCCCACCCGGACGAGGCGCCCTACCTGACCTCACTGCTGGGCAGTTCGCTGGGCGGCTCCGGTACCCCGCTCACGGCGGGCTTCCCGTCCACCACCGCCACCTCGCTGGCCTCGGTGGGCACCGGGCTGCCCCCGGGCGCGCACGGCCTGGCCGGGTACACGGTCGCCGTACCGGGGCAGCGCCAGTTGATGAACCAGTTGCGCTGGCAGCCGTGGACCGACCCGCACAAGTGGCAGCCGTACCCCACGGTCTTCCAGCTCAGCGACGCCGCGGGGGTGGCCACCTGCCAGGTGTCCGCACCGGCCTTCGAGCACACCCCGCTGACCCAGATCGCGCTGTCCGGCGGAACGTTTCACGGTCGGCTGACCGGCGAGGAGCGGATGGACCTGGCCGCCGACCGGCTGGCCGCCGCCGACCGCACGCTGGTCTACACGTACTACAGCGAACTCGACGGCATGGGGCACCGGCACGGTGTCGACTCCGATGCCTGGCGCGGCCAGTTGATGATGGTCGACCGGCTGGCGCAGCGGCTCGCCGAGCAACTCCCACCGCGCTCCGTGCTGTACGTCACCGCCGACCACGGGATGATCGACATCCCCTTCGACCCCGAGTCGCGGATCGACTTCGACGAGGACTGGGAGCTCGGCGCGGGCGTCGAGCTGCTCGGTGGCGAGGCGCGGGCCCGTCATGTCTACGCGGTGCCGGGCGCCGCCGCGGATGTGCACGCGGTGTGGAGCGAGGTGCTGGGCGACCGGATGTGGGTGGCCACGCGCGAACAGGCCATCGCCGCCGGGTGGTTCGGACCACGGGTGGACGAGCGGGTGCACGGCCGGATCGGCGACGTGGTGGCGGTGGCCCGGGACGACATCGCGGTGGTCGCCACCCGCAACGAGCCGGGCGAGTCCTCCATGGTCGGACTGCACGGCTCGCTCGCGCCGGTGGAACAGCTCGTACCGCTGCTCGAAGTGCGCGGCTAGACGCCTCCCGCCGGAGGCGTGGGGGTTCTGGGGCCTTGCTCCCGTGCCCTTCCTGCCGCCGGGCCGCGTGGCACCCTGTCGACATCCTCTTTCCGAAAGGCCCATGGCTGCTCCATGTCCGAACTGGTGTACTTCTGCGGGACCATGGACTGCGGCAAGAGCACGCTCGCCCTGCAGATCGAGCACAACCGCTCGGCGCGCGGCCTCCAGGGGCTGATCTTCACCCGCAGCGACCGTGCCGGCGCCGGTGTGCTCTCCTCCCGCCTCGGCCTGTCCACCAAGGCCGTCGAGGCCACGGACGACCTCGACTTCTACGGGTACGTGGTGGGCCACCTGTCCGGCGGCGGTCGCGCCGACTACGTGATAGCCGACGAGGCGCAGTTCTTCACCCCCGAGCAGGTCGACCAACTCGCCCGGGTGGTGGACGACTTGGAGCTGGACGTCTACGCCTTCGGCATCGCCACCGACTTCCGCACCCGCCTCTTCCCGGGATCCCAGCGCCTGGTGGAGCTGGCCGACCGGATCGAGGTGCTCCAGGTCGAGGCGCTGTGCTGGTGCGGCGCCCGGGCCACCCACAACGCGCGCACCGTGGACGGCCGGATGGTCGTCGAGGGCGCCCAGGTCGTGGTGGGCGACGTCAACCAGTCGCGGGGCGAGGTGGGTTACGAGGTGTTGTGCCGCCGTCACCATATTCGCCGGATGACGGCGGCCTCGGCTCGCGCGGCGGCGCTGTCCCCGGACGTGCTGCCCGTCGAACAGCACTGAGGTCCGGAGCCTGTCGGGCGGTTGTGCGACTGCCGCAGCCCACGACACGAGATCTACGGCTCGGTGGTCCTGACCACGGAGAACCGGGCGCCCTGCGGGTCCTCCACGGTCGCCGTCCGCCCGTACGCCGAGTCGTGCGGCCCGCGCAGCACCCGCCCGCCCAACTCCACCACGCGGCGCGCCGCCTCGTCGGTGTCCGCCACCGCGAAGTAGGTCATCCAGTGCGGCCCGCGGTCGCGTGGCACCGCCTGGCCGACGCCGTGGATCCCGGCCACCGGGCGGCCCTCCAGCAGAAGTGTCAGATAGTCCAGGTCGGCGGAGACCACGGCCTGCGTCTCGTAGCCGAAGACCGCGGTGTAGAACTTGCCGACGTTGGCCGACTCACGGGTGAGCAGCTCGTTCCACGCCAGCGTCCCCGGCTCGCCCACCACCCCGACCCCCAGGTGGGTGTTGGGCTGCCAGACCCCGAACACCGCTCCGCTCGGGTCGGCGGCGATCGCCATCCGGCCCGCCTCGTCGTCGGCGTCCAACGGCCCCACGGCCACCGTGCCACCGCAGTCGCGGACCAGCTCGCAGGTGGCGTCCGCGTCCTGCGAGCACAGGTAGGTGGTCCAGGCGACGGGCAGGCCGTGGCCCTTGGGGACCTCGCCGATCCCGGCGACGAGGCGGCCTTCCCGTAGCGCCCGGACATACGGCCCGAAGTGCTTGGGGCCGGGCTGGAACTCCCAGCCGAACAGCCTGCCGTAGAACTCCTCGGTCACCGGCAGGCTGCGCACCAACAGGCTGACCCAGCAGGGCGTGCCCTGGGGACGCCGGGCCGATACCTCGGTCATCGGATTCTCTCCTCGCGCGACGGTTAGCGGGGGACGAGCCAGAGATGATGCTGTCACCACTGGGCCCGTCGCGCGCCCCCACCGCGCCGCTTCCACGGTGGGCCGCGAGGAGGGTGCCCGGTTGGTCATCTCTTGTCCGTGTCACGACCGTTGCCGCCTCATGACGATCGGTATGCCGGGGTGAAACCGCCAACGGCCGTACCGGCGCCCGGAACCCGGTGCGGGGACAATGGCGGCATGGATGCCATCATCTCAGCGGCGGAGCTGCTCAGCGCCCTCCAGGACCGGACGATCCTCGATGTGCGCTACCAACTCGGCGGCCCGCCCGGTCAGCCGCAGTACGAGGCGGGACACATCCCCGGCGCCCGCTACGTCGACCTCGAGGCCGAACTCGCCGGGCCGCCCGGGGCGCACGGCCGCCATCCGCTGCCGGAACTCGACGTCTTCACCACGGCGATGCGCCGTGCCGGGGTCCGCGACGACCGGCAGGTCGTGGTCTACGACGGCGGGCAGGGCTGGGCGGCGGCCCGCGCCTGGTGGATGCTGCGCTGGGCGGGGCACCGGGACGTACGGGTGCTGGACGGCGGGCTGCCGGCCTGGACCGGCCCGCTGGAGACCGGCGAGTCACGGCCCGCCGAGGGCGACTTCACCGCCCGGCCGGGCGCGGCCCCGCTGCTGACCGCCGACGACGCGGCGGCGCTGGCCCGCACCGGGGTGCTGCTCGACGCCCGGGCGGCGGAGCGGTACCGCGGCGAGGTCGAGCCGATCGACCCGGTGGCCGGGCACATTCCGGGCGCGGTGAGC
Organism: Streptomyces silvisoli; assembly: GCF_029269905.1. Classification (NCBI taxonomy): domain Bacteria; kingdom Bacillati; phylum Actinomycetota; class Actinomycetes; order Kitasatosporales; family Streptomycetaceae; genus Streptomyces; species Streptomyces silvisoli. The sequence continues at coordinate 217,516 of NZ_JARJBC010000006.1, read as the reverse complement.
GCTCCGACGACCGAGAACATCGCCGAGGACGGCCGGTTCCGCTCGCCCGAGGAGTTGGCAAAGCGCTTCGCCGCCCTCGGTGTTGGGCAGGGCACCGAGGTCGGCGTCTACTGCGGCTCGGGCGTCTCGGCCGCCCAGCAGGTGCTGGCGCTCGCGGTGGCGGGCATTCCGGCCGCGCTGTACGTGGGTTCGTGGAGCGAGTGGTGCCATGACGGCAGCCGCCCGGTCGCCACGGGGGCGACGCCGTAGCGACCGGGCGGCTCCGGGGGGCGCTTTGGGGCGCGCCGGGGGCTGCCGGGCGCACCCGGCAGCCCCCGGCGCGCTAGTCCTGCTTCTTACGACGGCTGCCGAAGACGATCTCGTCCCAACTCGGCACCGTGGCCCGCCGACCCGGCCGTACCCCGTCCGCCTCCGCCTGGCGGTCGGTGGTGCCGACCAGCCGCTCGCGGTGGCCGGCCACCGAACGCGGCATCAGCACGTCCGCGTAGGCGGAGCCGGCGCCCGCGCTGGCCGCCGGGGCGGGCGGCGCCTCCTCCACCTCCGCGGGCTCGTCGTCCGGCTCGGTGGCCGAGGCCGTCTCGGAGCTCGTGGAGGTGGGCGGGACCACCATGTCGCCGCGGAAGCTCGGCACCGCCTCCAGCAGGCTGGTCAGCGAGTCCTTGCCGTCCTCGGGACGCTCCTCGGACTGCTCGGCGCGGTCGGCGCGCTCGACCCGGTCCACACGGTCGATGCGCGGCGTGCCGCGGTCCAGCGGACGGTCCCTGGGCAGCCGGGCGATCCGCGGTACGAACGGGAAGCTCGGCTCCGGCTGCTCCGGCACCGTCTCGCCGATGAGCGCCCGCGCCTCGTCGTCCACCGCCTGCACGAGCCGCCGGGGCGGGTCGTACGTCCAGGTGGCCGAGTGCGGTTCACCCGCGACCCGGTAGACCAGCAGCACCTCCCAGGTGCCGTCGTCCCGCCGCCAGGAGTCCCACTGGGCGCTGTCCTTCTCCGCGCCGCGCAGCAGCAGCCGTTCGGCCACCGCCTCGCCCAACTGCGGGCCGGTGCTCTCGCCCTGCCGCCGTACCGGCGTCTTGCGGGCCCGCTCGGCCATGAACGCCCGCTCCGCCAGCACCGGTCCCTCGAAACGCCGAACGCGTTCGACGGGGATCCCGGCGAGCTGCGCCACCTCCTCAGCGGAGGCGCCCGCTCGTATGCGGGCCTGGATGTCACGCGGGCGCAGATGGCTCTCGACCTCGATCTCGATCTGTCCGAGGCGGGCTCTGTCGTTGCGTACGGCGGCGCGCAGCCGCTCGTCGATGGGGAGGGTGTACTCCGTGTTGTCCGCAGCTTTGAGCACCAGTCGTGTGCCGTCGTTGCTCACGGCCACGACACGCAGATCGGGCATGGGGACCTCCCGGGTGGTGCCTGCCGACGTCACGTGCGTCGCTGCTCCCGAAGAACGAGTGTGGCCTGCCCGGCTCCGGCCTGCCACAACCTTGCCGACTTACCCGGCGTGTCGGGCACCTTCCCCAACGCGCCGTTATGGCACGGTTACCTATTCGCAACTGAAAGTGACGAGCTTCATCACTCCCTGTCACAAACTGTCGCGAATGCCAGTCCTGCTGGGCGGCGCCTGGCTGGCGGCACCTTCGGGACCCCTCCCGCAGGATCCGGGCAGCCGGACGGGAAACCGGTGCACGGGCTGGCAACAGTACTCCATTCGGGCCACTTCGGTGCAGCACCGCGCCGCCGATGTTCCGGGGGAGTGGGGGGAGTTGGGCTGGGCTCCGGGTGGGCGCCCGGTTTTCCGCGTGGCGATGTTCACACAATCTTCAGAACCGGAACTGACGCTTTTGCTTGTCGGTCCTTTCTGTGTGCAAGGTGGAAGAGACCGACAAGCAAGGGACGGGGATGGATGTCAAGGCGGAAAACGGTACGAAACCGAACAAGAAGCGCATCGATCTCAGCCTGACCCAAGTCGCCGGTAGCGGCGCCGCCGCACTGGTGGCGGCCTATCTCGCGTCCTTCCTGGGCGTCTACGGAACGATCCTCGGCGCGGCCGTGGTCAGCGTGCTCGCCACCACCGGCGGCGCGATCTTCCAGCACCTCTTCCGCCGCACCGGCGAACAACTGCGCGACGCGACCACCCCGATGGTCCGGACGCAGAACCGGCGCACGGGCCCGGCGGACGATGCCACCAGAATGCTCCCCGCGTACGCCAGATCGGCGGCGAACGACCCGACCGCCGTGGTGCCGAAGGCCGAGCCGGACACCGCGCTGCTGATGCCGCGGCTGCCGCACGACGAGTCGTACAGCGAGTCGACCCTGCACGGCACCCGCTGGCGCGGCTGGCGCCGCTCGCTGCTGGCAGCCGGAGTGGTGTTCGCCCTGGCCATGGCCGTGTTCACCACCATCGAACTGGCCTCGGGCAGCCCGCTGTCCCGCACCTCGATCGGCCAGGCGGTCAACCCCGGTGGCGCGCGCCACGCGCCGACCGTCCCCGGCCACCAGCCGAGTACGGTGCCCAGCGGCGGTTCCAGCGAGTCCGGCACCGGCGGCGGCACGACCCCGTCGCAGGACCCGTCGACCGCAACGGGCGGTTCCACGCCGTCGGAGCAGCCGAGCGCTGGACCATCACAGGGAGGTGGCGCGGCCAGCCCCAACACCACGCCGTCGCAGGCGCCTTCGCCGGGCCCGTCGCACGGCACCGGCTCGGACGGCGGCGACAGCGGCAGCGGTCAGGGCGCGGGCGGCGGTCCGGGCCAGCCGGGCGCCGCCCAGCCCTCCCCGCGGGGCGGTTCCGGTACCGGCGCCCAGTGAGCCGGTACCGGACGGCCGGTCACTCGCCCAGCACCCTGCGCAGGTAGTCGTTGGCGAACAGGCGCTGCGGGTCCAGCCGGTCCCGTAGCGCCTGGAACTCGCCGAAGCGCGGGTAGACCCGCGCGAGGTACTCCGCGTCGCGGGAGTGCAACTTGCCCCAGTGCGGGCGCCCCTGGTGGGCGGTCATGATCCGCTCCACCGCCGTGAAGTACTCCTGGTGGCGGCTGCCCCGGTACATGTGCACCGCGACATAGGCGGTGTCCCGCCCGGAGGCGGTGGACAGCGTGATGTCGTCGGCCGGGGCCACCCGCACCTCCACGGGGAAGCTGATCCGCAGCCCGGAGCGCTCGACCATGGTCTTCAGCTCGCGCAGCGCGCTGGTGGCGGCCGCCCGCGGAACGGCGTACTCCATCTCGATGAACCGCACCCGGCGCGGACTGGTGAACACCTTGTACGCGGCGTCGGTGTAGGTCCGCGCGGACAGCGCGCGGCTGGACACCTTCGCGATGGCCGGAATGGCCGGCGGCACGGCCTTGCCCAGTGCGCAGACCGCCTGGAAGACCCCGTTGGACAGCAACTCGTCGTCCAGCCAGCCGCGTACGGGGTGCAGCGGGGCCGCCGGACCCAGACTGCGGTTGTTGCGCTTGGTGTTGCAACTGTCGGTGTGCGGGAACCAGTAGAACTCGAAGTGCTCGTTCTCGGCCACCAGTTGGTCAAACGTGCTCAACACCGTGTCGAACGGCATGGGTTCCTCGCGCGCGGTGAGCAGGAACGACGGTTCCACGCCGAACGTGATCGCGCTGACCACGCCGAGCGCGCCGAGGCCGACCCGGGCGGCGGCGAACACCTCCGGGTTCCGCTTGGCCGAGCAGTCCAGTACCGAGCCGTCGGCCAGCACCAGCTCAAGTCCCTTGACCTGGGCGGCGATCGACGCCGAGTCGCGCCCGGTGCCATGGGTTCCGGTGCTGGTCGCACCGGCGACGGTCTGCTGCTGGATGTCGCCCATGTTGATCAGCGACAGGCCGGCCGAGTCCAGCAGCCGGTTCAACCGGTGCAGCGGCAGGCCCGCTTCGACGGTGACGGTGCCCGCGGCGCGGTCCACCGCGCGCACAGCGGTCAGCCGGTCCGGGCGGATCAGCAGTCCGTCGGTGGCGGCGACCGCGGTGAAGGAGTGCCCGGTGCCCACCGCCTTGGCCGTCAGTCCGTCCTCGGCCGCCTGGCGCACGGCGGCGGCCAGTTCGTCCACAGAGGCGGGGGAAACGATCCTGCGCGGTCGCACGGTCACATTTCCGGCCCAGTTACGCCACGTAGTCGTCTCGCTGGTGGTGCTCGTCGTACTCGTCACGCTGCGGCCCCTCCCGCTCCGGCGCCGGACGCAGCCGGCGGTGCCCGAGGAACGCCGCCGCCGCGGCCAGCGCCCCGGCGGCCGCTGGCACCGCGTACCCCGTCCCGGCGCCGGACGCGTCCACGACCGACCCGGCGGCGGAGGAGCCGAGGGCCACCCCGACCGCGAGCCCGGTGCTCGTCCAGGTCATGCCCTCGGTCAGCTGCGCGCGCGGCACCAACTGCTCGACCAGCGCCATGGTGGTGACCATCGTCGGGGCGATCGACAGCCCGGCGACGAACAGCGCCACGGCCAGGGCGGGCAGGTTCCCGACCAGTTGGAGGGGGATCATACTCACGGCCATCGCGCACACCCCCAGAAGGAAGCGGCGCGAAGCGCTGCCCTTCGGGCGCAGCAGCCCGAACACGGCTCCGGCGCAGCAGGAGCCCAGCGCGTACACCGCCAGCACCACGCTCGCCGCGGGCTTGTGCCCCTGCTCCTGGGCGAAGGCCACCGTGACCACGTCCACCGCGCCGAAGATCGCGCCGGTGGCGGTGAAGGTGACCACCAGCACCTGGAGCCCGGCCGACCGCAGCGCGGAGCCACCCGTACGGTGCTCACCCGGCTGCGGCACCGGCTCGGTGCCCCGCTGGGCGGTCAGCCAGCAGACCCCGACCGCCAGGAAGCCCGCGGCCAGCAGCGGTCCGGCCTCGGGGAACCAGGCGGTGCTCAGTCCGATGGACAGGATCGGCCCGAAGATGAAGCAGACCTCGTCGAGCACCGACTCGAACGAGTAGGCGGCGTGCAGTCGGCAGGAGTCGCGGTGGATCGCCGCCCAGCGCGCCCGCACCATCGACCCCAGGCTCGGCGTGGCGCCCGCCCCCGTCACGCACACGAACAGCGCCCAGTCCGGCGCCCCGAGCCGTACGCACACCAGCAGTGCGGCCACCGCGGCCACGGTCACCGTGGCGGCGGGCCGCAGCACCGTCCGCTGCCCGTAGCGGTCCACCAGACGGGAGATCTGCGGGCCGATGACCGCGGCGGCCAGCGCGAGCGTCGCCGACAGCCCGCCCGCCAGCCCGTAGCGCCCGTTGACCTGGGAGATCATCGTCACTATCCCGATGCCGAGCATGGACAGCGGCATCCGGCCGAGGAACCCGGCGGCCGAGAACCCCTTGGTGCCAGGGGCGGCGAATATCGCGCGGTAGGGGGCGAGCACGGGCGCTCCAGGCGGCTCAGTCAGCTGAGGGAAGGACGGGGCAAGACGCGGTAGATGGCTTATACAGCTTATGGATGGGGCGCAAGGGGTTTTCCGGCACGATCGGCACCCGCCTGGCGTCTCGGCCGCCGGTGGCGGATGGCAGGATCGGAGCCATGGCCGATCAGCTGGACCCCACTCCCTACGACGCCCTGTTGCTGCTGTCCTTCGGCGGCCCCGAGGGGCCCGACGACGTGGTGCCGTTCCTGGAGAACGTCACCGCCGGGCGCGGCATCCCGCGCGAGCGGCTGAAGGAGGTCGGGCGGCACTACTACCTCTTCGGCGGGGTCAGCCCGATCAACGCGCAGAACCGCGAACTGCTGCAGGCGCTGCGCAAGGACTTCGCCGAGCACGGCCTGGACCTTCCGGTCTACTGGGGCAACCGCAACTGGGCGCCCTATCTGACCGACACTCTGCGCACCATGGTGGACGACGGACACCGCCGCGTCCTGGTGCTGGCCACCAGTGCCTACGCCTCGTACTCCGGCTGCCGCCAGTACCGCGAGAACCTCGCCGACGCGCTCGCCACACTGGCCGCCGAGGGCCGCGAGCTGCCGCGGGTGGACAAGCTGCGGCACTACTTCAACCACCCCGGTTTCGTACGGCCGATGATCGACGCGGTGCTCCGCGCTCTCGCCGAACTGCCCGAGGACGTACGGTCCGGCGCGCACCTGGCGTTCACCACCCACTCGATCCCGACCGCCGCCGCCGACACCTCCGGCCCCGTCGAGGCACACGGCGACGGCGGCGCCTACGTCGCCGAGCACCTGGACACCGCGAGGGTGATCGCCGACGCGGTACGCGAGGCGACCGGCGTCGAGCGGCCCTGGCGGCTCGTCTACCAGTCGCGCAGCGGCGCCCCGCACATCCCGTGGCTGGAGCCGGACGTCTGCGACCACCTGGAGGCCGAACACGCCGCCGGGGCGCCCGCGGTGGTGATGGTTCCGATCGGGTTCGTCTCCGACCACATGGAGGTCAAGTACGACCTCGACACCGAGGCCGCCGCCAAGGCCGCCGAACTGGGGTTGCCGGTCGCCCGTGCGGCGACCGTGGGCGCCGACCCGCGGTTCGCCGCCGCCGTGCGCGAACTGGTGCTGGAGCGGTCCGCCGTGGAGCGCGGCGAGAGCGTCCAGCGCTGCGCGCTGGGCGAGTTGGGGCCGAGCCATGACGTCTGCCCGATCGGCTGCTGCCCGGCCCGCGGCCCGCGCCCGGCCGCCGCGGGCCTCGACTGAGACCGCCGAGCCCGATGCCGTACGAGAGGACCACTGTGGAAGACCTGGACCGTGAACTCCTGGAGATCGCGCTGGACGCCGCGGAGCGCGCCGGTGCGCTGCTGCGCGACGGCAGGCCCGGTGACCTGGCGGTGGCCGCCACCAAGACCAGTCCGATCGACGTGGTGACCGAGATGGACATCGCCGCGGAGAAGCTGATCACCGGGCTGATCGCCGAACGGCGCCCGGACGACGGCCTGTTGGGGGAGGAGGGCGCCAGTGTCCAGGGCAGCAGCGGGGTGCGGTGGGTCATCGACCCGCTGGACGGCACCGTCAACTACCTTTACGGGCTGCCCTCCTGGGCGGTGAGCATCGCGGCGCAGCGCGACGGGCGGACCGTCGTCGGCGTGGTGGCGGCGCCGATGCGCCGGGAGACGTACCACGCGGTGCTGGGCGGCGGCGCGCACGTCAACGGTGCGGCGGTGCGCTGCCGTACCGCCCCCGCGTTCGAGCAGGCGCTGATCGGCACCGGTTTCGGCTACCTCACCGAGCGGCGGGCCGCCCAGGCCGAGGTGGTGCGCGCACTGCTGCCCCGGGTCCGGGACATCCGCCGCGGTGGCTCGGCGGCGATCGACCTGTGCGACCTTGGCTGCGGTCGGCTGGACGGCTACTACGAGCGGGGGCTGAACGCCTGGGACTACGCGGCGGGTGAGCTGTTCGCCCGGGAGGCCGGAGCGCTCACCGGGGGCAGGCCGGGCCAGCCGGCGTCCACCGAGCTGACGGTGGCCGCGCCCGCCGGTCTGTTCGAGCCGCTCCAGGGGCTGCTGGACGAACTGGGCGCCTGGCACGACTGAGCCGCGCCGACGGCCCGGATGCGCCCGCGCCCCGGACGCCTCGATGAGGCGTCCGGGGCGCGGTACACGTCAGTGATTCGGTCCCGAAATAAAAAAGAGCGCGAAGCCGCGCCTTCACCTGGCGGAATCAGGCGACCTTGCGAGAGACCACGACACCGTGCTCGGCGGCGAGGCGGTGCAGGTCGTCAAGCTCGGCCTGCTCCACCTCGGCCAGGAACTCGTCTCCGGTCTCCAGGGCACGGTGCAGGTCGGACTCGGCATTCCGTATGCGTTGCATGATTCCGGTGGTGAATGCGTCCATGAGGCGCCCCCTCGTTGTCGTCGGTGGCACAAGGTGGTGTGTCTGCTCTGGGCGATCACTGTGAACGCGCACGGATACGCGCGAGGTGTGGGTCGTGACCGCGGGGTTGCAGTCGTCTTCCCCTGCCCCGGCGGAACGGAAACCTCCTTATGCCGGAGAAGTTTGCCGACGGCCTCGCCGCCGCCCTCCGCCGGACGTACTCCCGTACTCCCGCACGGCCGCTTACCGGTGTTTTATGGGCATCCAAGGCAGGATGTAGGGACACCCAGTCTGTTTTCGTGGAAGGAACCTGCCTCGTGCGCGTACTCGTCGTCGAGGACGAGCAGCTGCTCGCCGATGCCGTGGCCACCGGCCTGCGCCGGGAGGCCATGGCCGTCGATGTCGTCTACGACGGCGCTGCCGCCCTGGAGCGCATCGGGGTCAACGACTACGACGTGGTGGTCCTCGACCGCGACCTTCCCGTGGTGCACGGCGACGAGGTGTGCCGCAAGCTGGTCGGCCTCGGGCTGCCCACCCGGGTACTCATGCTGACCGCCGCGGGCGACGTCAGCGACCGGGTCGAGGGCCTGGAACTGGGCGCCGACGACTACCTGCCCAAGCCGTTCGCGTTCAGCGAGCTGACCGCCCGGGTGCGTGCCCTGGGCCGGCGCACCAGCGTGCCGCTGCCCCCGGTGCTGGAGCGGGCCGGGATCAAGCTGGACCCGAACCGCCGCGAGGTCTTCCGGGACGGCAAGGAGGTGCATCTGGCGCCCAAGGAGTTCGCGGTGCTTGAGGTGCTCCTGCGCAGCGAGGGGTCGGTGGTCTCCGCCGAGCAGCTGCTGGAGAAGGCGTGGGACGAGAACACCGACCCGTTCACCAACGTGGTGCGCGTGACGGTGATGACGCTGCGTCGCAAGCTCGGCGAGCCCGCCGTCATCGTGACGGTGCCCGGCTCGGGATACCGGATCTGATCCGCCATGGCCGTCTCGTCCTCCCCCTCCTCGTCCCCGGTGTCCGGACCGCCGCCCAAGACCCCGCCGAAGCCGACGTGGGACCCGCGCCCCGCGGAGGCCACCGGCCCCTGGCTGCGGCCGACGATCCGGATAAGGCTGACCGTGCTGTACGGCGGCATGTTCCTGATCGCCGGTGTACTGCTGCTGCTGATCATCTACCTGCTCGCCGCGCAGGCCATGCACTCCGGTGACGAGGCGCCGTTCCGGCTGTACAGCGGCAAGGTGCAGATCACCAGCAACACCTGTCCCGGGCTGTCCGATCCCAGCCTGACCACGTCGAACTTCAACGACGCCCTCGACCAGTGCATGCGGGCGCAGCGCGAGCACGCGCTGAGCGACCTGCTGCGCCGCTCGCTGCTGGCGCTGCTCGGCCTGACGGTGGTCGCGTTCGCCTTCGGCTATGTGATGGCCGGACGGGTGCTGGCGCCGCTGGGCCGGATCATGCGCACCGCCCGGGCGGTGGCCGGCTCCGACCTGTCCCGGCGGATCGAGATGGACGGCCCGGACGACGAGCTGAAGGAGCTGGCCGACACCTTCGACGACATGCTCGACCGGCTGGGGCGCTCCTTCGAGTCGCAACGCCGCTTCGTCTCCAACGCCTCCCATGAGCTGCGCACGCCGCTGGCGATCAACCGCACCCTGCTGGAGGTGCAGCTCGCCGACCCCAACGCCTCGCCCGACCTGCAGCAGCTGGGCAAGACGCTGCTGGCCACCAATCTGCGCAGCGAGCAGCTGGTCGAGGGGCTCTTGCTGCTCGCCCGCAGCGACAACGAGGTGGTGGAGCGCAAACCGGTCGATCTCGCCGAGGTGGCCACCCAGGCGCTCGACCAGACCCGCGCCGAGGCCGTCGCCAAGGGCGTGGAGCTGCGCGGCGAGAACCTCCGGCCCGCGGTGGTGCGGGGCAGCGGGGTGCTGCTGGAGCGGATCGCGCTCAACCTGGTGCAGAACGCGGTGCGCTACAACGCTCCGGACGGCTGGGTGGAGGTCAACACGGCCACCGAGGACGGCCAGGCCGTGCTGACCGTCGCCAACACCGGCCCGGTGGTCCCGGCGTACGAGCTGGACAACATCTTCGAGCCGTTCCGCAGGCTGCGTACCGAGCGCACTCACAGCGACAAGGGCGTCGGGCTCGGCCTGTCGATCGTCCGGTCGGTGGCCCGGGCGCACGGCGGCTCGATCACCGCCACGCCCCGGGACGGAGGCGGCCTGGTGATGCGGGTCGCCATCCCGCTGTGACCTGCGACGTGACCAGCGGGGTAACCCGATCGGGCGATAGTGTGCGGCGCGCCCGGGACGCGTTCGCTTCGCGCGGAATTTTCTGATCTGTCCGACCGTTTGGCCCCCTGTGACCGATCGCACATGCGATTTCGGCCATGCATACTCTGAGTGATCAGTTCACTTGCGCAAAAAGCCGAAAAATCCATGTTTCCGCAGGTCATGATCACGGGAAGTACACGTGACGGCGTGAGTGAAGTGCGACATTCGGACCGTGTTCGGTCCTGATAGGCAGCCCACCCGATCACCTCTTCGGGGGTGCGGTTGGGTGTCGATTGAGTAACAGGCCTTGATGTGAGGCAAAATCTCCGCCTCGGGTCGGGCACAAGACCGGCCCCTCGCGCGTTACGTGCGCTGGAGATACCGCAAACACCCAGAGGGGGAGAGCGCCATGGCAACCGATTACGACACGCCACGCAAGACCGATGACGACGTCAACGAAGACAGCATCGAGGAACTGAAGGCCCGGCGGAACGACAAGTCGACGTCCACCGTGGACATCGACGAGTTCGAGCAGGCCGAGGGACTCGAACTGCCCGGCGCTGACCTCTCCAACGAGGAGCTCTCGGTGCGGGTGCTGCCCCGCCAGGCGGACGAGTTCACCTGCATGAGCTGCTTCCTGGTGCACCACCGCAGCCAGCTGGCCGAGGAGAAGAACGGCCAGCCGATCTGCCGCGACTGCGCGGCCTGACGGCCGGGGTAGCCGTGGCGGGCCCCGTACCGTTCCGGAAGAAGGGCAAGGTCGGCGCTCCGGCGGCAGACGACGGCGAGCGAGGCTCCGCTGACCAGCGGCGCGCGGCGCGGCCCGACCGGGCGGCGGTGGGCGTCCGGCGGGGAGTCTCGCTCGTGCGTCGGGTGGGCAGCGGCGCGCGGGCCGGTGCCACCGTGCTCACCGAGCGGCTGGTCGACGCCGCGCCACGGATCCCGGTCCGCGACCTGGCCACGCTGCGGGCGCAGTTCCCCGGCCTCGGCCCGGAGGAGATCGCCGACCGGCTGGTCGCGGGGGCGACCGCCGGTACCGCCACCGTCGGTGCGGGCATCGGCGCCGCCGCGATGCTTCCGGTGCCGCCCGCCATGACCGCCGAGCTGGCCGCCGAGACACTCGCGGTGGCGGCCGTGGAGTTCAAGCTCATCGCCGAGCTGCACGAGGTCTACGGCGTGCCCGCGACCGGTACGGTCCGGCAGCGCGCCGCCGCCTACCTCGGCGCGTGGACCGAGCAGCGCGGCATCCAGGTCAGCAAGCCGTCCTCGGTCGACGTCGCGCTCAGCGCCCAGATGAAGCGCGAGCTGCGCCAGCAGCTCGTCAAGCGCACCGCGCGCCACCTGCCGACGCTCACGCCTTTGATGGTCGGCGCGACCGTCGGTGCCGTACTGAACCGGCGCGACACCCGCAAGCTCGCCCAGCGGGTCCGCGCCGACCTGCGCCGGCGCCAGATGCCCTGGGGAGACCTGGACGCGCCTAGCGCGCCCTGACCGCCTCCAGTGCCGCGGCCAGCCGCTCCGGCGAGCGGGTCGACAGATACAGGTACGGGGTCGGGTCCTGCGGATCGGTGACCTCGACCTTCAACGCGGTCGGCACATAGCTGCGCAGCAGCATGAAGGCCCGCATGTCCGCCTTGTACGTGCGCCATGCCCGTGCCTCCTCGGCGTCCAGTGCCAGCGCCTCGCCCAGCGCCTCCACCGGGATCTTCGCCTCCCCGGCCACCAGCGACCCGGCGACCACCCGGATCCGAGCCGAACCGTAGGAACTCACCAGGGCCAGGAACAGCGCCGTCGCCCCGACGAAGACACCGAGCAGCGGCAGCGTCCCGAACGGCAGAGCTATCAGCGCACAGCCGATTCCACCCACCACGGCGAGGAACCACCAGGAGCGCGGCACGGTGAGGCGTTCGTCGTAAGGCTGCATGGCAACAGCTTGACATGCGTGACTATGAACGCGTTCGACCGCTCCACGCCCCCACGTACCGGAAGGCTCCGCTTCCGGTACGTGCCGGGCGATTCGATCCCCTGTGCGCACCGTACGGATTCCGCACCCGTAGGAGGGTAGGGTTCGGGCCGTGAGTGCAGCTACAGGATCCGACAGCGGCGTTGGCGCCGCGCTGACGCCACCGCCCGGGGCGACCCCACCGGTCCGGCACCCCGAGGCCCCCGAGCCGGGCACGCTGCTGGGGGCGCACTACGACCAGTGCTTCGGCTGCGGCGAGGACCAGCCGCACGGGCTGCACCTTCAGGCACGGGCCGGCGAGGGCGTCACCGTCACCGCCGAGTTCACCGTGCGCCCCGCCCACCAGGGCGCCCCCGGCCTCGCCCACGGCGGCGTGCTGACGCTGGCGCTGGACGAGACGCTGGGCTCGCTGAACTGGCTGCTGCGGGTCATCGCGGTCACCGGCCGGCTGGAGACCGACTTCCTGCGTCCGGTCCCGGTCGGCGCCACCCTCCACCTCCAGGCGCGCTGCACCGGCGTCGCGGGGCGCAAGATCTACGGTTCCGCCGTCGGCCGGATAGGCGGCCCGGACGGGCCGGTGGCGGTGCGCGCCGACGCCGTCTTCGTCGAGGTGAAGCTCGAACACTTCACCAAGAACGGCCGCCCCCAGGAGATCAAGGCCGCCCTCGCCGACCCCGACCAGGTCAAGGTCGCCCGCGCCTTCGAGGTGAACCCGTGAGTGCCGCCCGCGAACCGGTGGACGTGCTGATCCGCCGCGTCGACCCCGAGGTTCCCATCCCGTCCTACGGCCACCCCGGCGACGCGGGCGTCGACCTGGTGACCACCGAGGCCGCCGAACTCGCCCCCGGCGAGCGCATGGTGCTGCCGACCGGCATCGCCATCGCGCTGCCCGACGGGTACGCCGCGTTCGTCCACCCGCGTTCGGGGCTTGCCGCTCGGTGTGGTGTCTCCATGGTGAATACGCCCGGGACGGTGGATGCCGGGTACCGTGGGGAGATCAAGGTGATTGTGGTCAACCTGGACCCGCGCGAGAGCGTACGGTTCGAGCGGTTCGACCGGATCGCCCAGCTGGTCGTCCAGCAGGTCGAGAAGGTCCGCTTCCACGAGGTCGCGGAGCTGCCCGGCTCTGCGAGGGCCGCGGGGGGCTTCGGCTCCACTGGGGGGCATGCCGCGGTGGCGGGCCCGGCGGCTCGTACGACGGGTTCTACGATCGGTAAGGGCTACGCTTCGGTCGCCGCAGACCGGGAAGGACAGTGACCGTGTTCCGTCGTCGCCGCAAGGAGCGCGAAGACGCCCTCGACGGGCTCGCCGAAGAGGCGGGCCCGGACGAGACGACACAGGACGCCGACGCGTCAGAGGAGCCGGAGGAGTCCCGGCGCTTCAACCTGCCGCCAGCCCCGCGTCCGGACGGACCGTGGGACATCAGTGAGGTCAGCAACCCCGGCCAGGGCCGGGTCGACCTCGGCGGGCTGTTCGTGCCCGGGGTGGACGGCATGGAGCTGCGGGTGGAGGTGGCGGGCGACGCGATCGTCGCGGCGACCGTCGTGCTCCAGGACAGCGCCATCCAGCTACAGGCGTTCGCCGCGCCCAAGTCCGAGGGGATCTGGGGCGAGGTACGCGATGAGATCGCTTCCGGGATCACCCAGCAGGGCGGTGTCATCGACGAGGTCGAGGGCCCGCTCGGCTGGGAGCTGCGCGCGCAGGTCCCGGTGCAGTTGCCGGACGGCACCAACGGTGTGCAGCTGGTGCGCTTCGTCGGCTGCGACGGGCCGCGCTGGTTCCTGCGCGGAGTGATCTCCGGTCAGGGCGCGGTGCATCCGCAGGCCGCCGGTGTGCTGGAGCAGATCTTCCGGGACACCGTGGTCAACCGCGGCGACTCGCCGATGGCTCCGCGCGACCCCGTCGTCCTCAAACTCCCCGACGACGCCCAGATGATGCCGGAGGGTCTCCAGGACCAGGGCGCGCCGGGCAAGTTCTCCGACGGCATCGACCCGATGCGCCGCGGACCGGAGATCACCGAGGTCCGCTGACAGCGGTCGACCGCCCGCGCCGCGGTGCCTGCCCACGCGCGGCGGATCGCGTTTTGGACGCGATGGGATAACGCCTTCAATACGTAGGAAACCGGTGGCCCGGACCTGTGAAAACAGGTCCGGGCCACCGGTTTTTCTTGTGCGTATGGAAGGCGTCAAGGGCGCGACAAAGGGCGTAAGGGAGGCGTCAACGCGGCTCGCGTTCGGGGGATCGGCGGTTTCACTCGACGTTGTCCGAAATCCGATCCCGAAATAGGAGCACGCGATGGCCGACTTGGCCTTCGTCCTCACCACTCTCGCGGTCTTCGCGCTGGTGGCTCTGGTCGCCAAGGGGGTTGCGAAGCTGTGAGCGCCGAGAACATCACCGGCCTCGTCGTGGCCGTCGCCCTGCTGGGTTACCTGGTCCTCGCCCTCATCTACCCGGAGAGGTTCTGAGCGCCCACATGAGCCCGATACTCGCAGACGTGCTCCAGGTCTCCGCGCTGGTCGTGGCGCTCGCCCTGGTGTATGTGCCCCTCGGCGACTACATGGCCGGGGTCTACAGCTCGAAGAAGCACCTGCGCGTGGAGCGCTTGATCTACCGCTCCATTGGCGCCAACCCCGACACCGAGATGCGCTGGCCCGCCTATCTGCGCGGCGTCCTCGCCTTCTCGCTGATCAGCGTCCTGTTCCTCTACCTGCTGCAGCGGATCCAGAACCACCTGCCCGGCTCGCTCGGCTTCGCCGCCGTCACACCGCAGCAGGCGTTCAACACCGCCGCCTCCTTCGTCACCAACACCAACTGGCAGTCGTACTCCGGCGAGACCACGATGGGTCACGTCGTGCAGACCGGTGGCCTGGCGGTGCAGAACTTCGTCTCCGCCGCCGTCGGCATCGCGGTGGCCATCGCGCTGGTCCGCGGCTTCGCCCGGTCGCGCACCGGTGAGCTCGGCAACTTCTGGTCGGACCTGGTGCGCACCACCGTCCGCATCCTGCTGCCGCTCTCCTTCGTCGCCGCGGTCGTGCTGGTCGCCTGCGGCGCCATCCAGGACTTCGGCACCTGGCACAACCTGACCACCCTGACCGGTGGTTCGCAGGGCATGCCGGTCGGCGGGGTCGCCTCGCAGGAGGCGATCAAGGAACTGGGCACCAACGGCGGTGGCTTCTTCAACGCCAACTCGGCCCACCCGTTCGAGAACCCGAACGCCTTCACCAACCTCTTCGAGATCTTCCTGATCCTCGTCATCCCGTTCGCGCTCACCCGCACCTTCGGCAAGCTGGTCGGCAACGTGAAGCAGGGCTACGCGATCCTCGCCGCGATGTTCATCATCTGGCTTGGCTTCGTCGTCCTGATGAGCTGGACCGAGTTCGCCCACCCGGGCGCCGCGCTCCAGGCCGCGCACGGCGCGATGGAGGGCAAGGAGCAGCGGTTCGGCGTCGGAGCGTCCGCGCTCTTCTCGGTCAGCACGACGCTCACCTCGACCGGCGCGGTGGACTCCTTCCACTCGTCGTTCACCGCCTTCGGCGGCGGCCTCGACCTGCTCGCCATGATGCTCGGCGAACTCGCGCCCGGCGGTACCGGTTCCGGCCTCTACGGCATGCTGATCATGGCGATCATCGCGGTGTTCATCGCCGGTCTGATGGTCGGGCGCACCCCCGAGTACCTGGGCAAGAAGATCGGCGGCCGCGAGATCAAGTTCGCCGCGTGCTACATCCTGATCACCCCCGCGGTGGCGCTGATCTTCACCGCGCTGGCGATGGCCCTGCCGACCCCGATCCACTCGGCGGCCAACCCCGGCCCGCACGGCTTCTCCGAGGTGCTCTACGCGTACACCTCCGCGGCCAACAACAACGGTTCGGCCTTCGCGGGTCTGAACGCCAACACCGACTGGTTCAACACCACGACCGGTCTCGCGGTCCTGCTGGGTCGCTTCCTGCCGATGGTGTTCGTGCTGGCGCTGGCCGGCTCGCTCGCCGAGCAGCGGCCGGTCCCGGAGACCGCGGGCACCCTGCGCACCGAAAAGCCGCTGTTCGCCGGGCTGTTGGTGGGCACCGTGCTGATCGTCACCGGTCTGACGTACTTCCCCGCGCTGGCGCTGGGCCCGATCGCTGAGGGGCTGTCATGACCACCGGCGACATAAAGACTTCTGTCGAGGAACCCATGTCCACTGAAACTCCCGTACGGGCTCCGGAAGCGGAAGTCCCTGCGAACGCCCAGCCCGAGGGGGGCCGGGTAGGGGCCGGTGCGTTCGAGCCGAAGGCGCTGCTGAAGTCGCTGCCGGACGCGATGCGCAAGCTCGACCCGAGGGTGATGGTCAAGTCGCCCGTCATGTTCGTGGTCGAGATCGGCTCCGTGCTCACCACGGTCCTGTCCATCGTCCACCCCGGCGACTGGTTCGGCTGGGCGATCGCCGCCTGGCTGTGGCTGACGGTGATCTTCGCCAACCTGGCGGAGGCGGTCGCCGAGGGCCGCGGCAAGGCGCAGGCCGACACCCTGCGCAAGGCCAAGACCGACACCGTCGCGCGCCGTCTTGACGGCGATGCCGAGGAGAGCGTCCCCGGCACCGAACTGCGCGTCGGCGACCTGGTGGTCTGCGAGGCGGGCGACATCATCCCCGGCGACGGTGACGTGGTCGAGGGTGTGGCGAGCGTCGACGAGTCGGCGATCACCGGTGAGTCGGCCCCGGTCATCCGCGAGTCGGGTGGCGACCGCTGCGCGGTCACCGGCGGCACCAAGGTGCTGTCCGACCGGATCGTCATCAAGATCACGACGAAGCCGGGCGAGACCTTCATCGACCGCATGATCAGCCTGGTCGAGGGCGCGGCGCGGCAGAAGACGCCGAACGAGATCGCGCTCAACATCCTGCTGGCCTCGCTGACCATCGTCTTCCTGCTGGCGGTCGTCACCCTCCAGCCGTTCGCGATCTACGCGAAGGCCGAGCAGTCGATGATCGTGCTGGTCGCGCTGCTGGTCTGCCTGATCCCGACCACCATCGGCGCGCTGCTGTCCGCGATCGGCATCGCGGGTATGGACCGGCTGGTGCAGCGAAACGTGCTGGCGATGTCCGGTAGGGCGGTCGAGGCCGCCGGTGACGTCTCCACGCTGCTGCTGGACAAGACCGGCACCATCACCTACGGCAACCGTCAGGCCTCCGAGTTCGTACCCGTGCGCGGCACCACCGCCGCCGAGGTGGCGGACGCCGCCCAGCTCTCGTCGCTCGCCGACGAGACGCCCGAGGGCCGCTCGATCGTGGTGCTCGCCAAGGAGAAGTTCGGCCTGCGCGAGCGCCACGAGGGCGAGCTGGTGGACGCCGAGTGGATTCCGTTCACCGCCCAGACCCGGATGTCGGGTGTGGACGTGGACGGCCGCAAGGTCCGCAAGGGCGCGACCGGTTCGGTGATCGCCTGGGTCCAGGAGCGCGGCGGCACGGTCGCCGAGGACGCCCAGTCGCTCACCGACACCATCTCCCAGGCCGGTGGTACTCCGCTGCTGGTCGCCGTCGAGGACACCGACGGAGCCCGGGTGCTGGGCGTCATCCACCTCAAGGACGTCGTCAAGCACGGCATGCGCGAGCGGTTCGACGAACTGCGCCGGATGGGCATCAAGACCGTCATGATCACCGGCGACAACCCGCTGACCGCCGCCGCGATCGCCGAGGAGGCGGGGGTCGACGACTTCCTCGCGGAGGCGACTCCCGAGGACAAGATGGCGCTGATCAAGCGGGAGCAGGCGGGCGGCAAGCTGGTCGCGATGACCGGTGACGGCACCAACGACGCTCCGGCGCTGGCCCAGGCGGACGTCGGTGTGGCCATGAACACCGGTACCTCGGCCGCCAAGGAGGCCGGGAACATGGTGGACCTGGACTCCAACCCCACCAAGCTGATCGAGATCGTCGAGATCGGCAAGCAACTCCTCATCACCCGGGGCGCGTTGACGACCTTCTCCATCGCCAACGACGTGGCGAAGTACTTCGCCATCATCCCGGCCATGTTCGCGGTCGCGTACCCGGGCCTGAACAAGCTCAACGTCATGGCGCTGCACAGCCCGCAGTCGGCGATCCTGTCGGCGATCATCTTCAACGCGCTGATCATCGTCGCCCTGGTGCCGCTCGCCCTGCGCGGTGTCCGGTACCGGCCGATGAGCGCCGACAAGATGCTGCGGCGCAACCTCGCCATCTACGGTGTCGGCGGCCTGATCGCCCCGTTCATCGGCATCAAGATCATCGACATGCTCATTACTCTGATCCCCGGGATCGGGTGACCCGCCATGAACAACTCCTTCCGTAACAGTGCCCGGCTGGCGTGGGCCGCGCTGCGCGCGCTGCTCGTACTGACCGTGGTGACCGGTGTGATCTACCCGCTCGCCGTGTGGGGCGTCGGCCAGGCCGCGTTCAACAACAAGGCCAACGGCTCCCAGGTGAAGGTCGACGGCAAGGTGGTCGGCTCCAGCCTGCTGGGCCAGAACTTCAACCTGCCGAAGAAGAACCCCAACGACCCCAAGGAGACCGCGCAGCCGGACCCCAAGTGGTTCCAGCCGCGGCCCTCGGCGGCCGGTACCGACGGCTACGACACCACCGCCTCCGGTGCGTCCAACCTCGGCCCGACCAACCCGCAGCTGGTCCAGACGGTCAACGACCGGCGCAAGCAGGTCGCCGAGTTCAACGGGGTCTCGCCGTCCGCCGTACCGGTGGACGCGGTGACCGCGAGCGGCTCGGGCCTTGACCCGGACATCTCGCCGGAGTACGCCAAGATCCAGGTCGACCGGGTCGCCAAGGCCCGCCACCTGGACCCGGCGAAGGTGGCCCAGCTGGTCGCCGACCACACCGACGGACGCCAGCTCGGCTTCCTCGGAAACCCGACGGTCAACGTGCTGGAGCTGAACATCGCCCTCCAGCAGCTCGCGGGCTGACCACCCGCCCACCCGGACCACCCGGTGCGCCGAACTCCCTTCGGCCGCCGGGTGGTTCGCCTTTTTCGCGTGCCGAACGGGCGTTTGGCGAAGACGGGTGCGTCAACGGGGCGTCAGTGGCCCGTCATCAGCGCGTATGGGACATGTGGCGCTTCTTGTGCGAGACCGCGCGCAACGGTTGGATGGACGCTGTGAACAGCGGAACGCGCCATGATGACCGACCCCCGAGTACCGGGCCTGCGTCGGTCGCGCTCCGCTTCCCCGTGACGCACTGACGCGCCGTCGAGACGCACTGAGGCGTCGTCCTCCCCTTTTGTGACCGCCGCCCGTACCGCGGCGGTGCTCTCCCGTACGCATGCCCCGCGGCGCGCGGATCCGCGCGCCGCGGCGGTGTGCCCTGCCCATGGATCGGACCATGTCCCAAACCGCAAGCACGCCGTCCACCGGCCGTACGGCCCTGGTCACCGGAGCGACCTCCGGGATCGGCTGGGAGACCGCGCGGCTGCTCGCAGCACAGGGCTGCACCGTCATCGTGCACGCCCCCACCGCCGAGTCCGCCAGCGAGGCCGTCGAGCGGCTGGTCGCGGCGGGCGCCGACCCGTCCCGGCTCTGCCCGGCCGTCGCCGACTTCACCCGCCTCGAGGAGGTGGAGGCGATGGCCCGCAGGATCCGTGACAGCCACCCGCGGCTCGACGTACTGGTGAACAACGCGGCGGTGGCCGCTCCCGAGCGGCACACCATCACCGACGACGGCAACGAGATCGCCTTCCAGGTCAACTTCCTCGCCGCGTACCTGCTCACCCGGCAGCTCGAGGGTCCGCTCAACGCGTCGCCGAGCGGCCGGGTGGTCAACGTCTCGTCGTCGCTGCACCGCACCGCGTCGATCGCCTGGAGTGACCCCAACCGGGCCCGCCGCTACTCCCGGCTCGCCGCCTACGCGCAGTCGCAGCTGGCGCTCACCGTCTTCGCCGCCGACTCTGCGGTCCAGGCGGTCAGCGTGCACCCGGGCAACTGCGAGACCGCGCTGCTGCCGCTGTACGGGCACGAGGGAGCCCCCGCGGCCGAGGGCGCGGCGCACGTGGTGCGGCTGTGCGACCCCGGCACCGAGATCGTCAACGGCGCCTACTACGACCGCGCCGAGCGCACCGAGCCCGCTCCGGCGGCCACCGAGGAGCGCACCGTCAAGCGCCTGAACAAGCTCGCCGACCAGCTGGTCGGCTCGCACGCCTGAAGGGGGACGCACCGCTCATGTCCAAGCGAGCCCGCAAGAAGAAGGCCCGTAAGAAGAAGGGCGCCAACCACGGCAAGAAGGCCGGTCAGCGCTGACCGGTCAGGCCAGGACAAGGCCCCGGATCCGTCCACACCACGGTGGATCCGGGGCCTTCGTCGTGTCGCACTGACTACGCCGATGAGACTTCGCTCACAAGAGGTTTGACGCAACGAATACGCATACCGGCCAAAACTTTACGCATCCCTAACGCGCCCATCCCCCATTCGAGGGACTACGCGGCCGAATCCATGCTTAGGATCGCTGGCCGTGACAATGCTCCCCAAGCAGTTCCTGCTGGGCCGCCCGCTGCGTACCACGCAGATGGGAGAGACGCTTCTGGCGAAGCGACTGGCCCTTCCGGTCTTCTGCAGCGACCCGCTCTCCTCCGTCGCGTATGCCACCGAGGAGATCCTGATGGTGCTGGCGCTCGGCGGCGCCGCCCTGCTCCACCTCGCCTGGTGGGTAGGTGCCGCGATCGTCCTGCTACTGGTCGTGGTCGTCGCCTCGTACCGGCAGACCTGCTACGCGTACCCAGGCGGAGGCGGCGCCTACGTCGTCAGCGCGGAGAACCTCGGCCCGACAGCGGCGTTGACCGCCGCCAGCGCGCTGATGGTCGACTACGTGCTGACCGTCGCGGTCTCGGTGGTGGCCGGTGTCGCCGCCATCACCTCCGCCTTCCCGGGCTTGAGCAAGCACGCGGTGCTGCTCTCGCTGGCCTTCGTGGCCCTGCTCACCGTGATGAACCTGCGCGGTGTGCGGGAGTCGGGGCGTGCCTTCGCGATACCCACCTACGCGTTCGTGATCAGCATCTACGTGATGTTCGCGTTCGCCGCGGCCCGCATGCTCATGGGCCACACCATCCGCGCCGAGTCCGCGCACCTGTCCATCCACGCCACCGGCACCTACGCCGGAATCGGCCTGCTGCTGCTGGGACTTCGGGCCTTCGCCTCCGGCTGCACCGCGCTGACCGGTGTCGAGGCGATCAGCAACGGCGTCCCGGCGTTCAAGAAGCCCAAGAGCCGCAACGCCGCCATGACGCTGGCCGTCATGGGCGCGCTGGCGATCACCATGTTCGTCGGCATCACCATCCTGGCGATGGTCTTCCAGGTGCACGTCGCCGACGACCCGACCCAACTCGGCCTGCCCGCCGGCACTTCGACGCCCACCGCGCTGGCCCAGATCGCCCGGGCCGCCTTCGGTAACGTCACCGTGCTGTTCTACTTCGTCCAGGCAGCCACCGCCGCGGTGCTGATCCTGGCCGCGAACACCGCGTTCAACGGCTTCCCGATGCTCGCCTCGATCCTGGCCCAGGACCGCTACCTGCCACGGCAGTTGCACAACCGCGGTGACCGGCTGGTCTTCTCCAACGGCGTGGTGCTGCTGGCGCTGGCCGCCGCGGGCCTGATCGTGGCCTTCGACGCCGACCTCAGCGAGATCATCCAGCTCTACATCATCGGTGTCTTCGTCTCCTTCACCCTGTCCCAGGCGGGCATGGTGCGGCACTGGGGACGCAAGCTCACCGACACCACCGACGCCTCGGGCCGGCTGCGGATCCGCAGGTCCCAGGCGATCAACGCGCTGGGCGCCGCGCTCACCGCGCTGGTCCTGGTGATCGTGCTGATCACCAAGTTCGCGCACGGCGCCTGGATCGTCTGCATCGCCATGCCCGCCCTGTTCCTGGCCATGAAGGCGGTGCGCAGGCACTACCAGCGGGTCGCCGAGGAACTGAAGGTGACGCCCGACGCCCGCCCCGAGCGGCCGTCCCGGAACCACGCCGTGGTGCTGGTCTCCACCATCCACGCGCCCACGCTGCGGGCGGTGGGCTACGCCCAGTCGATGCGCCCGGACACCCTGGAGGCGGTCACCGTGGCCGTCGACCCGGCGGCGGCGGAGAAGCTGAACGACAAGTGGGCGGCGCACGAGATGGGCGTACCGCTGAAGGTGCTGGACTCCCCCTACCGGGAGATATCCCGACCGGTGCTGGAGTACGTGCGCGGACTGCGCCGGGAGAGCCCGCGCGACGTGGTCACCGTGCTGATCCCGGAGTACGTGCTGGGCCGTTGGTGGGAGCAGATCCTGCACAACCAGAGCGCGCTGCGGCTCAAGGCCCGGCTGCTGTTCACCTCCGGCGTGATGGTGATCAGCGTGCCGTACCTGCTGGACTCGGCCCAGCGCCGGGAGGAGCGGTTCGGCCGCGCCGCCGCTGGTGACCAGGGCGTGGAGGAGCCGCTGACCAGCGTCTGAGCGGCAGGGGGCGGCCGGACGACAGGGTGTCGTCAGAATCGTGTCAATACCTCGCCGGGCGCCCCCACCTGTCCGTTATGCCGTGAAGCCCCGCCGTAAGGTCATGTGTGCCAGATCAGCTCACCCCATACGAAGATGGAGCCATGGCACGCGGCAAACTGCGCATCTACCTCGGGGCGGCCCCCGGCGTGGGCAAGACCTACGCCATGCTCTCGGAGGCGCACCGGCGCCTGGAGCGGGGCACGGACATCGTGGTCGGCTTCGTGGAGCACCACAACCGCCCGCGTACCGAGGTCATGCTGCACGGCCTTGAGCTGGTCCCGCGCCGTGAGATCGAGTACCGCGGCGCCATGTTCACCGAGATGGACGTGGACGCGGTGCTGGCCCGCCGCCCCAAGGTCGCCCTCGTCGACGAGATGGCGCACACCAACATCCCGGGCAGCCGCAACGCCAAGCGATGGCAGGACATCGAGGAGTTGCTGGAGGCGGGCATCGATGTCGTCTCCAGCGTCAACATCCAGCACCTGGAATCACTCGGCGACGTCGTCGAGTCCATCACCGGGGTGCGCCAGCAGGAGACCCTGCCCGACGAGGTGGTGCGCAGGGCCGACCAGATCGAGTTGGTCGACATGTCGCCACAGGCGCTGCGCCGCCGCATGGCGCACGGCAACATCTACAAGCCGGACAAGGTCGACGCCGCCCTGTCGAACTACTTCCGGCCCGGCAACCTCACCGCGCTGCGCGAACTGGCGCTGCTGTGGGTCGCCGACCGGGTGGACGAGTACCTCCAGCAGTACCGCGCCGAGCACCGCATCTCCAGCACCTGGCAGGCCCGTGAGCGCATCGTCGTCGGCCTGACCGGCGGCCCCGAGGGGCGCACCCTCATACGCCGGGCCGTCCGGATGGCCGCCAAGGGCTCCGGCAGCGAGATATTGGCCGTCTACGTCGCCCGTAGCGACGGCCTGGCCTCCGGCTCACCCAAGGAGCTGGCGGTACAGCGCACCCTCGTGGAAGATCTCGGCGGATCGTTTCACCATGTGGTGGGCGATGACATCCCCACCGCGCTGCTCGACTTCGCCCGGGGCGTCAACGCCACCCAGATCGTGCTCGGCTCCAGCCGCCGAAAGGCCTGGCAGTACATCTTCGGGCCCGGCGTCGGCGCCACCGTGGCCCGTGAGTCCGGCCCCGACCTCGACGTGCACATCGTCACCCACGAGGAGGCCGCCAAGGGCCGCGGCCTGCCGATGGCGCGTGGCGCCCGGCTGGGCAACGGCCGCAAGGCGCTGGGCTGGCTGGTCGGCTGCGGCGGCGCGGTACTGCTGACGGTGCTGCTCGACCAGTTCAACCCCGGGCTCGGGCTCGCCAACGACATGCTGCTGTACCTGTCGCTGACCGTGGCGGCGGCGCTGATCGGCGGCATGCTCCCGGCACTGGCCTCGGCGGCGGCCGGATCCCTGCTGCTGAACTACTTCTTCACGCCTCCGGTCCACACCCTGACGATCAACGATCCGCACAACATCGTCGCCGAAGTGGTCTTCGTCGCGGTGGCGATATCGGTCGCCTCGGTGGTCGACCTGGCGGCCCGCCGCACCCACCAGGCGGCCCGGCTGCGCGCGGAGGCGGAGATACTCTCGCTGCTCGCGGGCAGCGTGCTGCGCGGCGAGAGCTCGCTGGACGCGCTGCTGGACCGGGTCAGGGAGACCTTCGCGATGGAGTCGGTCGCGCTGCTGGAGCGGGCCGACGACTACGGCCCGTGGACCTGCGCGGGCAGCGTCGGCCCGTCCCCGTGCGTCCGGCCCGACGACGCCGACGTGGAGGTGCCGGTCGGCGACCACATGTCGCTGGCGCTCAGCGGGCGCGTGCTGCCCGCCGAGGACCGCCGGCTGCTCTCCGCGTTCGCCGCGCAGGCCGCGGGCATCCTGGACCGCCAGCGACTGCTGGGCGAGGCCGAGCAGGCCAGGGAACTCGCCGAGGGCAACCGGATAAGGACCGCGCTGCTCGCCGCCGTCTCACACGACCTGCGCACCCCGCTGGCCGCCATCAAGGCCGCCGTCTCCTCACTGCGCTCCGACGACGTGGCATGGTCGCCGGAGGACGAGGCTGAACTGCTCGAAGGCATCGAGGAAGGCGCGGACAAGCTCGACCACCTGGTCGGCAACCTGCTGGACATGTCCCGGCTGCAGACCGGCACCGTCACCCCGCTGATGCAGGAGGTCGACCTCGACGAGGTCGTCCCGATGGCGCTCGGCGGCGTACCGCCGGACTCGGTCACCCTGGACATCCCCGAAACGCTTCCGATGATCTTCGCCGACCCCGGCCTGCTGGAGCGGGTGGTCGCCAACGTGGTGGAGAACGCGGTCAAGTACAGCCCGCCCGACGAGCGCGTCCTGGTCGCCGCCAGCGCCCTCGGCGGCCGGGTCGAACTGCGTGTCGCGGACCGGGGCCCCGGCGTTCCGGAACACGCCAAGGACCGGATATTCGAACCCTTCCAGCGGTACGGTGACGCTCCGCGCGGCGCCGGAGTGGGCCTCGGCCTCGCGGTGGCCCGCGGTTTCGCCGAGGCGATGGGCGGCACGCTCGTCGCCGACGACACTCCGGGTGGCGGCCTGACCATGGTCCTCACCCTCCAGGCGGCGGCCACCGCGCTGCCGACCGCCTCCAAGCTTCCGGCGCAGGCCACCCCGTGACTGGCCACCTCATGACCCGAAAGGCAGGTTCCATGCCGCAGCCCTCCGGCGGGGCGACCCGGCCCCCCGTCAGGGTGCTCGTGGTTGACGACGAGCCGCAGATCGTCCGCGCACTCGTGATCAACCTGCGGGCCCGCAAGTACGAAGTGGACGCCGCACCCGACGGCGCTACCGCGCTCCAACTCGCGGCAGCCCGCCATCCCGACGTGATCGTGCTCGACCTCGGCCTGCCCGACATGGACGGCGCCGAGGTCATCAAGGGTCTGCGCGGCTGGACCCGGGTGCCGATCATCGTCCTGTCCGCACGGCAGGCCTCCGACGAGAAGGTCGAGGCGCTGGACGCCGGGGCCGACGACTACGTCACCAAGCCGTTCGGCATGGACGAGCTGCTGGCCCGGCTGCGCGCCGCGGTCCGCCGCTCCCAGCCCACCGGCGACGGGGACGAGGCGGTGCTGGTCGAGACCGACTCGTTCACCGTCGACCTGGCCGCCAAGAAGGTGAACCGGGACGGCGTCGACGTACGCCTCACCCCGACCGAGTGGCACCTGCTGGAGGTCCTGGTGCGCAGCACCGGGCGGCTGGTCAGCCAGAAGCAGCTGCTCCAGGAGGTGTGGGGACCGGCGTACGGGACCGAGACCAACTACCTGCGGGTCTACATGGCGCAGCTGCGCCGCAAGCTGGAGGCCGACCCGGCACACCCCAAGCACTTCATCACCGAGCCGGGCATGGGCTACCGCTTCGAGCCCTGAGCCGCCGGCGTACGGGGGTGCGGGCCGTCCCCCGGACGGACCGGGCCGCCGCTTCGAGCCGTGGCCGGTATCCAGGGGGCGACCGGTACCCTTCCTGTATGAGTGGAGCCACTCGTCCGGACCGGCCGACCGGACGCCTGCGCCGGATCTTCGGTCGACTCGCCGCCTCCCAGGAGGACGAGCACGCCGAGGACCTGCGCAAGGACACACCGACGGCCGACTGCACCCGGATAAGGGACTGTCAGGACCGCCAGATCGTGACCGTGACCGGTACGCTGCGCACGGTCACGCTGCGGCCGCGGGCCGGTGTGCCCGCCCTGGAGGCGGAGCTGTTCGACGGCACCGCCCCGCTCGACGTGGTGTGGCTGGGCCGCCGCAGCATCGCCGGGATAGAACCGGGACGCAGGATCATCGCCTCCGGCCGGATCGCCCAGAACCGCGGTCGGCTGGTGTTGTTCAACCCCAAGTACGAGCTGCGTCCCGTCGGACAGGAGTAGCCGGTGGCGTTCACCAACAAGCGGACCGACCAGCAGGCAGACCAGGACCGGCGTTCGCCGGACGAGGCCGCCGCGTCCAAGGCGGCGGCCGACGCCGCGCTGCTTGAGGCGTTCGGCGGCGTTTGGGGCATGGTGGACACCACCGTCCCCGGCCTGGTCTTCGTGGCGGTCTTCACCATCCGGCACGACATCACCGCCTCGGCTGTGGCGGCGCTCGGGCTGACCCTGCTGCTGGCCATCGCCCGGCTGGTCCGCAAGCAGACCCTCAAGCACGCGCTGAGCGGGGTGTTCGGGGTCGCCTTCGGCGCGTTCTTCGCGATGCTCTCCGGCGACGCCAAGAACTTCTACCTGCCGGGCATGCTCTACACGCTGGGCCTGGCGGTGGCGTACGTGGTCTCGGCGCTGGTCCGCTTCCCGCTGATCGGGGTGCTGCTCGGCCCGATCCTGCGGGAGAACCTGTCCTGGCGGACCCGCAACCCAGGCCGCTTCCGGGCGTACACCAAGGCCACCTGGGCGTGGGGCCTCATCCTGCTGGCCAAGTCGGCGATCCTCTTCCCGCTGTACTGGTGGGGCAACGCCACCCAGCTCGGCTGGGTCAAGGTCGCCCTCGGCATCCCACCGTTCCTGCTCGCGGTCTACCTGACCTGGATCTTCCTGGCCAAGGCGCCGCCGCCGATCGACGTGATCGCCGAACTGGAGGCCGAGGAGGCCGCCGAACGCGCCAAGCGGGAGAGCAGCGCCGCCTGACCCGCGAACGCGACGGGGTCCGGAACCGAGTCGGTTCCGGACCCCGTCGCAGTGTCGGGGATCAGCCCGCGGTGTCCGTGCGGGAGACCGACAGCAACTGCTCCAGCTGCTCCTCGCGGTCCTGCGCGGCCACGAACAGCAGCTCGTCACCGGCCTCCAGCGCGTCGTCCTTGGCGGGCGTGAGTACCCGGTGGCCGCGGATGATCGTCACCAGCGAGGTGTCGGTGGGCCAGGCCACGTCGCCGACCCGGGTGCCGACCAGCGCCGCGTCCGGCGGAAGCGTCAGCTCCACCAGGTTGGCGTCGCCCTGGCTGAAGCGCAGCAGCCGTACCAGGTCGCCGACGCTGACCGCCTCCTCCACCAGCGCGGACATCAGCCGCGGTGTGGAGACGGCGACGTCCACGCCCCACGCCTCGTTGAACAGCCACTCGTTCTTGGGGTTGTTGACCCGGGCCACCACCCGCGGCACCCCGTACTCGGTCTTGGCCAGCAGTGAGACGACCAGGTTGACCTTGTCGTCACCGGTCGCCGCGATGACCACGTTGCAGCGCTGCAGCGCGGCCTCGTCCAGCGAGGTGATCTCGCAGGCGTCGGCCAGCAGCCACTCGGCCTGCGGCACCCGCTCCACCGAGATGGACGACGGGTTCTTGTCCACGAGCAGCACCTCGTGCCCGTTCTCCAGGAGCTCCCCGGCGATGGAACGCCCCACCGCACCGGCTCCGGCGATCGCGACCCTCATGAACGACTCTCCTCGGGCCCGTCGGCGAACGCCGCCTCGACCTTCTCGACCTCGTCGGTGCGCATCATCACGTGCACCAGGTCGCCTTCCTGCAACACCGTGGACGCTGTCGGCAGCACCGCCTCGCCCAGCCGGGTGAGGAACGCCACCCGCACCCCGGTGTCCTCCTGGAGCTTGCGGATGCGCTGCCCCACCCACTTGGTGGAGGTGGGCACCTCCGCCAACTGCACCGTGCCACTGGGGTCACGCCACAGCGGCTCCGCACCCGACGGCAGCAGTCGGCGCAGCATCTGGTCCGCGGTCCACCGCACCGTGGCCACCGTGGGAATGCCCAGCCGCTGGTAGACCTCGGCCCGGCGGGGGTCGTAGATGCGGGCCGCGACGTTCTCCACGCCGAACATCTCACGCGCCACCCGGGCGGCGATGATGTTGGAGTTGTCGCCGCTGCTGACCGCCGCGAACGCCCCGGCCTCCTCGATCCCGGCCTCGCGCAGGGTGTCCTGGTCGAAGCCGACCCCGGTCACCCGGCGCCCGGCGAAACCGGACCCGAGACGGCGGAACGCCGTCGGGTCCTGGTCGACCACGGCGACCGTATGACCCTGCTGTTCGAGGGTCTGGGCGAGTGTGGACCCCACTCGTCCGCAGCCCATGATTACGACGTGCACGCCTGTCCTTCCGGCTGTGTTCATCTCGTCGGAGACCATCCCAGCGTCTCAGACCGGGGCCAAAGCTACACACGCGCGGTCGTCGCGGGGAGTCCACGCACGGCTCGCAAGCGTTCCGCGCGGGCACACGGGGGTGGCGACTGTCGAGCAATCTTGACGAACCCTTAACATCCTCTGGTGTCCAATCTGACCGACCTGCCGAAACGGATCCTGATCGGCCGGGCGCTGCGCAGCGACCGACTGGGCGAAACACTGCTCCCCAAGCGCATCGCCCTCCCGGTCTTCGCCTCCGACCCGCTCTCCTCCGTGGCCTACGCGCCCGGTGAGGTGCTGATCGTCCTGTCCATGGCGGGCGTCTCGGCGTACCACCTCAGCCCGTGGATCACGGTCGCCATCGTGGTGCTGATGTTCACGGTGGTCGCCTCCTACCGGCAGAACGTGCACGCGTACCCCAGTGGCGGCGGCGACTACGAGGTGGCCACCACCAACCTGGGTCCGCGCGCCGGGCTCACCGTCGCCAGCGCGCTGCTCGTCGACTACGTGATGACGGTCGCCGTCTCGATCTCCTCGGGTATCGAGAACCTGGGCTCCGCGGTGCCGTTCGTCATAGAACACAAGGTGCTCTGCGCGCTCGCGGTGATCGCTGTGCTGACCCTGATGAACCTGCGCGGGGTCCGCGAGTCCGGCACCATCTTCGCCATCCCGACCTACGCGTTCGTCGGCGGCGTCTGCCTCATGATCATCTGGGGTGCGGTGCGGGCCCTCGTCCTCGACGCGCACATGAGGGCGCCCACCGCCGACCTCACCATCCACGCCGAGACCCAGGGCATCGCCGGGTTCGCCATGGTCTTCCTGCTGCTGCGCGCCTTCTCCTCCGGCTGCGCCGCGCTCACCGGCGTCGAGGCGATCAGCAACGGTGTACCCGCCTTCCGCAAGCCCAAGAGCAGGAACGCCGCGACCACGCTGGCGCTGATGGGCGGTCTGGCGGTGGTCATGTTCGTCGGCATCATCACGCTGGCGCTGACCACCCGTGTGCGGATGGCCGAGTACCCGGCCACCGACCTGCTGCGCGACGGGCACCCGGTGGGCCCGGGCTTCGTCCAGAACCCCGTGATCACCCAGGTCGCCGCGGCCGTGTTCGGCGACGGCTCGATCCCGTTCGTCTTCCTGTCCGCGGTCACCGCGCTGGTACTGTTCCTCGCCGCCAACACCGCGTACAACGGCTTCCCGGTGCTCGGCTCGATCCTCGCCCAGGACCGCTACCTGCCGCGCCAGCTGCACACCCGCGGCGACCGGCTGGCGTTCAGCAACGGCATCGTGGCCCTGGCCCTGTTCGCCGGGCTGCTGGTGTACCTGTACGGTGCCGACTCCACCAGGCTGCTCCAGCTGTACATCGTCGGCGTCTTCGTCTCGTTCACCCTCAGCCAGACCGGCATGGTCCGGCACTGGAACCGGCATCTGGCCACCGAGACCGACCCGGCCGAGCGCCGCCGGATGATCCGCTCCCGGGCGATCAACACCTTCGGCGCCTTCCTGACCGCCCTGGTCCTGGTCATCGTGCTGCTCACCAAGTTCACCCACGGCGCCTGGGTCGCGGTGGTCGGCATGGCCGTGTTCTACCTGCTGATGACCGGCATCCGACGGCACTACGACAGCGTGAGCGAGGAGCTGTCGGTGGCCGAGGACCCGGACGACCAGACGGCGGCGCCGTCCCGGGTGCACTCCATCGTCCTCGTCTCCAAGCTGCACAAGCCGACGCTGCGCGCCCTGTCGTACGCGAAGCTGTTCCGCTCCGACACCCTCGAAGCGCTCAGCATCAACGTCGACCCCGCCGAGACCGAACTGCTCCAGCGGGAGTGGGAGCGCCGCGACCTCGACGTACCGCTGAGGGTGCTCGACTCGCCGTACCGCGAGATAACCCGGCCGATCGTGGAGTATGTGCGCGACGTACGGCGCCACAGCCCGTGCGAGGTGGTCAGCGTCTACATCCCCGAGTACGTCGTCGGCCGCTGGTACGAGCACCTGCTGCACAACCAGAGCGCGCTGCGGCTCAAGGGGCGGCTGCTGTTCACCCCGGGCGTGATGGTCACCTCCGTACCGTGGCAGCTCGACTCCAGCGTCCGGGCGAAGAACCGTTCCCGTGGGCGGCGCGACTGGAGCGCCCCCGGTTCGGTGCGCCGCGGCCAGGTCTCCGCGCCCCGGCGGTCCGGCGAGGCGGAGCGGCCGGTCGGTGGCGAGCGGAGCGGGACGTAGACTGAGGGGCTGTTGCCTCAACGGAGGCACTGGATCGTGCTCAGGAGCCCCCGCACCGTGAAGAACCGCACCCGTGCGAACCGTACGAAGGACCAGGACACCGCGGGCGGCGGCTCGCTGGTGGGCGAGCGGTACGAGGTCGAGGTCGGCCCGGTCGCGCACGGCGGCCACTGCATCGCCCGCCATGAGGGCCGGGTGCTGTTCGTACGGCACGCGCTGCCCGGCGAGCGGGTGATCGCCCAGGTCACCGAGGGCGGCGAGGACTCCCGGTTCCTACGGGCCGACGCCGTCGAGGTGCTGCACGCCTCCGACGACCGGGTGGCGGCGCCCTGTCCGTTCTCCGGGCCCGGCCGCTGCGGCGGCTGCGACTGGCAGCACGTGGCGCCCGGCGCGCAGCGTCGGCTGAAGGTCGCCGTCGTCACCGAGCAGCTCGCCCGGCTCGCGGGGCTCACCCCCGAGGAG
Organism: Streptomyces silvisoli; assembly: GCF_029269905.1. Lineage (NCBI taxonomy): Bacteria > Bacillati > Actinomycetota > Actinomycetes > Kitasatosporales > Streptomycetaceae > Streptomyces > Streptomyces silvisoli. The sequence goes on along the minus strand of NZ_JARJBC010000006.1, from coordinate 186,323 downwards.
GCGGGCTGGGACGGCACCGTCGAGCCCGCCCCCGGTGACAAGGTGGCCAAGGGCCAGGTCCCGGCGTGGCGCACCCGGGTGCAGTACGCGGTGGACGCCGAGGGCCGGGCCGGTCTGCGTCGGCACCGCTCGCACGAGGTCGAGCCGATCGACCACTGCCTGATCGCCGCCCCGGGCGTCAGTGAACTCGGCGTCGAGTCCCGTGACTGGACCGGGGTCGCCGCTGTCGAGGCCATCGCCGCGACCGGTTCCTCGGACCGCCAGGTCATCGTCACCCCGGCCCCCGGCGGTCGGCTGCCCATCGTGGAACTCGACCGTCCGGTCTCCGTGCTGCGGGTGGACGAGCAGGGCGGCGTGCACCGGGTGCACGGCCGCGGCTTCGTCCGCGAGCGGGCGATCGACCGCACCTGGCGGGTCGGCTCCGGCGGCTTCTGGCAGGTACACCCGCAGGCCGCGGACATCCTGGTCGGCGCGGTGCTGGACGGGCTGAAGCCGCGCAAGGGGGAGACCGCACTCGATCTGTACTGCGGCGTCGGCCTGTTCGCGGGCGCGCTGCGCGAGCGGCTCGGCGACCGCGGCGCGGTGCTCGCCGTCGAGTCCGACAAGCGCGCGGTGGAGGATGCCCGGCACAACCTCGCCGACCTGGACCGGGTGCGGATCGAACTCGGCAAGGTCGAGCACGTCCTGCCGCGCACCGGCATCACCGAGGCCGACCTCGTCGTCCTCGACCCGCCCCGAGCCGGCGCGGGCAAGCCCACCGTCCGCCACCTCGCCTCCCTGACCCCCCGCCGCATCGCCTACGTGGCCTGCGACCCCGCCGCCCTCGCCCGCGACCTGTCCTACTTCGCCGCGGAGGGCTACCACCCGGTGTCACTGAGGGCGTTCGACCTGTTCCCGATGACCCATCACGTGGAGTGCGTGGCGATTTTGGAGCCGGTGCGCGAGGGCTCAGCCTGACGAGGTCTCGGAGGCCGGGGCCTCGGCCTCGGTGGTCAGACGGTGCGGTGCCCCCGCCCAGGAACGCAGTGCGGCGATGCTGGGGAAGTTGGCGACGTCCTTGTCCAGCGGGGTGCTGGTGTACTGGTGGAAGGTCCAGTGGTGCTTGACCCGCGGGTGCCCGGCGTTGGTGTAGTCGGCGATCCACAGGCCGTCGCCGCAGTTGGAATCGGTGTCCACGGTCAGCCAGTCGGTCCGGCTGCAGTAGACGACCACGCGATGGCCCTTCGCCCTGGCGCGGACGTGTGCCACCCAGGCGTCCTTGTATGCGCGTGCCTGCTGGTCCGAAACGTTTTGCCCATACCATTCCCAGTCGAGGCACACGATGTCGCCCGCCACCAGGTTGATCTGGGCGAGGAAGTGATCGGCCTCCGCCGTCGGGGAGTTGGCGATGTGGGGGTAGTGGTAGAAGCCGGTGACCAGCCCGGCGTGGCGCGCGGTGGTGCGTTGGGCGACCCACTTCGGATTGACGTAACCGAGGCCTTCGGTGATCTTGATGAAGACGAAGGAAAGCCCGGTGGTGGAGTAATCGCTGGGTTGGTAGGAACTGACGTCGATGCCCTGCAACATGGTGGGGGCGCCTCCTCAAGGGTGGGGGGAAGAGGACGGAACGGGTGGGACGTGGCGCCCCACACGCAATGTTGTACCCGTGTGTGACACGGATGTCGCACCCGGGTGACACGGGGATCTTGAAATCGTGCGGCGAGGATGTGCTCCGTCACCGGCGCGAGGCCAAATCGCCGAACTCGGTTTTCCGGCAGTGGCAGTTGGCGCGCACCTAACCGCTGGTCAGCGCCGCGATTTTGGTGACCGTGTGCCAATTGCGGGAGGTGCCGGTCACGCCGAGGCGGGCCGTCGCGAGATCGCGGACGAGACGGCTGCCACTGATGCCGTTCGGGCAATGCACGTACAACTCACGCTCCCCTTGCCGGAATTGGTCCGGAGCGTACCGTTCCGGATCCAGTTCGGGGAGCCTTGACGCGTCGATCGGGCCGGAAAGAAATGTCACCACAAGCCTGGCCGGGTCGATGCGTACCCCGGTGACCTCGCCCGCCAGCTCCCGCGCGAACGGATTGCGCTCGACGACCCGCTGGATATCCGCGCCGGTGCGGATCGTGCACGGCACCGTCAGTGCGCTCTCCGCGGCGATGCGTGATTCCAACTCCTCGGCGAGCAGCGCCGGATCCGCCTCGGCGTGGTCGAAAACCGCGTTGCCGCTCTGCAGCAGCGTTTTGACGTTCTCCCCGCCCATGGCGCCGATCAGTTCGCGCAGGGTGCCCATCGGCAGCCGGTTGCGCGAACCGAGGTTGATGCCGCGCAGCAGGGCCACATATCTCGTCACGACGTCACGGTAGCCCGTTCGGAGGACTGCACCCCGGGCGGAACGGTTCGGCGCGCGGGGGAATGTCCTACGTTCCCGATCATGAATCCCAGCAACACCCGCCCCACGATCACCGAACTGCGGCTGGCCGCCTTCAAGGCACACCGTGGTGCGCGCTTCGCGCTCGGTCCGCTCACGCTGATCGCCGGAGGCGGCGGCAGCGGCAAGTCCAGCGTGCTGGAGGCGCTGGCGGTGCTGGCCCGGCTGGCCGGCGGTGATGAACTGGGCGGCGCCTTCGACGGGGTGGTACGCGGCGGCGCGCCCGCCTGCGCGCCGCGCGGCCCCCGACCGGACACCCGACGACGCGGCTTCCGCATCGGCTGCACGGTGGAGGGCCCGGCGGGGACGGTACGGCTCGACGTGGCGGTGCAGACCGAGCCGGAGCTCCGCGTCGTAGGCGAGCGACTGACGGGCGGGGGACGGATCCTGCTGGCCACGGCGCTGAGGGATCCGGCCCGGCACGCCGTCCAGGCTGCCTGGCACACCGCGGGCCTGACCCGGGTCACCCGCGCGCCGCTGCCCGCCGACCGGCTGGCCACGGCCCTGCTGCCGCTGCGTGTGGCGGGTACGACGGACGGGCAGAGGCTGGTGCTGGCCGCCGCGGAGCAGGTGGTCATCGCGCTGCGCGCGGTCTTCCCCGTCGATCCGCAGCCATGGCGGATGCGCGAGCCCGCCCGGCTCGGCGACGGGCTGCTGCGCGGTGGGTGCGACAACCTGTCCGCCGTGCTGTACCGCACCCAGGACGAGTGCCGTACCCGGCACGCCGCCCTGGTCGGCGCCGCCCGGGTGGCCTGCGCCGGACCGGTGGACGGCCTGGTGGCTCATCCAGAGGGACGCGACAGCGTGCTGGCCGCCGTGGACCGCGGACCGCTGGGCGCGACTCCGCTGGACCGGCTGGGAGACAGCGAACTGCGCTTCCTGGCAATGGCGTTGGTGCTGCTCACCGGGCCAGGCGTGCTGGAGATGGACCAAAGCGCCGAGGTGCCGCCCGCGTTGCGTGCCATGACGGTGCTGGCGGACGGTCTGGACAGCGGTTTGGACCGCCGCCAGACCGCCGAACTCCTCGCCCTGGCGGCCCGCGCCGCCCGCCGGGGGCATGTGCGGCTCCTGGGGACGGTGTACGACGCTGAACCGTTCGAGGACGCGGAGTCGGTGTCGGTGATCCGGTTGCGGTCTGCTGACGAGGGCGGGGCGCGGGTGCCGCAGCAGCGCGGGGAGGCGGAGCGGGGCGCGTCCGCCGTGACGACGCGCCGTGATCGGGAGTAGCGCCGTGCGATGCGGGGCCGGGCGCAGGGTGCGCGGCGCTCATGCGGTAGACCTGGCGGGGTGAGTGAAGAACTGCATGGACTGCGGCGCAGGTTGGTCGAGTTCGCGGCGGCGCGCCGCTGGGAGCCCTACCACACGCCCAAGAACCTCGCGGCGGCGCTGAGCGTGGAGGCGGCGGAGCTGCTGGAGATCTTCCAGTGGCTGACGCCGGAGGAATCGGCGCGGGTGATGGCCGAACCGGACACCGCGCACCGGGTCGAGGACGAGGTCGCCGACGTGCTGGCCTATCTGCTGCAGTTCTGCGAGTCATTGGGAATCGATCCGCTGGCGGCGTTGTCGGCGAAGATCGACCGTAACGAGGAACGTTTCCCCAAGCCGTAACTCACTCGTGCGGGTGAGTGAGTTATCCACATCGGATTGGTTGTCCACCGAATTCACCGCCCTTCTTTCCGGGTTGATCGCCAGCCGTCACGCTGGGTGTCAGCCGGTCAACGAACCGGATCGTGAAGGGGGACAGGGCGATGGACGCTACACGACTCATCGTGGCGAACCGACAGGCACTCGCGCAGGCCACGGACGTGGCGGCGGTGATCGCCGAGGTCTGGCAGGCACAGGCGCTGGCCCAGGCCGTCGGCGCCTGTCTCGCGGCGCGCGGTGACCCCGCGTTACGGGACGCGGCCCGCGCGCTGTGCCTTGCGGGCGGCCGGGCCCGGGACACGGCACAGTCCCAGGGCGCCCGCTCGCCCGTGATACGCGCGGCGCGGCTGACCGGGGTACGGGATCCTGCGGCCGTCCTGCGGCGTCTGCTGGCCCTCCTGGCGGAGACGGGCGCAGCCGTGGCCACGCTCGCCTGCACGACGGAGGACGAGCGGGTCTACTGGCAGTGCATTGACGCGCTGGACGCGACGGACGAGACGAAGGACCGCGTGCGCGCGCTACTGCGCCAGTACGGGGCGCGCCGCCCCGAGCCCCCGGAGGAGCCGCCACCGGCGCCGCCATGAGGGGCGTGCCCGGGGGAGCACTCTGCCTGCGGCGGGTTCGGCGAGCCACCACGACCGGCCAGGTCCACAGGTGCCGGACCCACCGCAGCCCGCCGGCCCGGCGGGCGGTGCGTCAGGCGGCAGGGCCGTCGGCGTCCGCCGACGGGGCGGGGGCGCGGTCGGACGAGCGTAGGTCCGCGTCGAGCCCCGCGAGATCCGCCGTCACGGCGGCAAGTAGTTCCTCCATCTGCTGCAGCAGCCCCTTGGGCGGTGCCGCGCCCGTGCTCCCTGCGTCCGAGAGGCCCTGGTCGGGGGCGGTCTCCTGGGACAACGTGGCCTCCTTGGGCCCTGGCCCTCCCCAAGCGGGCGGGCGATGTAACCGATCGTGGCGGGCGCCGGACTCGCGCGGGCCCGGCGCCCGGGCTCCGCCCGACCAAACGATCACGAATGCCGGTGGTCACTGCCAACGGGGCGCGGCTGGCGGCGAGTTGAAGATGTTCACCCTCCGGTGGCAGCCGGAAGCCGATGTTCGAGACAGGGGATTGACCGGCCCCCCGGTGGGCAAACAGGCGAAAGGAGTGGTCGGCGTGTGAACACATGTTCGCAAAGCACATGCGGTTTGCACGTGAACGTGATGCAGTGGAGTGGTTGTCAGACAGCGACCGTCGACAAGGGGTCCCCGCGATGACGAGTGACCGTCCGATCAGCGAGACCGAAGCAGAGGCCCGAGCACACGGCATCTGCTTCAAGAACGGCCCGCCCAGGCGCACGGGTGTCGAACTGGAATGGTTGGTCCACGATGACCTCGACCCCTTGCGCACCGTCGGCCGGGCACGCTACAGCGCCGCACTGGCCGACCTGAGACGACTCCCGCTGCGCTCCACGCTCACCCAGGAACCGGGTGGCCAACTCGAACTCAGCTCGCCGCCCGCGGACTCGATCACCGAGTGCGTGACCTCGATGGCGAATGACCTGGCGGCGGTACGGGAAGCGCTGCACGGCCACCGGCTGCGCCTCGTCGGATACGGGCACGAGCCCTGGCGAAGACCCCGTCGGCTGCTGCGACTACCGCGCTACACCGCCATGGAGGAGTACTTCGACCGGAGCGGCCCGGTCGGCCGCGCCATGATGTGCGGCACCGCCTCCGTCCAGGTCTGTCTGGACGCCGGAACCGAGGGGCGGGGCGCGGACGGCTACGCGGCCCGCTGGCGGCTGGCCCATCTGATCGGGCCGGTGCTGGTCGCGTCGTTCGCCAACTCGCCGTTCAGCCTCGGTCAGCCCACCGGGATCCGATGTACCAGGCAGGCGGTGTGGGCGGCACTCGACCCGCCCCGCACCATGGCCCCGCCGGAGGCCGCCGACCCCCGCGACGCCTGGGCCGGATACGCACTGGACGCCCCCGTGCTGTGCATACGGCAGGACGGCGAAGCATGGGCGGTCCCCGAGAAGCTGTCCTTCCGCGACTGGATACGCGACGGCGGCCGCGACAGATCGCCGCGTGCGCCCACCGACGACGACCTCGCCTACCACCTGACCACCCTCTTCCCGCCGGTGCGCCCGCACGGCCATCTGGAACTGCGCATGATCGACGCGCAGCCGGGCGACGACGGCTGGATCGTCCCGCTGGCGGTCACCGCCGCGCTGCTGGACGACCCGGTGGCGGCGGTGGCGGCGCACCGTGCGGTGGGCACGCTGGACCTGCGCCCGTACGACCGCGCGCCCGGCAACCCGCTGTGGCGACGAGCCGCCCGGCACGGGCTGACCGACCCGGCGCTGCGCCGCGCCGCCGAGGGGTGCTTCGCCGCGGCCCGCGACGCGCTGCCAAGGCTGGGGGCCTCGATGGCGATCCGTACCGCTGTGGACGCCTTCACCGAGCGCTATGTCGCACGGGGCCGATGTCCCGCCGACGACCTGCTCGACCAAGTGACACAGGGGCAGCGGGCGACCGCCCGCACCGCCTCGCTGATCGGAAAGGACGGCCGACCGTGACGGCCCAGCACTCCGAAACCGCCGAGAGCGCCGACCCGGTACTCCTGAAGGAGCGGGTCGCGCGGGTACTGGACACCGCGCGCACCCGCACCAGCACCCTCACCACCTGCGTCGACGACCAGGATCTGATCACCCAGCACTCTCCGCTGATGTCTCCGCTGGTGTGGGACCTCGCGCACATCGCCAACCAGGAGGAGCTGTGGCTGCTGCGGGCCGTCGGCGGGCGTGACGCGATGCGCCCGGAGATCGACCCGATCTACGACGCCTTCGAGCACCCCCGGGCCGCCCGTCCGAGCCTGCCGCTGCTGTCGCCCGCCGAGGCCCGCGGATACGCCGCCGAGGTGCGCGGACGGGTCTTCGACCTGCTGGACGCCACGGCGCTGCACGGTACCGAACTGCTCACGGCGGGCTTCGCGTTCGGCATGATCGCCCAGCATGAGCAGCAGCACGACGAGACCATGCTGATCACACACCAGCTGCGCCAGGGGCACGCCGCGCTCACCGCGCCACCACCCGGCCCGGCCCCCGCCGACGCGCTACGGCTACCGGCCGAAGTCCTGGTCCCCGGCGGCCCGTTCACCATGGGCACCGACACCGAGCCCTGGGCGCTGGACAACGAGCGGTCCGCGCACCGGGTGGACGTCGCGCCGTTCTTCCTGGACACCACCCCGGTCACCTGCGGCGACTATGCGCGCTTCATCGAGGACGGCGGCTACCGCGAGTCACGCTGGTGGCAGCCGAAGGGCTGGGCCATGGTGCGCGAACACGTCCTGTCCGCACCGCTGTTCTGGACCCATGAGGGCGGCCAGTGGCTGCGCCGCTGCTTCGGCGCGGTCGAGCCGGTGCGTGCCGACGAGCCGGTGGTGCACGTGAGCTGGTACGAGGCGGACGCCTACGCCCGCTGGGCGGGCCGCCGACTGCCCACCGAGGCCGAGTGGGAGAAGGCAGCCCGCCACGACCCGGCCACCGACCGCTCCCGCCGCTACCCATGGGGGGACGCCGATCCCACCCCGGCGCACGCCAACCTCGGCCAGCGCCATCTGCGGCCCGCCCCCGCGGGCAGCTATCCCGAGGGCGCCTCGCCGTACGGCATAAGGCAGTTGGTCGGCGACGTGTGGGAGTGGACCGCCAGCGACTTCGTGCCGTACCCGGGGTTCCGCGCCTTCCCGTACCGGGAGTACTCGGAGGTCTTCTTCGGGCCGGAGTACAAGGTGCTGCGCGGTGGGTCCTTCGCCGTGGATCCGGTCGCCTGCCGCGGCACCTTCCGCAACTGGGACTACCCCGTCCGGCGGCAGATCTTCGCCGGGTTCCGCACCGCCCGCGACGCCGACCCCGCCGAGGTGCTCTGATGTGCCGCCACCTCGCCTACCTCGGCCCCGACGTCCCGCTGCGCCGGATCCTCGTCGAGCCGCCGCACTCGCTGTACCGGCAGTCCTGGGCACCGCGCCGCCAGCGCAACGGCACCGTCAACGCGGACGGCTTCGGCGTCGGCTGGTACGCGCCCGACGATCCGGTGCCGGCCCGCTACCGGCAGGCCCGGCCGATCTGGGCCGACCCGTCGTTCGCCGACCTGGCCCGGGTGGTGCGTACCGGCGCGCTGCTGGCCGCCGTACGGGACACCACTGACGGTTCGACGCCCGACGAGTCCGCCACCGCCCCCTACGGCGCGGGGGATTGGCTGTTCAGCCACAACGGCGCCGTGCCCGGCTGGCCGCGCTCCGTCGCCGAACTGGCCGAGGAACTGCCCGCCGAGGAACTGCTCGACATCGAGGCGCGCTGCGACTCGGCGCTGCTGTGGGCGCTGGTGCTGCACCGGCTGCGGTCGGGCTACGCGCTCGGCGACGCCCTGGCGGAGACGGTCACCGATGTCGCCGCCCGCACGGAGGCCCGGTTGAACCTGCTGCTCACCGACGGCAGCTGCATAGCCGCCACCGCCTGGGGCGACTCCCTGTGGCACCGGCTGGAACCCGGCCACGGCGTCACCGTCGCCTCCGAACCGTACGACGACGAACCCGGCTGGACCGAGGTCCCCGACCGCACCCTGCTGCTCGCCACCCGGGACGGGATCGAGACGACCCCCCTCAAGGAGCCGACCGTATGAGCGCCTTCACCCTGACCAGGCAGCTTCCGCTGGACGCCACCACCGCGGCGCTGCGCGCCGACGCCGCGGTGGGACTGACCGCCAACCCCAAGTGGCTGCCGCCGAAGTGGTTCTACGACGCCCGCGGCAGCGAACTGTTCGAGGAGATCACCCGGCTCCCCGAGTACTACCCGACCCGCGCCGAGCGGGCCATCCTCGACCGTGTCGCCCCCGACATCGCCGCCGCCACTGGCGCCAGGACGCTGGTCGAACTCGGCTCCGGATCCTCGGAGAAGACCCGGCTGCTGATCGACGCGCTGCGCGAGTACGGCACGCTGGCCACGTATCTGCCCATCGACGTCAGCGAGTCCGCCCTGGAACAGGCGGGCCGGGCGCTGCTTGTCGACTACCCGGGGCTGAACGTGCACGGCCTGGTGGCCGACTTCCAGGCCGGGCTCAGCCTCCCGGACAGCGAGGCCCCGCGGCTGCTGGCGTTCCTCGGCGGCACCATCGGCAATCTGCGGCCCGCCGAGCGCGCCGCGTTCCTCAACGCGGTGCGCACCGCGCTCGGCCCGGACGACGCGCTGCTGCTCGGCACCGACCTGGTGAAGGACGAACGGGTGCTGGTCGCCGCCTACGACGACGCAGCCGGAGTCACCGCCGAGTTCAACAAGAACGTGCTGAGCGTGCTGAACCGGGAACTCGAAGCCGACTTCGCCCTGGACGACTTCGACCATGTGGCGCTGTGGGACCGCGAACAGGAGTGGATGGAGATGCGGCTGCGCGCCCGGCGCCCGCTCACCGTCAAGGTCCCGGCACTGGACCTCAAGGTCGACTTCGCGCGCGGTGAGGAAATACGCACCGAGGTGTCGGCGAAGTTCCGCGAGGCCGGGGTGCGCCGCGAACTGGCCGCAGCCGGAATGGAGTTGGCGCACTGGTGGACCGATCCGGAAGGCCGGTTCGCACTCTCCCTGGCACGCCCCGCCCGGTAGAGCGCGGCATCGCGGCCGTACCCGGTGCAGGATGGAGGTTATGGATCTACGCATTTTCACCGAACCTCAACAGGGCGCCTCCTACGACACCCTGCTCTCGGTGGCCAAGGCCACCGAGGAGCTGGGGTACGACGCCTTCTTCCGCTCGGACCACTATCTGCGGATGGGGGCGGTCGACGGGCTGCCTGGCCCGACCGACGCCTGGATCACCCTCGCCGGACTCGCCCGGGAGACCAAGCGCGTCCGGCTCGGCACGCTGATGACCGCGGGCACCTTCCGGCTGCCCGGCGTGCTGGCCATCCAGGTGGCGCAGGTCGACCAGATGTCCGGAGGCCGGGTGGAACTCGGCCTCGGCGCGGGCTGGTACGAGGAGGAGCACACCGCGTACGGCATCCCGTTCCCCAAGGAGAAGTTCGGTCGCCTTGAGGAGCAGCTGGCCGTCATCACCGGTCTGTGGTCCACCCCGGTGGGCCGGACCTTCGACTTCGACGGCACCTACTACCAGCTCAAGGACTCGCCCGCGCTGCCCAAGCCCGCGCAGCGCAAGATCCCGGTGATCATCGGCGGACACGGCGCCAACCGCACCCCGCGGCTCGCGGCCCGGTTCGCCGATGAGTTCAACATCCCGTTCGCCTCGGTCGAGGACACCGAGCGGCAGTTCGGCCGGGTCCGCGAGGCCGCCGTGGCGCACGGCCGCAAGCCGGACGAGATCGTGTACTCCAACGCGCTGGTCGCCTGCGTCGGCAAGGACGACGCCGAGGTGGCCCGCCGCGCCGCGGTCATCGGCCGGGAGGTGGAGGAGCTGAAGGCCAACGGCCTCGCGGGCTCGCCGGACGAGGTGGTCGACAAGATCGGCCGCTACCGCGAGGTCGGCTCGTCCCGGATCTACCTCCAGATCCTCGACCTGAACGACCTGGACCACCTGGAGCTGATCGCCTCCCGCGTACAGTCGCAACTCGGCTGACCGGACGGCGCTCGCCCCCAACACCCCCAAGGAGCATCCGCGTTGGCCGCCCCGACCACCCCGCTGGCCGCCGTCCTCGCCGAGGGACCGGTGGTGCTCGACGGCGGTCTGTCCAACCAACTCCAGGACCAGGGCTGCGACCTGTCCGACGAGTTGTGGACCGCCCGACTGCTCGCCGACGCCCCCGGACAGATCGAGGCGGCGCACGCGGCGTATCTGCGGGCGGGCGCGCGGGTGCTCACCACCGCCAGCTACCAGGCCACCTACCAGGGCTTCGCCCAGCGGGGACGGTCCGAGCGGGAGACCTCTCAGCTGCTGCGGCGCAGCGTGGAACTCGCCCGGCGGGCGGCGCGCGGGCTGCCCGAGGTGTGGGTGGCCGCCTCCGTCGGCCCGTACGGCGCGATGCTCGCCGACGGCAGCGAGTACCGGGGCCGGTACGGTCTTTCGGTAGGGGAGTTGGAGCGCTTCCACCGGCCCCGGATAGACGCGCTGGCCGCGGCCGGTCCCGATGTGCTGGCCCTGGAGACCGTCCCGGACACCGACGAGGCGGAGGCGCTGCTCAGGGCGGTCGACGGCGTCGGGCTGCCGGTCTGGCTGTCGTACACCATCAGCGGCGGACGCACCCGCGCCGGGCAGCCGCTGGCGGAGGCGTTCGCACTGGCCGCGACCGTGCCCGAGGTGATCGCGGTCGGCGTCAACTGCTCCGCCGCCCAGGACATCGGCCCGGCGGTGGCCGTCGCGCACGCCGTCACCGGCAAGCCGGTGGTGGCCTACCCCAACGGCGGTGAGTGGGACGCGGTGGCTCGCACCTGGCGCGACACGCCCCTCGACGTGGCGGCCCTGGTGCGCGGCTGGCGGTCGGACGGCGCCCGGCTGATCGGCGGCTGCTGCCGGGTCGGGCCACGGGACATCGCCCGTGTCGCCGCCGCGCTCGCCCACCCGTAACGCCCGCTAATCCGCTGGTCAGCCGCGGCGCACCGGGTCATACTCGGCCAGGTGTTCCTGACGATGTCGACCACCGGCAGCGCGAAGTCCCCGGCCACCGATCTGGGGTTCCTGCTGCACAAGCACCCCGACAGGGCCCAGGCGTTCGCCACCGCGCACGGCACCGCGCACGTCTTCTACCCCGAGGCGTCGGAGCGGCGTTGCACGGCCGCGCTGCTGCTGGAGGTCGATCCGGTGACCCTGGCCCGCCGGGCGAAGGGCAGGGGCCGTGGCGGCAGCCCCGAGGTGGCGCTGGCCGGCTACGTCAACGACCGCCCGTACGCGGCGACTTCGCTGCTCGCCGTGGCGCTCGGCAACGTCTTCTCCACCGCGCTCAAGGGCGTCTGCCGCACCATGCCGCAGCGCGCCGCCGAGTCGCTGCCGCTGCGCGTCGAGATACCCGTGCTGCCCGCCAAGGGCGGTGCGGCCCTGGTCCACGCGCTGTTCGAGCCGCTCGGCTGGGCCGTGGCCGCCGAACCCATCGCACTGGACGAGCGGTTCCCCGAGTGGGGCGACTCGCGGTACGTGGCGCTGACCCTCGAGGGGCGGCAGCGGCTCTCGGACGCGCTGCGCCATCTGTACGTCCTGCTCCCGGTGCTGGACGACGCCAAGCACCACTGGATCGCGCCGGACGAGGTCGACAAGCTGCTGCGCGCCGGTGACGGCTGGCTGGCCGGCCACCCCGAGCAGAAGCTGATCACCTCCCGTTATCTGGCCCGCCGCCGGTCGCTGACCTGCCAGGCCACGGAGCGACCGGAACTCGCCAGGCTCGCCGCCGTGGACGACAGCGCGGCCGAGGAGATCGACAACGCGGTGGACGAGACCGCGGACACCGAGGAGCGCCCGGTGCCGCTCGCGGTGCGCCGCCGCGAGGCGATCGTCGCCGCACTGCGCGCCGCCGGCGCCCACCGGGTCCTCGATCTCGGTTGCGGCCAGGGCCAGTTGGTGGGCGAGCTGCTCAAGGACGCGGCGTTCACCGAGATCGTCGGTGTCGATGTGTCGGTACGCGCTCTCGCCGTCGCCGCGCGGCGGCTGCGCCCTGATCGGATGACGGAGCGGCAGGCCGACCGGGTGCGGCTGCTCCAGGGCTCGCTGACATACACCGACTCGCGGCTGAAGGGCTACGACGCGGCCGTCCTCAGCGAGGTCGTCGAGCACCTGGACCCGCCCCGGCTGCCCGCCCTGGAGTACGCGGTGTTCGGTGCCGCCCGGCCCGCCACCGTCATCGTCACCACGCCCAACACCGAGTACAACGTGCGCTGGGAGACGCTGCCGGACGGGCGGGTACGGCATCCGGACCACCGCTTCGAGTGGACCCGCGAGGAGTTCCGCCGCTGGGCGGACCAGGTCGGCGAACGGTACGGCTACCGCGTGGAGTTCGGCGCGGTGGGCGAGGACGACCCCGAGGCCGGGCCGCCGACCCAGTCGGCCGTCTTCAGCAGGACCGAGAGCACCGCGAAGGGGGCGTCCGCATGAGCGAGCGCCGGGTACCGCTGCCCGTCACCGACCTGTCCCTGGTGGTGCTGGTCGGCGCCACCGGCTCCGGCAAGTCCACCTTCGCCCGGCGCCACTTCAGGCCAACCGAGGTGGTCTCCTCCGACTTCTGCCGCGGCCTGGTCAGCGACGACGAGAACGACCAGAGCGCCAGCGCGGACGCGTTCGACGTGCTGCACCACATCGTCGGCAAGCGGCTTGCCGCCGGACGGCTGACCGTGGTCGACGCCACCAACGTCCAGTCCGAGGACCGGGCGCAGCTCGTCCGGCTGGCCCGCGAGCACGATGTGCCGCCCATGGCGATCGTGCTCGACGTCCCCGAGCAGGTGTGCGCCGAGCGCAACGCCGCCCGCCCGGACCGCGCGGACATGCCCCGCCATGTCATCGCCCGCCACCAGCGCGAACTGCGCCGCTCGCTGCGCTCGCTGGAGCGCGAGGGCTTTCGCAGGGTGCATGTGCTGCGCGGCGTCGAGGAGGTGGCGGCGGCCGAGGTCACGCTGGAGCGGCGGTTCAACGACCTGCGCCACCTGACCGGTCCGTTCGACATCATCGGCGATGTGCACGGCTGCCGCGCCGAGTTGACGGGGCTGCTGGACCGGCTCGGCTACGAGCTGTGCCACGACGCGGCGGGACGGCCGGTGGGCGCCGCGCATCCGCTGGGGCGCACCGCCGTGTTCGTCGGCGACCTGGTCGACCGCGGCCCGGACAGCCCCGGTGTGCTGCGCCTGGTGATGGGCATGGTCGCCGCCGGGAACGCGCTGTGCGTCACCGGCAACCACGAGGACAAGCTGGGCCGCCACCTCAGGGGACGCCAGGTCAAGCCCGGTCACGGCCTGGCCGAGACCATCGCGCAGCTGGCCGGGGTGACCGAGGAGGAGCCGGAGTTCCCCGACCGCGCACGGGAGTTCATCGGCTCACTGGTCAGCCACTACGTGCTGGACGGCGGTGCCCTGGTGGTCTGCCACGCGGGGCTGCCGGAGAAGTACCACGGCCGCACCTCCGGCCGGGTCCGCTCGTTCGCCATGTACGGCGACACCACCGGTGAGACGGACGAGTACGGCCTGCCGGTCCGCTACCCGTGGGCCGAGGAGTACCGGGGCCGCGCCGCGGTCGTCTACGGGCACACGCCCGTACCGCGGGCCACCTGGCTCAACAACACCATCTGCCTTGACACCGCCTGCGTCTTCGGCGGCAAGCTCACGGCGCTGCGCTGGCCGGAGCGCGAACTGGTCGAGGTGCCCGCGCAACGGGTCTGGTACGAGCCGGTCCGTCCGCTGGCCGGTCAGGCCCCGGGCGGCCATGACGGACGTCCCCTGGACCTGGGCGACGTACACGGCCGACGGGTGATCGAGACCGCCCGGCACGGCCGGGTCGCGGTACGTGAGCAGAACGCCGCGGCGGCCCTGGAGGTCATGAGCCGCTTCGCCGTCGACCCGCGGCTGCTGCCCTATCTGCCGCCGACCATGGCTCCCTGCGCGACCTCGCGGCGGGACGGCTATCTGGAGCATCCGCAGGACGCCTTCGCCGCCTACCGCGCGGACGGCGTCGGCCGGGTGGTGTGCGAGGAGAAGCACATGGGCTCGCGTGCGGTGGCCTTGGTGTGCCGGGACGCCGAGACCGCCCGCAAGCGCTTCGGCACCGGCGGCGAGCAGACCGGTGCGCTCTACACCCGTACCGGCCGCCCGTTCTTCACCGACCCGGGCATGACCGAGCGGGTGCTGGACCGGCTGCGGGACAGCGTCGGGGGCGCGGGGCTGTGGGACGAGCTGGGCACCGACTGGCTGCTGCTGGACGCCGAGTTGCTGCCGTGGTCACTGAAGGCATCCGGGCTGCTGCGCCGGCAGTACGCGGCGGTGGGCGCCGCGTCCCGCGCGGTCCTCCCCGCCGCCGTGGCCGCTTTGCGGCAGGCGCTGGAAAACGGCGCCGACGTCGCGGAGCTGCTGGCCCGGCAGGGCGAGCGGGCCGCGGACGCCGTCGCGTTCACCGACGCCTACCGCCGCCACTGCTGGCCGACCGAGGGTCTGGACGGGGTGCGGCTCGCCCCCTTCCAGCTGCTGGCGGTGGAGGGCCGCAGCCTGGCCACGCTGCCGCACGACGAACAGCTCGCCCTGATCGACCGGCTGGTCGCCCATGACCCGGGCGGCCTGCTCGCCGCCACCCGCCGTCTGGTCGTCGACACCGAGGACGAGACGTCGGTCGCCGAAGGCGTCCGGTGGTGGCTGGAACTGACCGCCGAGGGCGGCGAGGGCATGGTGGTCAAGCCGCTCCAGGCGTGCGTGCGCGGACCGAAGGGCCTGGTGCAGCCGGGCGTCAAGTGCCGTGGCCGGGAGTACCTGAGGATTGTCTACGGCCCGGAGTACACCCGGCCCGACAACCTGGCCCGGATGCGTGCGCGCTCCCTGGGCCACAAGCGCTCGCTCGCGCTGCGCGAGTACGCGCTGGGGCTGGAGGCACTGGACCGGCTGGCGACGGGCGAACCGCTGTGGCGGGTGCACGAGGCGGTCTTCGCGGTGCTCGCGCTGGAGTCGGAACCGGTCGATCCACGGCTGTAGCGTTCCGGCCGCCTGGCGCTGGGGCGCGCGTGCGGGGTGGGGTGCCCGCGCCCGGCGTGGGAAGGTTCTTCCATGGGCTTCCATGTGGATTCCGAGGCCGGGCGGCTGCGCCGCGTCATCCTGCACCGCCCGGATCTGGAGCTGAAGCGGCTGACCCCGTCCAACAAGGACGCGCTGCTGTTCGACGACGTGCTCTGGGTGCGCAGGGCGCGCGCCGAGCACGACGGCTTCGCCGACATACTGCGGGACCGCGGCGTGGAGGTCCATCTCTTCGGCGACCTGCTGCGTGAGACGCTGCTGGTGCCCGAGGCCCGCCGACTCGTCCTGGACCGGGTCTTCGACGAGAAGGAGTTCGGGCCGCTGGCCACCGATCACCTGCGGGCGGCCTTCGCCGAGATGCCGGTGGCGGACCTGGTCGAGGCGCTGGTCGGGGGGATGACCAAGCGCGAGTTCCTGGAAGGGCACGCCGAGCCCACCTCGGTGCGCTTCCATGTGATGGAGCCGGACGACTTCCTGCTCGCCCCGCTGCCCAACCACATCTTCACCCGGGACAGCTCGGCGTGGGTGTACGACGGGGTGAGCATCAACGCCATGCGCTGGCCCGCCCGTTGGCGGGAGACGGTGCACTTCGAGGCGATCTACCGGTACCACCCGATGTTCGCGGGCGGCCTGTTCCATGTGTGGTCGGCGGGGCAGTCGGCCTATCCGTCCACCATCGAGGGCGGTGACGTGCTGGTGATCGGCAAGGGCGCGGTGCTGATCGGGATGAGCGAGCGCACCACCCCGCAGGCGGTGGAGATGCTGGCGCGCGGACTGTTCGCGGCGGGCTCCGCCCGTACCATCGTCGCCCTGGACATGCCCAAGAGACGTGCGTTCATGCACCTCGACACCGTGATGACGATGGTCGACGGCGATACCTTCAGCAAGTACGCGGGCCTGGGGATGCTGCGTTCGTACACCATCGAGCCCGGCGCGGGCGAGGGGGAGCTGAAGGCCACCGACCATCCGCCGGAGCACATGCACCGGGCGATCGCGGCGGCCCTCGGCCTGGACGACATCAGGGTGCTGACCGCCACCCAGGACGTGCACTCGGCGCAGCGCGAACAGTGGGACGACGGCTGCAACGTGCTGGCCATCGAACCGGGCGTGGTCATCGCCTACGAGCGCAACGCCACCACCAACACCTTCCTGCGCAAGAACGGCATCGAGGTGATCACCATCCCGGGCAGCGAGCTGGGCCGGGGCAGGGGAGGCCCGCGCTGTATGAGCTGCCCGATCGAGCGCGACCCGGTCTAGCCCCGCCGCCGGCGGCGGGCGATGATGCCGGTGACCGACGCGAGCGGGCCGCCGCATAAGGATGCGATTAATCGTATACACTTCCGGTGTCGCTGCCGCCCCACCTAGGAGCACCCGTCATGGCCATCGACCTCACCGGCCGCCACTTCCTCAAGGAGCTGGACTTCTCGGCCGAGGAGTTCCGCCACCTGGTGGAGCTGGCCGCGCGGCTGAAGGCCGCGAAGCGGTCGGGCACCGAGGAGCAGCGGCTGCGCGGCAGGAACATCGCGCTGATCTTCGAGAAGACCTCGACCCGCACGCGGTGCTCCTTCGAGATCGCCGCCGCCGACCAGGGCGCGCGGACCACCTACCTCGACCCGGCCAGCTCGCAGATCGGCCACAAGGAGTCGGTCAAGGACACCGCCCGGGTGCTCGGCCGGATGTTCGACGGCATCGAGTACCGCGGCCACGCCCAGGAGATCGTCGAGGAGCTCGCGGCCCACGCGGGCGTCCCCGTTTGGAACGGGCTCACCGACGAGTGGCATCCGACGCAGATGCTCGCCGACGTGCTCACCATGACCGAGCACAGCGCCAAGCCGCTGAACGAGATCGCCTACGCCTACCTCGGCGACGCCCGCTACAACATGGGCAACTCGCTGCTGACAACGGGTGCGTTGCTCGGCATGGACGTGCGCATCGTCGGCCCGAGGATCCTGTGGCCCGGCGAGTCGGTGGTCGCCGCGGCCCGCCGCCTCGCCGAGCGCACCGGCGGCCGGGTCACGCTTACCGAGGACGTGACGGAAGGAGTGCGCGGCGTCGACTACGTGCACACCGACGTCTGGGTGTCGATGGGCGAGCCCAAGGAGATGTGGGACGAGCGGATAGCGCTGCTCGGCCGCTACGCGGTCACCATGGACGTGCTGCGGGCCACCGGCAACCCGGACGTGAAGTTCATGCACTGCCTGCCCGCCTTCCACGACCTGGGCACGGCGGTCGGCCGGGAGATCAACGAGCAGTACGGGCTGGACTCGCTCGAAGTCACCGACGAGGTCTTCGAGTCGGAGCACTCGGTCGTCTTCGACCAGGCGGAGAACCGGATGCACACCATCAAGGCGGTGCTGGTGGCCACGCTCGGCTGACCGAGCGTCAGGCGGATGTCGTGAACCGCGGCGGGCGCCGCGGTTCGCCACCATCTGTCCATGCCCCGTATCAAGTCACCGGAAGTGCTGGTCGCCGAGTCCGGCGCGGACCTGGAGGGGCACGGGCTGCGGCGCACCATGGGCCTGTTCCAGCTGGTGTGCTTCGGCGTCTGGCGGCGGTCGTTGGGCCGGCTGCTGCCTGTACCCGGTCTACGGGCTCGGCGGAGCCAACTGGCTGCTGTTCCTGGGCTACTTGGTCCTCGGGACGCTGGTGTACGCGGGGTACGGACGCCGTAGGTCCCGGCTGCCCGGGACCGGATAGCCGAACGGATTCTATGTCGTACTCGTGACGGCAGTCACGAAGCGGTGATAACTTCGGACCGCGAGCGTCCGTCCGCCCTCCCCATCGCGAAGGAGGCCGTGCCATGAGCCCGATGCGAGGCTCCGCGACGATCACCGAGGAATGGCGCCATCTGAGAGTGGAGCGAGCCGACGGCGTCACCACCGTCACCCTCGACCGCCCCGACCGGCTCAACGCCCTGACCTTCGGCGCCTACGCCGACCTGCGCGACCTGCTCCCCGAACTCGCCCAGGACGGCCGGACCCGGGTGCTGGTGCTCGGCGGCGAAGGGCGCGGCTTCTGCTCCGGCGGCGACGTGGACGAGATCATCGGCGCCACCCTGGCCATGGGCGCCGGTGAACTGCTGGAGTTCAACCGGATGACCGGCCAAGTGGTACGGGCGCTGCGCGAGTGTCCGTTTCCCGTGATCGCCGCCGTACACGGGGTGGCCGCCGGGGCGGGCGCGGTACTGGCGCTGGCCTGCGACTTCCGGATCGTGGAGCGCTCGGCGCGGTTCGCCTTCCTGTTCACCAAGGTCGGCCTGGCCGGGGCCGACATGGGCGCCGCCTATCTGCTGCCCAGGGTGGTCGGGCTCGGCCACGCCACCCGGCTGCTGATGCTGGGCGAACCGGTGTACGCCGCCGAGGCCGAACGCATCGGCCTGGTAAGCGAGTTGGCCGACGACGGTCAGGCCGCGACGGCGTCGGCCGCGCTCGCCCGCCGGCTCGCCGACGGCCCGGCGCTCGCCTACCGCCAGACCAAGGCCCTGCTGACCGCCGAACTGGACATGCCGCTGGGCGCCGCCGTGGAAATGGACGCCGCCGCCCAGGCGTTGCTGATGACCAGCGCCGACTACGCCGAGTTCCACGCCGCGTTCACCGGCAAGCGCCCCCCGAAGTGGGAGGGGCGGTGACCGCGGCAGGTCCGCGGCGGATTGCGGTGATCGGCGCGGGCCCCGGCGGCCTGTACGCCGCCGCGCTGCTCAAACGGCTGGACCCGGCACGGGAGATCACCGTCTGGGAGCGCAATGCCCCCGATGACACCTTCGGCTTCGGCGTCGTCCTCTCCGACGAGACCCTCGGTGGGATCGAGCACGCCGACCCGGTCGTGTACCGGGCGCTGAGCGAGGAGTTCGTCCGCTGGGACGCGATCGACGTGTCCCATCGCGGTACGGTCATCCGCTCCGGCGGCCATGGCTTCGCCGCGCTCGGCCGCCGCCGGCTGCTCGCCGTGCTGCACGACCGCTGCCGGAGCCTCGGCGTACGGCTGCGGTTCGCCGAAACCGCGCCGCCAGCAGCCGAGTTGGCCCGTGAGCACGATCTGGTGATCGCCGCGGACGGGGTGCACAGCGCCACCCGGGAGGCGTACCGGGACGTCTTCCGTCCGAGCCTGACCACGCACCGCTGCCGGTATGTGTGGCTGGCCACCGATCTCGTCCTGGACGCCTTCCGCTTCGAGATCGCCGAAACCCCGCACGGCCTGATGCAGGCGCACGGCTATCCCTTCGCCCACCCGTCGCCCACCACCACCCTCAACGGAGGCGCTTCGCGCCGCTGTGATGACCGCCCGTCGCCCACCACCACCCTCAACGGAGGCGCTTCGCGCCGCAGTGATGACCACCCGTCGCCCACCACCACCCTCAACGGAGGCGCTTCGCGCTCCCATTTGGATGGTGCCAGCACCTTCATAGTGGAGATGCGCGAGGAGGTGTGGCGGAGCGCGGGTCTTGACCGGTTGGACGAGGAAGGCTCGATCGCGCTGTGCGAGAAGGTCTTCGCCGATCTGCTCGGCGGCCACTGGCTGCGCTCCAACCGCTCTCGCTGGACGGCGTTCACCACGGTGACCAACGGCAGTTGGCGGGCAGGACGAGTGGTGCTGCTCGGCGACGCCGCGCACACCGCGCACTTCTCCATCGGCTCCGGCACCAAGCTCGCCATGGAGGACGCCCTCGCCCTCGCCGCCAACCTGCGGGAACAACCCGATCTGGACACGGCGTTGGCGGCCTACGAGGCCGAGCGCCGGGCCGTGGTGGAGAGCACCCAGCGCGCGGCGCTGGCCAGCCTGGAGTGGTTCGAGGAACTGGCCCAGTACGCCGACCAGCCGAAACGGCAGTTCGCCTTCAACCTGCTCACCCGCAGCCGCCGGGTCACCCATGACAACCTGCGGTTGCGCGACCCGGACTTCACCGCCGCCGTCGAGACCGAGTTCGGCGTCGAGCCGGGCACCCCGCCGATGTTCGCCCCCTTCCGGCTGGGCGGTCTCACACTGCGCAACCGCGTGGTCGTCTCGCCCATGGACATGTACTCCTCGGCCGACGGCACACCCGGCGACTTCCACCTGGTCCACCTGGGCGCCCGGGCGCTGGGCGGCGCGGGCCTGGTGATGACCGAGATGGTGTGCGTCAGCCCGCAGGGGCGGATCACACCGGGCTGCGCCGGGCTCTACACCGACCGGCACGAGGACGCCTGGCGGCGCATCGTGGACTTCGCGCACAGCCAGTCCCCGGCGGCGCTCGGCCTGCAACTCGGCCACAGCGGCCGCAAGGGCTCGACCCGGCTGATGTGGGAGGGCATCGACCAGCCGCTGCCGGACGGCAACTGGCCGCTGGCCGCCGCCTCCGCACTGCCGTACCGGCCCGGGGTGAACCAGGTGCCGCACGCGCTGGACGCGGCGGGACTCACCGAGATCCGCGAGCAGTTCACGGCCGCCGCCGTACGCGGCGCGCGTGCTGGCTTCGACCTGCTCGAACTCCACTGCGCCCACGGCTACCTGCTGTCGGGCTTCCTCTCACCGCTCACCAACCGGCGCACCGACCGCTACGGCGGCGACCTGACCGGACGGCTGCGCTACCCCCTGGAGGTCTTCGACGCGGTACGCGAGGTCTGGCCCGCGGAGCGGCCCATGACGGTACGGATATCGGCCACCGACTGGGCGGACGGCGGCACCACCGCCGACGACGCGGTCGAGATCGCCCGTGCCTTCGCGGCGCACGGCGCCGACGCCATCGACGTCTCCACCGGCCAGGTCGTGCCCGACGAACGCCCCGCGTTCGGCCGCTCGTACCAGACGCCGTACGCCGACCGCATCCGCAACCAGTTGGGCATCCCGGTGATCGCGGTGGGCGCCATCTCCTCCTGGGACGACGTCAACTCCCTTGTCCTGGCGGGCCGTACGGATCTTTGCGCGCTCGCGCGTCCGCACCTGTACGACCCCAACTGGACCCTGCACGCCGCCGCGGAGCAGGGCTACTCGGGACCGGGTGCGCAGTGGCCGCTGCCGTATCAGGCGGGCTCCAGGCGTCCGCCGACGGGGCGGGTCGACGGCCCCAAGCCGCGGTTGACGTTGGACGCCAGGTGAGGGCGGCGGTCTCGAAGGTCAAGCCGCCGCTCCCGCCGGTCACGGCATCCGATGAACCGCCCGTACGAACTGCGCGCCAGGCTCGCGCAGTCGCTCGTGCAACGCCGAGAACACCTCCGCGGCCCGGCCGCCGGGCCAGTCCGCGGGGAGCAGTTCGGCCGGGAGGCCGGGATCCGCGTACGGCAGGCGGCGCCACGAGTCCAGCACCCGTAGGTAGTCGCGGAAGGCGTCCTGCGGCGGTACGCAGGCGCGGCGGGACCAGGCGGCCAGTACCGGCTCCTGCTCGGCCAGGAACGCCCGGTGCAGCGCGGCGATGGCGTCCAGGTCCCACCAGCGGCTGACCGACTCCCGTGTGGGCTCGAAGCCCAGGTGGTCGCCGCGGAACAGGTCGGCGTAGCCGGCCAGGCCGAGCCGGTCCAGGGTGTGCCGGGCCTCCTCGTAGAGCTGCGCGGGGGCGATCCACACACCGGGGGCGGCCGTGCCGAAGCCCAGGCGGGACAGCCGTGAGCGCAGCAGATGGCGCTTTCGGCGTTCGGTCTCCGGGACCGAGAAGACCACCAGCACCCAGCCGTCCGCGCCCGCGGCCGAAGGGTGCCGGTAGATCCGGCGGTCGCCGTCCGCCAGCAGCTCGGTGGCGTCCGCCGAGAGCCGGTAGGCCGCCGCCGCGCCCACCCGGTCGGCGACCAGCAGTTCGCGCCGCTTGAGCCGGGAGACCGCCGAGCGCACCGACTGCGGGTCGACGTCCGCGGCGCCCAGCAGCCGGATCAGCGCGGCGACCGCCACCCGTCCCGCGCACTCCGCCCGGCCGTACGCCCCGAAGAACGTCAGGATCAGCGAACTCGGCGTATGCCCCTCGGTACGTTGCCCTTCCACGCGATCACTCTAGGTCGCGCAGCCGGAAGCGTTGCAGCTTGCCCGTGGGGGTACGCGGCAGCGCGTCCAGGAACGCGACCTCGCGCGGGCACTTGTACGGCACCATCTCGCCCTTGGCGAACTCCCGCAGCGCCCGCACCGTCCGCTCGTCCCGCGGCACCCCGTCGCGCAGCACCACGTACGCCTTGGTGATCCGCCCGCGGTCCGGGTCGGGGACGCCGATCACCGCCACCTCGCGCACGGCCGGATGGCGGGACAGGGCCTCCTCGACCTCCGGCGCGGCGATGTTGTGCCCGGCCGAGATGATCATGTCGTCGGCGCGTGCCACGTAGGTGAAGTAGCCGTCCGCGTCGCGCACATAGGTGTCGCCGGTGATGTTCCAGCCGTCGCGTACGTAGTCGCGCTGCCGCTCGTCGGCCAGGTACCGGCAGCCGGTCGGGCCGCGCACCGCCAGCAACCCCGGCTCACCGTCCGGCAGTTCGCCGCCCGACTCGTCGACGACCCGCGCCTGGTAGCCGGGGACCGGCACCCCGGTGGTGCCCGGCCGGATCGCACCGTCGGCCGCGGAGATGAAGATGTGCAGCATCTCGGTGGCGCCGATGCCGTTGATGATCTCGATGCCGGTGCGCTCGTGCCACGCCTGCCAGGTGTCCGCCGACAGGTTCTCCCCGGCCGAAACGCACCGCCGCAGCGAGGAGATGTCGTATCCGCCGCCCTCCAGCGCGCCCAGCATGGCGCGGTACGCCGTCGGCGCGGTGAACAGCACGCTCACCCGGTGCCGGGTCACCGCCTCCAACAGCGGCTCGGCACCGGCCCGTTCGAGCAGCAGCGTGGACGCCCCGGCGCGCAGCGGGAAGACCACCAGGCCGCCCAGCCCGAAGGTGAACCCCAACGGCGGGCTTCCGGCGAAGACATCGGACTTCTCCGGCCGCAGCACCAGCGCGGAGAAGGTGTCGGCGATGGCCAGGACATCCCGGTGGAAGTGCATGCACCCCTTCGGCATTCCGGTCGTCCCCGAGGTGAAGGCGATCAGCGCCACGTCGTCCGCCGAGGTGGCGACCGCGGGGAAACGATCCGGCTTGCGCTGGGCGAGCCGCGTCAGGTCCCCCGGCCGCTCGCCGCCGAAGGCCGCCGTGCGCAGCCCCGGCACCTCGGCCTTCTCCAGGTCGTCGAGTGACCGGATGTCACACAGCGCGTGCCGTACCCGGGCGATCCGGCAGATCACCGCCAGCTCCCGGGGGCGGTGCGCGGCCAGCACGGTCACCGCGACCGCGCCGGCCTTCATCACCGCGAACCAACAGGCCACCAGCCACGGCGAGTTGGGTCCCCGGAGCAGCACCCGGTTCCCCGGGACCACCCCCAGGTCCTCCACCAGCACCCGTGCCACGCGGTCGGAGGCCGCCCGCAGCTCCTCGTAGCTCCACACCTCGCCGCCCGGCGTGCGCAGGCACGGGCGGTCGGGGCCGAAGCGTTCGGCGCTGGCGTCCAGCAGTTCCGTACCGCAGTTGAGCCGGTCCGGGTACCGCGGCAGTGGTGCGTCGAGCAGCAGACCCGGCCACTGCTCCGGCGGCGGCAGGTGGTCGCGCGCGAAGGTGTCCAGATGTGCGGAGGGCAGCAGATCCATCGTGGGTCGCCCCTTTGCGACGGTCCGGGCAAGGGTGGGAATCCGGCCGTGCGATTGCCGAATCAGCGTAACGTGATGGTGACGACAGTCAACAGACCGCGATAAGCAACGCGTTGGGTCCGTCAGACCGCGAAGCGAGGAGGCAGCCCGGTGCCGGTGTTCGCACTCGATCCCGAACAGCAGGCGTGGTGTGAGCGCGTCCGCGAGCAGGCGGCCACCCGGCTGCGTCCGCTCGCCGAGGCGGGCGAGCCCGGCCGGGTCAACCGGCCGCTGCTCGCCGAACTCGCCCGTCTGGGAATGCTGGAGCGGCTGTTCCCGGCGGACGGCCGGCCCCGCGCCCTGGACCTGTGCCTGCTGCGCGAGTCGCTGGCCCGCGAGTGCACCGAGGCGGAGACCGCGCTGGCGCTCCAGGGCCTCGGCGCTCATCCGGTCCTGTGCGCACCGCGGTTGGCGCGGCGCTGGATCCCGCTTGTGGCCTCGGGCCGTGCGGTGGCCGCCTTCGCGCTGACCGAGCCGGACGCCGGGTCCGACGCCGCGGCACTGCGGCTGCGGGCCGAGCCGGACGGCGCCGGGTGGCGGCTGACCGGTACCAAGCGCTGGATCTCCAACGCGCCGGAAGCCGACTTCTACACGGTCTTCGCCCGTACCGCACCGGATGCCGGGGCGCGCGGCGTGACCGCCTTCCTCGTCCCGGCCGACCGCCCTGGACTTACCGGCGAGCCGATCCGGATGCTCTCCCCGCACCCCATCGGCAGCCTGAGCTTCGACGGGGTGCCGGTCGGTCCGGACGATCTGCTGGGCGAACCGGAGCGCGGCTTCCGGGTCGCCATGGAGACGCTGAACCTGTTCAGGCCGAGCGTCGGCGCGTTCGCGGTCGGTATGGCGGGGGCGGCGCTCGACGCCGCCGTCCATCACGCCGGTCAACGCACCGCGTTCGGCGGGCCGTTGAAGGACCTACAGGCCGTGGGCCACACCCTGGCCGAGATGGCCACCCGCACCGAGGCGGCGCGGCTGCTGGTGCTGGCCGCCGCGGAGGCGTACGACGCCGGGGCCCCCGACATCGCCAAGCGGTCGGCGATGGCCAAGTTGTTCGCCACTGAGACCGCGCAGTACGTGGTGGACGCCGCCGTCCAACTGCACGGGGCCGGTGCGCTGCGCGCGGGGCATCTGCTGGAGCACCTCTATCGCGAGGTGCGGGCGCCGCGGATCTATGAGGGCGCGACCGAGGTGCAGCGGTCCATCATCGCGCGGGAGTTGTACCGGTGAGCCGCGATGGGCGGGTGCGGGTGGGGTGGGGCTGCCGTGGGACCCTCCCCACCCACCCGCCCCCTGTCAGATGTCGCGGAACGTCTCGATCTGGGCGCCGATGGAGTTCAGCCGCTCGGCCAGCTCCTCGTAACCGCGGTTGATGACATAGACGTTGCGCAGCACCGAGGTGCCCTCCGCCGCCAGCATCGCCAGCAGCACCACCACCGCGGGCCGCAGCGCGGGCGGGCACATCATCTCCGCCGAGCGCCAGCGGGTCGGGCCCTCGACCAACACCCGGTGCGGGTCCAGGAGTTTGACGCTCGCGCCGAGCCGGGTCAGCTCGGTCAGGTAGATCGCGCGGTTGTCGTACACCCAGTCGTGGATCAGCGTGGAGCCCTGGGCGGTGGCCGCGATCGCCGCGAAGAACGGCACGTTGTCGATGTTGAGGCCGGGGAACGGCATCGGGTGGATCTTGTCCAGCGGCGCCCGCAGCTTCGACGGCCGTACGGTGAGGTCGATCAGCCGGGTGCGGCCGTTGTCCGCCGGGTACTCCGGGCTGCGCTCGTGGTCCAGGCCCATCTCCTCCAGTACCGCGAGCT
This sequence comes from Streptomyces silvisoli, assembly GCF_029269905.1. Taxonomy (NCBI): domain Bacteria; kingdom Bacillati; phylum Actinomycetota; class Actinomycetes; order Kitasatosporales; family Streptomycetaceae; genus Streptomyces; species Streptomyces silvisoli. The sequence continues at coordinate 160,190 of NZ_JARJBC010000006.1, read as the reverse complement.
CGATCTCCAGGAACTCGATCGGCACCCGGCGGATGGTCAGCTCCGATGAGGTGACCACGGCGGCGGCGATCAGGCTCATCGCCTCGACCGGGTCCTCCGACGGCGCGTAGTCCACGTCGCGGTCGATGTGCGGCACGCCGTGCACGGTGAGCGTGGTGGTGCCGATGCCCTCGACCTTCACGCCCAACTGCTCAAGGAAGAAGCACAGGTCCTGGACCATGTAGTTGGAGCTGGCGTTGCGGATCACCGTGACACCGTCGTGCCGGGCGGCGGCCAGCAGCGCGTTCTCGGTCACCGTGTCGCCGCGCTCGGTCAGCACGATGGGCCGGCTGAGGGAGCGTGAGGGGTCGACCTGGGCGTGGTACGAGCCGGAGGTGGCCGTGACGTCCAGTCCGAAGTGCCGCAGCGCCGCCATATGCGGATGCACGGTGCGGGTGCCCAGGTCGCAGCCGCCCGCGTACGGGATCCGGAACTGGTCGGTGCGGTGCATCAGCGGGCCGAGGAACATGATCACGCTGCGGGTGCGGCGCGCCGCCTCGGTGTCCATCGAGTCCAGGTCGAGCTCGGCGGGCGGCACGATCTCCAGGTCGTTGCCCCCGTTGATCCAGCGGGTGCGCACCCCGATGCTGCCCAGCACTTCGAGGATCCGGTAGACCTCCTCGATCCGGGCCACCCGGCGCAGCGTCGTGCGCCCGGCGTTCAGCAGCGAGGCGCACAGCAGCGCGACACAGGCGTTCTTGCTGGTCTTGACGTCGATCGCGCCGGACAGCTGACGTCCGCCCACCACCCGCAGATGCATGGGGCCCGCGTATCCGAGTGAGACGATCTCGCTGTCCAGTGCCTCACCGATTCGGGCAATCATCTCAAGGCTGATGTTCTGGTTCCCGCGCTCGATGCGGTTGACCGCGCTCTGGCTGGTGCCCAGGGCCTCGGCGAGCTGCGACTGGGTCCAGCCGCGGTGCTGCCGCGCGTCACGGATGAGCCTGCCGATACGTACGAGGTAGTCGTCAGTCATGAGCAGAGGCTATCTCAGATATGAGATGCCGCTCGGCAGGGGGGTGGTGTGGCGCCCCGCTGTGCGGCGAATGGCCCAAAGCCCGTGCCGGAGCCGGTCGGGGCCGCGGCATGACCGCGCGGCGGTGATGTACTAGTGTTATCTCGACATCGAGATATCTGTCGAGGGGCGTACCGCTGCCGCGCTAGTAAGGCTCACCTAACTTAGGCCCACCTTAGTGCATCGGCCTCGAACCGCGGCGACAGGATGCGGTGGTACGCGCGAAACATGCATAAGGAGACTGTCGTGTCGGCGAACAGCTTCGACGCCCGCAGCACGCTGCGCGTGGGCGACGAGTCGTACGAGATCTTCCGGCTGGACAAGGTCGAGGGCTCCGCCCGTCTGCCGTACAGCCTGAAGGTGCTGCTGGAAAACCTGCTCCGTACCGAGGACGGGGCGAACATCACCGCCGATCACATCCGTGCGCTGGGCGACTGGGACGCGAGCGCCCAGCCCAGCCAGGAGATCCAGTTCACGCCGGCCCGCGTGATCATGCAGGACTTCACCGGTGTGCCGTGCGTCGTCGACCTCGCCACCATGCGGGAGGCCGTCAAGGAGCTGGGCGGCGACCCGTCCCGCATCAACCCGCTCGCCCCGGCCGAGCTGGTCATCGACCACTCGGTGATCGCCGACCGCTTCGGCACCCCCGACTCCTTCGCGCAGAACGTGGAGTTGGAGTACGGCCGCAACAAGGAGCGCTACCAGTTCCTGCGCTGGGGCCAGACCGCGTTCGACGAGTTCAAGGTCGTCCCGCCCGGCACCGGCATCGTCCACCAGGTCAACATCGAGCACCTGGCCCGCACCGTCATGGTCCGCAACGGCCAGGCCTACCCCGACACCCTGGTCGGCACCGACTCGCACACCACCATGGTCAACGGCCTCGGTGTGCTGGGCTGGGGCGTCGGCGGCATCGAGGCCGAGGCCGCGATGCTCGGCCAGCCGGTCTCGATGCTGATCCCGCGGGTCGTCGGCTTCAAGCTCACCGGCCAGCTGCCCACCGGCACCACCGCCACCGACCTGGTGCTGACCATCACCGAGATGCTGCGCAAGCACGGCGTGGTCGGCAAGTTCGTGGAGTTCTACGGCCAGGGCGTCTCCTCGATCCCGCTGGCCAACCGCGCCACCATCGGCAACATGTCCCCGGAGTTCGGCTCCACCGCCGCGATCTTCCCGATCGACTCCGAGACCATCAACTACCTGAAGCTGACCGGCCGTTCGGAGCAGCAGATCGCCCTGGTCGAGGCCTACGCCAAGGAGCAGGGCCTGTGGCTCGACCCGGCCGCCGAGCCGGACTTCTCCGAGAAGCTCGAGCTGGACCTGAGCACCGTCGTGCCGTCCATCGCCGGCCCCAAGCGCCCGCAGGACCGCATCGTGCTGGCCGAGGCCGCCGAGAAGTTCGGTCAGGACGTGCGCGACTACGTGCCGGTCGCCGACCTCGACGAGGCGGGCGTGGAGTCCTTCCCGGCCTCCGACGCCCCGGCCGTCTCCAACGGCGTGCCGAGCAAGCCGACCCAGGTCACCGCCCCTGACGGCGCGACCTACGAGATCGACCACGGCGCCGTCACGGTCGCCGCGATCACCTCCTGCACCAACACCTCCAACCCGTACGTCATGGTCGGCGCCGCGCTGCTGGCCAAGAAGGCGGTGGAGAAGGGGCTGACCCGCAAGCCGTGGGTCAAGACCACGCTGGCCCCGGGCTCCAAGGTCGTCATGGACTACTACGACCGCGCCGGGCTCACCCCGTACCTGGACAAGCTGGGCTTCAACCTGGTCGGCTACGGCTGCACCACCTGCATCGGCAACTCCGGCCCGCTGCCGGAGGAGGTCTCCAAGGCGGTCAACGACAACGACCTGGCCGTGGTCTCGGTGCTGTCGGGCAACCGCAACTTCGAGGGCCGGATCAACCCGGACGTCAAGATGAACTACCTGGCGTCCCCGCCGCTGGTCGTCGCGTACGCCATCGCGGGCTCGATGAAGGTGGACATCACCAAGGACGCGCTCGGCACCGACAACGAGGGCCACCCGGTGTTCCTGAAGGACATCTGGCCCTCCGAGCAGGAGGTCGAGGAGGTCGTCGCCTCCGCCATCGGCCAGGAGATGTTCGCGCAGGACTACGCCGACGTCTTCGCGGGCGACGCGCAGTGGCAGGCGCTGCCCATCCCGACCGGCAACACCTTCGAGTGGGACGCCGAGTCCACCTATGTGCGCAAGCCCCCGTACTTCGAGGGCATGACGATGGACCCGGCCCCGGTCGAGGACATCGCCGGTGCCCGGGTGCTGGCCAAGCTGGGCGACTCGGTGACCACCGACCACATCTCCCCGGCCGGTGCCATCAAGGCCGACACCCCGGCGGGCAAGTACCTCACCGAGCACGGTGTGGACAAGCGGGACTTCAACTCGTACGGCTCGCGCCGCGGCAACCACGAGGTGATGATCCGCGGTACGTTCGCCAACATCCGGCTGCGCAACCAGATCGCGCCCGGCACCGAGGGCGGCTTCACCCGCGACTTCACCCAGCCGGACGCTCCGGTCGGCTTCATCTACGACGCGTCGCAGAACTACCAGGCGGCGGGCATCCCGCTGGTCGTGCTGGCGGGCAAGGAGTACGGCTCCGGCTCGTCCCGTGACTGGGCCGCCAAGGGCACCGCGCTGCTGGGCGTCAAAGCCGTCATCGCCGAGTCCTACGAGCGCATCCACCGCTCCAACCTGATCGGCATGGGCGTGCTCCCGCTGCAGTACCCGGCGGGCGCCTCGGCCGAGTCGCTGGGCCTGACCGGTGAGGAGACCTTCTCCATCTCCGGTGTGACCGAGCTGAACGAGGGCCGCACCCCCGGCACCGTGAAGGTCACCACGGACACCGGTGTCGAGTTCGACGCCACCGTCCGCATCGACACCCCCGGTGAGGCCGACTACTACCGCAACGGCGGCATCATGCAGTACGTGCTGCGCTCGCTGATCCGGAAGTAGATCCGGCGGGCGCGACGTGCCCGACACGGCCGACAGGGCCGCACTCCACTTCAGGAGTGCGGCCCTGTTTTATGTTTCAAGCCTGTGAGACGACGGAGTGGCAGGTCTCAACTCGGGAAACTTCCCGTCCGGGACTGTGCTCGATCTTGCCGCCTCACAGGAAGTGGACTATACCTGTCGGCGTCCAACGGCCTTTCGATTTCGGCCCAGCTTCACCGTACGACCCAGCTTCGACCGACAGCGGTAGCCGGCGGGTTCCGGTGCACCGCCTGAGTCCTGAAGAAGGCGAGGACTTGAGCATGGGATCCACCATCGAGCCGAACCGGCTCAACCGCCGCGACCTCATCAAACGGGCCGCGGCGCTGGGAATCGCCGCCGTTCCGGCCAGTGGGCTGCTCAGCGCGTGCGCCGCCAGCGGCGGTGGCGGCAAGCAGGAGACCGGAAAGAAAACCGCGACCAACCCGTTCGGCGTGGTGGACAACGCGGGCCTGGAAGTCATCATCTTCAAAGGCGGATTCGGGGACGACTACGCCAGGCGGTTCGAGAAGCTCTATTCGAAGGAATTCCCCAACGCGAAGGTCACCCATACGCCCACCCAGAACATCACCGGCCTCCTGCAGCCCAGGCTGAACGGCGGTAATCCGCCGGACGTGGTGGACGACTCGGGCAACGCCCAGATCAAACTGGACGTCCTGCAGAAGGCCGGCCAGCTCGCCGACCTCACCCCGCTGCTTGACGCGCCATCAATAGACGATCCCGGCAAGAAGGTCCGCGACACCCTGCAACCGGGCACCGTCGAGCTGGGCACCATCGGCGGCACGTTCTGCACCCTCCAGTACGTCTACACCGTCTTCGGCCTGTGGTACTCGGGAAAGCTGTTCCGGCAGCACGGCTGGAGCGAGCCCAGGACCTGGGCCGACTTCATGTCGCTCTCCTCGGAGATCAAGAAGGCCGGTATCGCGCCGTTCGCGCACCAGGGCAAGTACCCGTACTACATCAACGTCGCCATCATGGACCTGGCCATCAAGAACGGCGGCCAGGACTTCCTGAACCGGGTCGACAGGCTCGACGAGACGGTGTGGGACGAGGCCCCGGCGAAGAACGCCATCGAGGCGGTCTACCAGATCGTCAGCAACAACTACCTGCTGCCCGGCACCAACGGCATGACCCACATCGAGGCGCAAACCGCCTGGAACCAGTACCGGGCCGCCTTCGTCCCGTGCGGCGCCTGGCTGGAGAACGAGCAGCTGAAGTCCACCCCGTCGGACTTCGAGATGACCTTCATGCCGATGCCGTCGCTGCCCGGCGACAAAATGCCGTTCGAGGCGATCCGTGGCGGTGCCAACGAGCCGTACATCGTGCCCGCCAAGGCGAAGAACGCGGCGGGCGGCATGGAGTTCATGCGGGTCATGCTCAGCAAGGCGGGTGCGATCGCCTTCGCGCAGACCGCCAACTCGCTGACCGTGGTCAAGGACGCGCTCGGCCCGGACGTCCAACTGCGCCCCGGCACCAAGTCCACGGTAGCCGCGCTGAAGGCGGCCGGGACCAACGTCTTCAACCCCACGTACCTGTACACCGCCAGCTCGCTCGACGTCGACATGGGAAACGCCAGCAGCGAGCTGATGGCGAACCGCATCCAGCCCGCCGAATGGCTGAAGCGGGTCAAGGCGGCGACGCAGAAGGCGAAGAAGAACGGTTCCTGACAGCACAAGGTGGCGGTACGCGCTGGACGTACCGCCACCACGGCGGGCCTCTCGATCGTCAGGCAGGAATTATGCGACACCGCAAGTACCCGTTCATCGTGGGCTTCCTCATCGTGCCGGTCGCGCTGTACGCGCTGCTGGTGATCTGGCCGTACCTGCAGACCTTCGGCTACTCGCTCACCGACTGGTCCGGCGAGTCGACCGTGATGCACTTCGTGGGCTTGCGCAACTACACCACGCTGTTCTCCGACGGCGTCTTCCGCCAGGCCCTGCTGCACAACGCGCTGCTGCTGGTGTTCCTGCCGGTGGTCACCATCCTGCTGGCGCTGTTCTTCGCCTTCATGCTCAACGTCGGCGGGCGCGGCGGCACCGGGGGAGTGCAGGGAGTGCGCGGCGCGGCGGTCTACAAGGTGGTCTTCTTCTTCCCGCAGGTGCTGTCCATCGCGATCCTCGCGGTGCTGTTCGAGGCCGTCTACCGCAGTGACGGCGGCGGGCTGCTCAACGGCATCCTGCTGAAACTCCATCTGGAGGACGCACAGCATCCGATCGAATGGCTCAACGACCCGAATCTGGTGCTGTGGTGCATCCTGGCCATCCTGGTGTGGTCCGGGGTCGGCTTCTACCTGGTGCTGTTCTCGGCCGCCATGCAGTCCATCCCCAGGGAGATCTACGAGGCCGCGCTGCTGGACGGCGCCGGGCGGGTGCAGACCTTCTTCCGGGTCACCCTCCCGCTGCTGTGGGACAGCGTGCAGACGGCCTGGGTCTATCTGGCGATCGCCGCGATGGACGCCTTCGCCCTGGTCTCCACGCTGACCCCGGGCGTGGCCTACGGCGGTGGACCGGACTACCACGGCGAGGTGATGGCCACCTACCTGATGCGCAACTTCCTGTACTTCGGCAAGAGCGGCTACGCCTGCGCCATGGGCGTGGTGATCCTCTTCCTTACCCTGATCCTGTCCGCCGTCGCGCTGCGGGTCACCCGCCGCGAGCGCATCGAGTTCTGAGCGGGGACCGCGTCATGAGCACACCCATCAAGGACCCCACCCCGGCCCCGGTGGAACCGGCTCCCGCGCCGAGCCCGCGCAAGGCGGACCCGCGGACCCGGTTCGCGGAGGGCGGCGGGGTGCTGAACGTCTTCTCCCACGGCTTCCTCGCCCTGTGGGCCGTCATGATCGTGCTGCCGCTGGCGTGGATCGTGCTGAGCTCGTTCAAGACCGACGCGCAGATCGGCGGCAGCGCCTGGACCTGGCCGACGCACTGGTCGTTCGAGGTGTTCGTACGGGCCTGGGACAAGGGCATCGGCGGGTTCTTCCTCAACACGGTGATCGTGCTGTTCTTCTCTGTGACGCTCACCATGCTGTTCGGCTCCATGGCCGCGTACGTGCTGGCCCGCTACGAGTTCCCGGGCAACCGCGTGCTGTACTACCTCTTCGTGGCCGGGGCGATGTTCCCGGTCTACCTTGCGCTGGTGCCGCTGTTCTTCATGGTGCGCAACCTCGGCATGCTCAACACGTACCAGGGTCTGATCCTGGTCTACGTCGCCTACTCGCTGCCGTTCACCGTCTTCTTCCTGCACTCGTTCTTCCGCACCCTGCCGACGGCCGTGCACGAGGCCGCGATGATCGACGGCTGCTCGCACACCCGGGCCTTCTTCCAGGTGATGCTGCCGATCGCCAAGCCCGGGCTGCTCAGCGTCGGGATCTTCAACGTGCTGGGGCAGTGGAACCAGTACATCCTGCCGCTGACCCTGATGCAGAAGCAGAGCGGCTCCGACCGGGACCACTCGATGCTCACCCAGGGCCTGGTCAACCTGGCGCTCCAGCAGGGGTACGCCGGCGACATGCCCGCGCTGTTCGCCGGGATGACCATCGCCATGCTGCCGGTGCTGGTGGTCTACCTCTCCTTCCAGCGGCAGGTGCAGGCCGGACTTACGGCGGGCACGTTGAAGTAGCGCCGGCCGGGGACGGTACCGTCGGTGACCGAGCCGGGGGTGCGGTCGCCCCACGTACGATCTGTGATCATCCGGGGTTCCTGCCGCTCAATACCTTGACGGGGCACGACCCCTGAGGCTCTGCTTAGAGTTCATATGTTGGAGGAACGGCAGGGAGTGGATGGTCGTGGAGACTCCGGGATCGCAGTCCTCGCTGCACCGGGCCAATCTTGAGCGGGTGGTCCGCGCGGTGCGGCTGGCTGGCTCGCTCACCCAGGCGGAGATCGCCCGCGGTACGGGACTGTCCGCCGCCACCGTCTCCAACATCGTCCGCGAGCTGCGGGACAACGGAACGGTGCAGGTCACCCCGACCTCCTCGGGCGGCCGGCGGGCCCGCAGCGTGTCGCTGTCAGGGGACGCCGGAATCGTGGTCGGCGTCGACTTCGGCCACTCCCATCTGCGGGTCGCCGTGGGCAACCTGGCCCACCAGGTGCTCGCCGAGCAGACCGAGCCGATCGATGTGGACGCCTCCGCGGCGCAGGGCTTCGACCGGGCGGAACGGCTGGTGGCGCAGCTGATCGAGACCACCGGGATCGGTGCCGACAAGGTGATCGGCGTCGGCCTGGGCGTACCGGGGCCGATCGACGTGGCCACCGGTGTCCTGGGGTCCACCGCGATCATGCCGGGGTGGGGCGGCATCAACCCGCGCGAGGAGCTGGCCGGGCGGCTCGGCATGCCGGTGCACGTGGACAACGACGCCAACCTGGGCGCCCTCGGCGAGCTGGTCTGGGGCGCGGGCCGCGGGGTGAAGGACCTGGCCTACATCAAGGTGGCCAGCGGTGTCGGCGCCGGGCTGGTGATCAACGGGCAGATCTACCGGGGACCGGGCGGCACCGCGGGCGAGATAGGGCACATCACCCTGGACGAGTCCGGGCCGGTCTGCCGCTGCGGCAACCGCGGCTGCCTGGAGACCTTCACCGCCGCCCGGTACGTGCTGGACCTGCTGCGCGCCAGCCACGGTCCGGATCTGACGGTGCCGAAGATGGTACGGCTGGCCCGGGACGGCGACCCCGGGTGCCGCCGGGTGATCGCCGACGTCGGCCGCCACGTCGGCATGGGCGTGGCCAACCTGTGCAACGTGCTCAACCCGAGCCGTGTGGTGCTCGGCGGGGAGCTGGCCGAGGCCGGGGAGGTGGTGCTGGGGCCCATCAGGGAATCCGTGGCCCGGTACGCCATTCCCAGCGCGGCCCGGCAACTCGCGGTGGTTCCCGGTGCTTTGGGGGCCCGGGCGGAAGTGCTGGGCGCGCTGGCATTGGTGCTCAGCGAAATGGGCGATTCAACTCTTTTGCCGGATTCCGCGCCGGCCGCCCTCGCGTTCAGCTAGATAACGAGTCGTGTCGTTGTCATCTCGTTAATTATTTACTTCTTGACGGCAAGCTTTGGTGGGAGTTGACTCACGTCCACCTCGGCCGCAACGTCGCGGCCCCGTCAGGGAGGTACTCAGTGAACACCACTCTGCGTCGTGCAGTCATCGCGACGGCGGCTGTTTCCATGGCGTTGTCCATGGCGGCGTGTGGCAAGGCGGGCGGCAGCAAAACCAGCGCCGCCGACGTGAACAACGGATTCCGTATCGGTCTGGCGCTTCCGGAGAACCAGACCGCGCGGTATGAGTCGGTCGACCGACCGAAGATCGAGGCGAAGCTGCACCAACTGTGCCCCAAGTGCCAGGTCGATTACGAAAACGCCGCGCAGAACGCCAATACCCAGCAGCAGCAGGTCGACACGCTCATCAATGACGGCGACAAGGTCATCATTCTCGACTCGGTCGACTACAAGGCCATTCAGCCGTCGGTGCAGAAGGCGCACGACAAGGGCGTGAAGATCGTCGCGTACGACCGGCTCGCCCAGGGGCCGATCGACGCCTACACCTCCTTCGACAACACCCAGGTCGGCAAGCAGCAGGGCCAGGCGCTCCTCCAGGCCATGGGCTCCAAGGCCAGCCCGAGCAGCCAGATAGTCATGGTCAACGGCGACAAGGGCGACCCCAACGCCGCCCAGTTCAAGGCCGGTGCGCACAGCGTGCTGGACGGAAAGGTCAAGATCGCCGCCGAGTTCGACACCAACGGCTGGCTGGCCAACAACGCCAACAACGAGGTCTCCGGCGCCATAAGCCGGATCGGCGGCAGCAACATCGCCGCGGTGTACTCGGCCAACGACGGCATGGCCGCCGGTATCATCTCCGCCCTGCAGTCCGCGCACATCAACCCGCTGCCGCCGGTCGGCGGCCAGGACGCGCAACTCGACGGCGTCCAGCGGGTGCTGGCGGGCACCCAGGCGTTCACCATCTACAAGCCGTACAAGGACGAGGCGGACGCCGCCGCCGAGATGGCGATCGAGGTGGCCACCGGCAAGCCGGTCTCCGCGGCCGACACCACGGTGGCCAGCGCCACCAACAAGGGAATCCCGGCGAAGCTGATCCCGACCCAGATCCTGACCGACAAGAACATCCAGCAGACGGTGATCGCGGGCGGCCTGTTCACGGTCAACCAGCTGTGCTCCGGTCAGTACGCGGCCGACTGCGCCAAGGCGGGACTGAAGTAGCCGCCCTTTTTCCTCGCGGTCAGCGGTTGATGACCGCTGATATCAGCCGTCCGGTGCGCTGTCCCGGCAAACAGACCCCGCTAACGGGACAGTGCACCGGACATCCCCGGGGAGGCTCCCCGGGAAAGGCCTCGCTTTTTCCGGCGCGGCATTCCCAAACTTTTCTCGCACAGCATTCCGCGTCTGCCACCGCAGCGCGGCATCCCCCGCCGGCCAGGCGGCGAAGGAGATGGTTCACGTGTCCGCTACGCCCGTGCTGGCGTTGCGCGGGATCTCCAAGCGGTTCGGTGCCGTACAGGCGCTCACCGATGTCGAATTGGAGGTCCGTTCCGGTGAGGTGGTCGCCCTGGTCGGCGACAACGGCGCCGGAAAGTCGACGCTGGTGAAGACGATCGCCGGAGTTCACCCGATCGACGAAGGCGTCATCGAGTGGGAGGGCCGGCCCGTGACGATCAACCGGCCGCATGACGCCCAGGGACTGGGCATCGCGACCGTCTACCAGGACCTGGCGCTGTGCGACAACCTCGATGTCGTCCAGAACCTGTTCCTGGGCCGGGAGGTCCGCAGGGTCGGCGTGCTCGACGAGGTGGAGATGGAGAAGCGCTCCCGCGAACTCCTCAACACCCTTTCCATCCGCATCCCCAGCGTGCGGATCCCGATCGCCTCGCTCTCCGGCGGTCAGCGCCAGACGGTGGCCATAGCCCGTTCCCTGATCGGCGACCCCAAGGTCGTCATCCTGGACGAGCCCACCGCCGCCCTCGGCGTGGAGCAGACCGCCCAGGTCCTCGACCTGGTCGAGCGGCTCCGCGAACGCGGCCTGGCCGTCATCCTGATCAGCCACAACATGGTGGACGTCATGGCGGTCGCGGACCAGGTCGCGGTGCTGCGGCTGGGCCGCAACAACGGCGTCTTCGCCGCAAGGGAAACCACCCAGGAAGAGATCATCTCCGCCATCACCGGCGCCACGGACAACGCCGTGACCCGCCGGAAGGCGCGCACCGCGGAGGCGGACAAGTGAGCAACTCCGATCTGCACAAGCCCCCGGTCGCGGACGACGCCGAGCAGGAACCGGCGGTCGCCGCGCCGCCCCCCGCCGCCGACGCCATCGTGGCGGTCGACCCACGGCTGCTCATACGCGAGCAGGGACTCGCCGGCTATGTCACCGAGTTCAAGCGCCGCCTGCACAGCGGCGATCTGGGATCCATGCCGGTGATCGTCGCCCTGATCCTCATCTGGGGCGTCTTCCAGGGAATGAACAGCACGTTCCTGTCGGCCAACAACCTGTCCACCATCGCGTTCAACGTGGTGGGCACCGGCATGATCGCCGTCGGGATCGTCTTCGTCCTGCTGCTGGGCGAGATCGACCTGTCGGTGTCCTACGTCAGCGGTCTGGCCGGCGCGGTCTTCGCCGTACTCAGCGTCTACCACGGGTTCCCCGAGCCGCTGGCCTTGGTGCTGGGCATCCTCACCGGCACGGCGATCGGCGCGCTGCAGGGCTTCTTCTTCGCCAAGGTGGGCGTACCGGCGTTCGTGGTGACGCTGGCCGGCTTCCTGGCGTGGAACGGTGCCATGCTCTGGGTGCTCGGCAAGAACGGCACCATCAACCTCAAGGCCAACGGCCTGCTGTACAACCTCTACAACTACACCTTCACCGACGTCGCCTACGCCTACGGTCTGGCGCTGATCGGGGTGCTGCTCTACCTCGGCTCCTCGCTGTGGCAGGCCAACCGCCGTCGGCAGGCCGGGGTGCCGTTCCGTCCGCTGACCGACATCATCGTCAAGACCGTGCTGCTGGCGATCGTCTCGTTCGCCGCCGCCGTGGTGCTCAACCAGGCGGACGGGCTGCCGCTGTGCCTGCTGCTGTTCCTGGCGGTGGTCATCGGTCTCGACCTGGTGCTGCGCCGCACCACCTACGGGCGGCAGATCTTCGCGGTCGGCGGTGGCATCGAGGCCGCCCGCCGGGCGGGCATCAACGTGGCCTGGATCCGGATCTCGGTGTTCATGCTGGCGGGCACGATGGCCGCGGTCGGCGGCATGTTCCTGGCCGGCCAGGTCAACTCGGCCCAGTCCACCCAGGGTGGCGGCAACACGCTGATGAACGCGATCGCCGCGGCCGTCATCGGCGGCACCAGCCTGTTCGGCGGCCGGGGCAAGACCTGGTCGGCGCTGCTGGGCGCGCTGGTGATCGTCTCGATCCAGCAGGGCATGTACATCCTCAACCTGAACACCGCGATCCAGTACATGATCACCGGTGCGGTGCTGCTGGCCGCCGTGGTGGTCGACTCGGTGTCGCGCAGGACACAGAAGGCGTCCGGCCGCGCCTAGCGTCCGCCTTCCCCGGGTACCCGGCGTGCCACGGCACGCCGGGTACCGTTGCGTTCGCCCGGGTGACGTGAATCGCATCGCCCGGCCGACTTCGCTCAGGACGGAACATTAGACTCGACGGACTGACCGGCAACGCTCGACAGGTTCGACAGCACAAGGAGGCACGGGTGGCCCTGCTATCCCGTATCAAGGGACCGCGCGACCTCGACCGGCTCACCCAGGAGCAGCTGGTGGAGCTGGCGGGCGAGATCCGGACCTTCCTCGTCGAGGCCGTGTCCAAGACCGGCGGCCACCTCGGGCCGAACCTCGGCGTGGTGGAGCTGACCATCGCGCTGCACCGGGTCTTCGACTCGCCCAAGGACAAGGTGCTGTTCGACACCGGCCATCAGAGCTACGTCCACAAACTGCTCACCGGCCGTCAGGACTTCTCCAGGCTGCGCAACAAGGGCGGCCTGTCCGGCTACCCCTCGCGCGCCGAGTCCGAGCACGACGTCATCGAGAACTCGCACGCCTCCACGGTGCTCGGCTGGGCCGACGGCCTGGCCAAGGCCAACCAGGTGCTGGACCGCAAGGACCACGTCGTCGCGGTGATCGGCGACGGAGCGCTCACCGGCGGCATGGCCTGGGAGGCGCTCAACAACATCGCCGCCGCCAAGGACCGCCCGCTGGTCATCGTCGTCAACGACAACGAGCGCTCCTACGCGCCGACCATCGGCGGTCTGGCCAACCACCTCGCCACGCTGCGCACCACCGACGGCTACGAGCGCTTCCTCGCCCGCGGCAAGGACCTGCTGGAGCGCACCCCGCTGATCGGCCAGCCGCTGTACGAGACGCTGCACGGCGCCAAGAAGGGGCTGAAGGACTTCATCGCCCCGCAGGGCATGTTCGAGGACCTCGGGCTGAAGTACGTCGGCCCGATCGACGGCCACAACGTGGAGGCACTGGAGTCCGCGCTGCAGCGCGCCAAGCGCTTCGGCGGCCCGGTGATCGTGCACTGCCTCACCGAGAAGGGGCGCGGCTACAAGCCCGCCGAGCAGGACGAGGCGGACCGCTTCCACGGCATCGGCGTCATCCACCCGGACACCGGTCTGCCGGTGTCCGCCGCGGGCACTGACTGGACGTCGGTCTTCGGCGAGGAGATGGTCAAGCTCGGTCACGAGCGCGAGGACATCGTGGCCATCACGGCGGCGATGCTCCAGCCGGTCGGCCTCGCCCCCTTCGCCGAGGCGTTCCCCGACCGGGTCTACGACGTGGGCATCGCCGAGCAGCACGGCGCGGTGTCGGCGGCGGGCCTGGCCACCGGCGGGCTGCACCCGGTGTTCGCGCTGTACGCGACCTTCCTCAACCGGGCCTTCGACCAGGTGCTGATGGACGTGGCGCTGCACAGGTGCGGGGTGACCTTCGTCCTCGACCGCTCCGGCGTCACCGGCCCGGACGGCGCCTCCCACCACGGCATGTGGGACATGTCGATCCTCCAGGTCGTACCCGGGCTGCGGCTCGCCGCACCGCGCGACGCCGACCAGGTGCGCGCCCAGCTGCGTGAGGCCGTCGAGGTCAAGGACGCGCCGACCGTGGTGCGCTACTCCAAGGGCGCCGTGGGCCCCGCGGTCCAGGCGGTCGGCCGGATCGGCGGCATGGACGTGCTGCGCGACCCGGCGGTCGGGCAGGGGCAGCCGGACGTGCTCATCGTCTCGGTCGGCGCGCTCGCCCCGATGTGCCTTGAGGTCGCCGAACTCCTCGACGCCCAGGGCATCTCCAGCACCGTCGTCGACCCGCGCTGGGTCAAGCCGGTGGACGAGGCGCTGCCCGCCCTCGCCGCACGCCACCGCGTGGTGGTCACCGTGGAGGACAACTGCCGTACCGGAGGCGTCGGTTCGGCCGTCTCGCAGGCGCTGCGGGACGCCGAGGTGGACGTGCCGCTGCGGGACTTCGGCATTCCGCCGGTCTTCCTCGACCACGCCTCCCGCAAGGAGGTCATGTCCGAGATCGGGCTCACCGCGCCCGCCATCGCGCGTCAGGTGACCGGCCTGGTGGCCACGTTGGACGGCCGCTACGAGGACGAGCCGACCAGCGTCACCAGCGACTGACCGCACGACCCACCGATGGGCCGGGCGGACCACTGCGAAGAGTGGTCCGCCCGGCCCATCGGCGCATCTGCATGCGTGCCCTTTCGGGTGACCTGGCCATCCGGGTGCCGGGCTGGCAGACCGGCCGTCCCGACCATGTGGGCAGGACAACCGTGGAGGTGCGTCGATGGATGCCAGAACGCCACAGCCCGCGATCCGGTCGCGGAACCCGATGTTCCGCACGAAGTCCGTCGAGCAGTCGATCCAGGACACCGAGGAGCCCGAACACGCCCTCCGCAAGTCGCTGTCCGCCCTTGACCTGACCGTCTTCGGCGTCGGCGTCATCATCGGCACCGGCATCTTCGTCCTCACCGGCCAGGTGGCCAGGTCCTACGCCGGGCCCGCGGTCGCCCTGTCGTTCGTCGCCGCGGGCGTGGTGTGCGCGCTGGCCGCCCTGTGCTACGCGGAGTTCGCCTCCACCGTGCCGGTCGCCGGATCCGCGTACACCTTCTCGTACGCCTCGATCGGCGAGCTGCCCGCGTGGATCATCGGCTGGGACCTGATCCTCGAACTCGCCCTGGGCTGTGCGGTGGTGGCGGTCGGCTGGTCCGGGTACATCAGGTCGCTGCTGGACACAGCGGGACTCCGCCTGCCGCGCGGGCTGACCGGGGTCGGCGCCGGCGGGGAGTTCGACCTGATGGCCTTCCTGCTGGTGCTGGTGCTCACCGGGGTGCTGGTCGCCGGGATGAAGCTGTCCGCCCGGCTCACCTCGCTGATCGTGGGGATCAAGGTGATCGTGGTGCTGATCGTGATCGTCGCCGGGGCGTTCTACGTCAGCAGCGCCAACTACATGCCGTTCCTGCCCGCCGCGCAACGGGCCGGCGGCGCCTCCTCGGGGCTCGGCGCACCGCTGGTCCAGCTGATCTTCGGGTACAAGCCGACGACCTTCGGCGTGTGGGGCGTGTTCACCGCCGCCGCCGTGGTGTTCTTCGCGTTCATCGGCTTCGACATCGTGGCGACCGCCGCCGAGGAGACCAGGAACCCCGCGCGGGACGTCCCGTTGGGCATCCTCGGCTCGCTGGCCGTGTGCACGGTCCTGTACGTCGCGGTGTCCGTCGTCGTCACCGGCATGCAGAAGTACAGCCGGCTGTCGGTGGAGGCCCCGCTCTCCGACGCCTTCAAGGTGAACCACGCGCCGGTCTGGTCCGGGGTGATCAGCTTCGGCGCGGCCGTCGGCCTCACCTCGGTCTGCATGATCCTGCTGCTCGGCCAGAGCCGGGTGTTCTTCGCGATGAGCCGGGACGGACTGCTGCCGAGGTTCTTCTCGCAGGTCCACCCGCGGTTCGGCACCCCCTACCGGGCCACCCTGCTGCTCGGCCTGGTGGTCGCGGTGGTGGCCGGTTTCACCAGCATCGCGGAGCTGTCGGAACTGGTGAACATCGGCACGCTGTTCGCGTTCGTGGTGGTCGCGGTGGGTGTGGTGATCCTGCGCCGGACGCGGCCGGATCTGCCGCGCTCCTTCCGTACCCCGTGGGTTCCGGTCATCCCGGTGCTGTCGGTGTGCGCCTCGCTGTGGCTGATGCTCAACCTGCCCGCGGAGACCTGGCTGCGGTTCGTCGTCTGGATGGTCGTCGGCTTCCTCCTGTACTTCGCCTACGGGCGGCGGCACAGCCGCCTCGGCCTGCGCGGCTGACCGGACACGCCTCGTTTCCCAGTCCGGACCACCGCCCGGTACGTTGGACCGCATGCCTGCCGCCCCCGAGACCGCCGGTGTCACGACGGCGCGGCTGCCGTCGCAGCGGGGCGACGGGACCGCGGTGGCCCGTACCGGCTCCGGCCACTACTGGGTGCGGCTGCTGCCGGTGCTCGCCGTGCTGGCCGCCCTGACCCGACTGCCGTCCTTCCTGCGCCCGATCTGGAACCCCGACGAGGGGTTCCTCGCCACCCAGGCGCGCATGCTGGCGCACGGCGGCGTGCTCTACGACACGGTGGTGGACCGCAAACCACCGCTGCTGCCCTGGCTGTACCAGGGCGCGTTCTGGCTGTTCGGGGACGCCTCGCTGACGCCGCTTCGGATCGCCGCGGTGCTCGCCCAACTGGTCACCGCGGCGCTGCTGGCCGCCCTCGCCCGGCGCCGCTGGGGGAACCTGGCGGGTGCGACCGCGGGCATCGGCCATCTGCTGGTCTCCGTGGGGCTCTCCCCCGAGGACAGCCAGGCCGCGACCTTCGAGGTCTTCATGCTCCCGTGGACGGTGGCGGCCTTCCTCTGCGCGGATCTCGCCCGCGGCCGGTCGGCGGCGCGCTGGGGTGCGCTCGCGGGGCTCGCCGTGGCGGGCGCGGCGCTCACCAAGCAGACCGGCGGCGCGGTGCTGCTGCCGGTGGTCTGGCTGCTGTGGCGGTCCGGTCCGGGCCGGGCGCGGGCGCTGGGCGGTCTCGCGGTCGGCTTCCTGGTGCCGGGGCTCGCCGTGGCGCTGTTCCTGGGGGCGCATCGGTTCCTGTTCTGGACGGTGACCGGCTCGGGGTCCTACCTGTCGGTGAGCGGTGCCTGGCTGGTCGCCGTCGGGCGGGCGCTCGGCAACACGGGGATCCTGGCCGCCGCCTGTGCGGGGGCCGTGGTCCCGGCGCTGTACCTGCTGGCCAGGCGTCGCCGGTTCGCCGAGTCCGACCTGTGGATATGGCTGGCCGCTTCGGCGGTCGCGGTCACCACCGGTTTCCAGTTCTACGGCCACTACTACCTGCAGCTGCTGCCGCCGCTGGTGCTGCTCGGGGTGGCCGCCCTGCGCCGGCTGCCGCGCTGGTGGCGCCCGGCCGCCGGATGGACCGCGCTGGCGGCCTGCGGCTTCACGGCCTGGGGGCTGGCGGCGCCGCACGGCGACCTGGACCACGCGAGCCGGGTCGCCGCCGCGATCGCGCACCGCACCGCGCCGGGGGAGACGGTTCTGGTCTGGGGCATGCACCCCGAGGACTACTGGCTGTCCGGCCGCGCGCCCGCCAGCCGCTATCTGACCGCCGGGTTCCTCACCAACTTCAGCGGCGGCCGCGGCGGCGCGCGGGTCGGCGAGGAGTACGCGGTGCCGGGCGCCTGGCGCGCCTTCCGGCAGGAGATGGAACGCCGCCCGCCCGCCCTGATCGTGGACGACTCGCGCGGCCAGCCGTACGGCCCGGCGCACATCCCCGCCTTCCGCCACCTGCTGGCGGGCTACCACCGCACCGCCACCGCCGACGGCGCCGTGCTCTACGTCCGGCGGTCCTAGCGCGTCAGGCCGTCATGGCCGCACCGCCCGCGGCCCCACGCAGACCACGCCGTGGGCCTCTGCCCGCTCGCGCAGCGCCCGGTCGGCGGTGACCAGCAGCAGCGGGCGGTCGGGGGCCTGACGGGCGGCCCGCTCCAGCAGCTCCACCATCCGGTCGTCACCGCTGCCCGGCGCCGCCTCCACCCGCGCCCCAGGCACCGAGGCCACGTCGCGCGCCGCGCCCTCGACTACCAGGACCACTTCCAGTGGTGTGTTCTTCGCCCACTCGGGTACGTCGGCGTCTTCCGGGAAGCCCCGCTCGGCCAGCGGCACCAGGGCGTCGCGCAGCCGCTCGGTGGCGCCGTGCCGGTCCCGCCACCAGCCGTCCGGCACGGCCCCCACAGTGTTGGCCGCGTCCACGACAACCAGTGGTTCAAAGGTCATGGGCCTACCCTGGCACGGTCCCGCCTCCAGGGGCGGTGGTATACAGGCGCGGTAGGGCAACGCAGGAAGTGATGGGACGCGTGATGGCAGAGTCCAAGGGGCCGCAGGAGGCCACCGGGCAGGTTGAGCCGACGGCTTCGGGTACGGCGGGCTCCCGCGGCGGCTGGCACCGCTGGCGTCCCTACTCGGCGGCGATCGTCGCGGTCGCGGCGATCTTCGTGGTGTCCGCGGTGATCGGCGCGCACGTACGGGCCGGTAAGAACACCACCGTCAAGCCGCCGAACGGCGTCCCCAGCGCGGCTCCGCTGAGCATTCCGATCAACCCCGCGGTGCCGGTGACCGTCACGGTGTACATGGACATGCGCAGCCCGCAGTCCAAGACGTTCGCCGAGAGCTACGCCAGCACCTTCGACCGGCTGCTCAACTCCGGCCAGGCCAGGATCGAGTACCGCCTGGTCACCTCGACCGACGCCAAGCTGGGCGGCAAGGGTTCCGCGATGGCCGCCAACGCGGTGGCCTGCGCCCAGGACCAGGGCAAGGACCAGTTCGAGGCCTACGTCAAGCAGCTGTGGAAGCACCAGCCCGCGCGGGCGCACGACAGGTTCGCCAGCGCCGCGTACCTGGAGAAGCTGGCGGAGAAGCTGCCGGGGCTGCCCAAGTCGGAGAAGCTCCAGGCTTCCGAGTTCGTGCCCTGTGTGAACGACGACGACCACGGCGGCTGGGTCATCGCCTCGCAGAAGAAGTACCAGCAGGACGGTCTCGGCGACGTACCGGTGCTGCAGATCAACGGCCAGACGGTGTCCCCGGCCAAGGACGGGCTGACCCCGGCCAAGCTGGTCTCCCTGGTGGAGCAGGCGGCGGCCCTCGCCGACACCCAGCCGTCGCCGTCCGCTTCCGCTTCCGCTTCGGCGCCCGCCAAGCCGTCCGCCACCGCCTCCGCGCCGAGCGCGCCGTCCGGCACACCGTCGGCGGGCTGACGGCGCCTCCGTTCCGCCAACGGGAGCATTAAAAACACATAATCCGACTCGTGCAGCCTGTCTTCTGCCGTTTCGCACCGGATGTCTCGCAGGATGGAGCCCTAGGTGCTGGGCGGCTGGATGACGGAGGGCGGAGCCATGGTGCTACCGGTGTTCGCCGGATCTGTCGCCGCTGCCACGGAACGGGCACCCACCGCCACCGAGCCGACCGAACGCCAAGGCCCCTGTCTGCCGGGCTGGTTGGCGGTCAGCACCGGCGCCGCCGCCGCGGGCGCCGCGCTGTGGCTGCTGTGGTGGCGGGGTGTGCTCCCGGACCGGGTCGCCGGGTACGAGGTGCTGCCCGGCAGCCCGGGTTACGGAGCCGACTACGCGACCTGGGGCGCCGTGATGCTGCTCGCCGCGCTGGGCGCGATCGCCGTCGGCGGGCTCAACCGCGGCCGACCCGGCAGCGTTTGGGTGCTGACCTGGTGCGGCGGCTACCGCGGCACCGTACGGCGCACCGGACTGCTGTGGATCAATCCGCTGCTGACCAGGCGCCGGGTGGACGTGGCGCTGCGCCACTGGCGCAGTCGGCCCATCGAGGCCGTGGACGCCGACGGCACCCGGCTGCACGCGACGGTGCTGCTGGTCTGGCGGGTACGGGACACCGCCCGGGCCTGCTTCGCCGTCGACAACCACGTCGTCTACCTGCGCGACCAGATGGAGTGCGCGGTGACCCGGGTGCTCTCCCGGCTGCCCACCGACGACTTCCGCACCCGCTCGCGGACACTGCGCGACACCGACCACGTGGGTGACGCCCTGACCCTGGCACTGATGGAGGAGATGCGCCCGGTGGGCATCGAGATCGTCTCGGCCCGGCCGATGCGCATCGACTACGCGCCCGAGGTCGCCGTGATCATGCGGCGCAGGCAGCTGGCGGCCCTTGACGCCCGGCACCGCCAGGCGCTGGTCGGCGATGTGGTCACCACGGTCGCCGAAACGGTCTGCGGGCTCACCGACCGGGGCCGGATCGCCCTGGACGACCACGCGCGCACGGTGCTGGTGAAGGACCTGACCGCCGCCCTGTGCGGACCACCCGGCAGAACGCCGGGTTGAAGCGAGGACGCGAAAGGGCCGCCCGGGAGGGGACAACTCCCGGGCGGCCCTCGCGTGTCACCCGGTTACGCCGGGACGCTGGCGACGCCCGGGGCGAGGAACCGCTTGCCGTTCACCCGCTCCGAGACGCCCTCGCGGTCCAGGTACGGGGTGATGCCGCCCAGGTGGAACGGCCAGCCCGCGCCGGTGATCAGGCACAGGTCGATGTCCTGCGCCTCGGCCACCACGCCCTCGTCGAGCATCAGGCCGATCTCCTGCGCCACCGCGTCCAGCACCCGGTCGCGCACCTGCTCCTCGGTGAGCTTGACGTCGCCCTGCTTCAGCAGCGCCGCGACCTCGGGGTCCAGCTCCGGCTTGCCGGAGTCGTAGACGTAGAAGCCGCGCTTGCCCGCCTTGACGACCGCGGCCAGGTTCGGCGAGACCGTGAAGCGGTCGGGGAAGGCGCCGTGCAGGGTCTCCGACACGTGCAGGCCGATCGCCGGGCCGACCAGCTCCAGCAGCACCAGCGGGGACATCGGCAGACCGAGCGGCTCGATGGCCTTCTCGGCGACCTCGACCGAGGTGCCCTCGTCGATGACGTTCTGGATCTCGCCCATGAAGCGGGTCAGGATCCGGTTGACCACGAACGCCGGGGCGTCCTTGACCAGAACCGCGGTCTTCTTCAGCTTCTTGGCCACACCGAAGGCGGTGGCCAGCGAGGCGTCGTCGGTCTTCTCGCCGCGCACGATCTCCAGCAGCGGCAGCACCGCGACCGGGTTGAAGAAGTGGAAGCCGACGACCCGCTCCGGGTGCTGGAGCTTCGACGCCATCTCGCTCACCGACAGCGAGGAGGTGTTGGTCGCCAGGATGGTGTCCGGTCCGACGACCGCCTCCACCTCGGCGAACACCTTCTGCTTGACGCCCATCTCCTCGAAGACGGCCTCGATGACGAAGTCCGCGTCACCGAAGGCGGCCGCCTTGTCGAGGGAGCCGGACACCAGCGCCTTGAGCCGGTTGGCCTTGTCGTTGTTCACCCGGCCCTTGGCGAGCAGCTTGTCGATCTCGCCGTGGACGTAGGCCACGCCCTTGTCGACCCGCTCCTGGTCGATGTCGGTCAGCACGACCGGCACCTCAAGGCGGCGGGCGAACAGCAGCGCCAGCTGGGAGGCCATCAGACCGGCGCCGACCACGCCGACCTTGCCGACCGTGCGGGCCAGGTTCTTGTCCGGCGCACCGGCCGGGCGCTTGCCGCGCTTCTGCACCAGGTTGAACGAGTAGATCCCGGCGCGCAGTTCGCCGCCCATGATCAGGTCGGCGAGCGCCTGGTCCTCGGCGTCGAAGCCCTGCCGCAGGTCGCCGTTCCTGGCGCCCGCGATGATGTCCAGCGCGCGGTACGCGGCCGGGGCGGCGCCGTGCACCTTGCCGTCGGCGATGAACCGGCCGCGCGCCACGGCCTGGTCCCAGGCCTCGCCGCGGTCCACTTCGGCCCGTACGACCTCGGTCTCGCCCTTGAGTACGGACGCGGTCCAGGCCAGCGACTGCTCCAGGAAGTCCGCGCCCTCGAAGATGGCGTCGGCGATGCCGAGTTCGAAGACCTGCTTGCCCTTGAGCTGCTTGTTCTGGTTGAGCGAGTTCTCGATGATGACGCTCACCGCGCGGTCCGCGCCGATCAGGTTCGGCAGCAGCGTGCAGCCGCCCCAGCCCGGCACCAGACCGAGGAAGACCTCGGGCAGCGAGAACGCGGGCAGCGCCTTGGAGACCGTGCGGTACGAGCAGTGCAGACCGACCTCGACACCGCCGCCCATCGCCGCGCCGTTGTAGTACGCGAAGGTGGGAACGGCGAGCGCGGACAGCCGCTTGAAGACGTCGTGGCCGCCCTTGCCGATGGCCAGCGCGTCCTCGTGCCGCTTCAGCAGCTCGACGCCCTTGAGGTCGGCGCCGACCGCGAAGATGAACGGCTTGCCGGTGATGCCCACACCGACGATCTCGCCGTCCGCGGCCTCCTTCTCCACCTGGTCGATCGCCGTGTTGAGGTTGGCGAGCGACTGCGGGCCGAAGGTGGTCGGCTTGGTGTGGTCCAGGCCGTTGTCCAGCGTGATCAGCGCGAACTTGCCCGCGCCCTGCGGCAGTTCGAGGTGGCGTACGTGCGCCTGGGTGACGACCTCGTCAGGGAACAGCTCGGCCGCCCCCTTCAACAGCTCAGCGGTGGTGCTCACTTGCCCTCCCAGTGCGGGTTCTCCCAGATGACGGTCCCGCCCATGCCGAAGCCGACGCACATGGTGGTCAGGCCGTAGCGGACCTGCGGCTGCTCCTCGAACTGGCGGGCCAGCTGCGTCATCAGCCGCACACCGGAGGAGGCCAGCGGGTGGCCGAACGCGATCGCGCCGCCGTACTGGTTGACGCGCGGGTCGTCGTCAGCGATGCCGTAGTGGTCGAGGAAGGCGAGCACCTGCACGGCGAACGCCTCGTTGACCTCGAACAGGCCGATGTCGGAGATCGACAGGCCCGCCTTGGCCAGCGCCTTCTCGGTCGCCGGAACCGGACCGATGCCCATCACCTCGGGCTCGACACCGGCGAACGCGTAGCTGACCAGCCGCATCTTGACCGGCAGGCCCAGCTCGTTCGCGACGTCCTCGGCCGCCAGCAGGGAGGCGGTGGCACCGTCGTTGAGACCGGCGGCGTTTCCGGCGGTCACCCGGCCGTGGGCGCGGAACGGGGTCTTGAGGCTCGCCAGGTTCTCCAGCGTGGTGCCCGGGCGCATCGGCTCGTCGGCGGTGGCCAGGCCCCAACCGGTCTCGCCCGCCTCGGGGTTGGTGCGGCGCACCGAGATCGGCACCAGGTCCTGCTGGATCTTGCCGTTGGCGTACGCCTTGGCGGCCTTCTCCTGGCTGCGCACCGAGTACTCGTCGGCCCGCTGCTTGGTCAGGTGCGGGAAGCGGTCGTGCAGGTTCTCCGCCGTCATGCCCATGAACAGGGCGGACTCGTCGACCAGCTTCTCGGAGACGAAGCGCGGGTTGGGGTCCACGCCCTCACCCATCGGGTGGCGGCCCATGTGCTCGACACCACCGGCGACGACCACGTCGTACGCGCCGAAGGCGATGCCGCCCGAGGTCGTGGTGACCGCGGTCATCGCGCCCGCGCACATGCGGTCGATGGAGAAGCCGGGAACGGTCTTCGGGAGCCCGGCGAGGATGCCCGCGGTACGGCCCAGGGTCAGGCCCTGGTCGCCGATCTGCGTGGTGGCGGCGACGGCGACCTCGTCGATCCGCTCCGCCGGCAGGTCCGGGTTGCGCCGCAGCAGCTCCCGGATGCACTTGATCACCAGGTCGTCGGCGCGGGTCTCGTGGTAGATGCCCTTGGGGCCCGCCTTGCCGAACGGGGTGCGGACGCCGTCAACGAAGACGACGTCCCTAGCGGTACGAGGCACGTTGGCTCTCCCTCATTCGTGTTCGCTCGCCGCCGGGCGCGCGGCGCTCCGCGGCGCGCGGTGTGGCTGGGCAGCCCGGCAGAGGACGCCGCATGGCGAAGCAGCGGCGGCTCACACGGTCATGCTACTTGCGGGTAACCAGTGTGGACAGTCCCCCCGCGGTAAGCGGTGAACGTCACATTCCCCGCAGGTCCGGGGCGCTGCCTCCCACCTGGCCGACCGTCTGCCCTGGGGCCACGCCCACCCGTCCACCCGTCTGCCTCGGCCTCTCGCCTGCCGTCGCGCACGGTTCGGCACGGGCCGGGAGCGTGCCTGCGAAAGCGGCGGATGGGCGGGTGAAACCCGCAGCGCACCGCCGACCGAACGTGCACGGCCGTGCGCCCCGTCAAGCGAAGGCCGACGGTAATCAGGTGGGCGGGCGGCAGAACCCGTTCGCGAGGACCGCGGGGGCGGCCGATCGTCAGGACTCGGCCTGAACCGCCGTCAGCGCCCGCGCGATCACGTCCGAGACGAGTTCGATCTGCCATGGGCGCGCGGCCCGCTCCGCGAGCCGCTCGGCGATCGCCGCCGCGTTCGGCTCCGCCGGCGGCTCCCAGCACACCCGCCGTACCGCGTCCGGCGCCACCAGGTTCTCCTGCGGCACATTGAGCCGCTCCGCCAACGCGGTGACCGCCGCGCGGGCGGCGCTGAGGCGGGCTGCCGCCGCCGGGTCCTTGTCGGTCCACGAGCGCGGCGGCGGCGGACCTCCCTGTACCGGCCCGAGCTGCGGCTGGTCCCGCTCGGGCAGCGCCCGCGCCCGGTCCACCGCGGCCTGCCAGACGTCCAGTTGACGGCGGCCCATCCGGTTGCCGAAACCGGGCAGCGCGGCGAGCGCGTGCACATTGGGCGGCATCGCCAGTGCCGCCGCCACGATCGCGGCGTCGGTCAGCACCCGCCCCGGCGAGACGTCGCGCTGCCGCGCGATCTCGTCCCGTACCGTCCACAACTCCCGTACCACGCCGAGCTGTCGGCGCCGCCGAACCTTGTGCATGCCCGAGGTGCGGCGCCAGGGGTCGGTGCGCGGCGCGGGCGGCGGCGCGGCGGCGATCGCCGCGAACTCCTGCAGCGCCCACTCCAGCTTGCCCTGCTCTCGCAGCTCGGCCTCCAGCGCGTCGCGCAGGTCGACCAGCAGTTCCACGTCGAGCGCGGCATAGCGCAACCACGGCTCGGGCAGCGGGCGGGTGGACCAGTCGACGGCCGAGTGGCCCTTCTCCAGGGCGTAACCGAGCACGTTCTCCACCATGGCGCCCAGGCCCACCCGGGCGAAGCCCGCCAGCCGTCCGGCAAGCTCGGTGTCGAAGATCCGGCCCGGCCGCATCCCTATCTCGGCCAGGCACGGCAGGTCCTGGGTGGCCGCGTGCAGCACCCACTCGGTGTCGGCGAGGGCCTCGCCCAGCGCGGACAGGTCAGGACAGGCGACGGGGTCGATCAGCGCGGTCCCTGCTCCGGCGCGGCGCAGCTGGACCAGGTAGGCCCGCTGCCCGTAGCGGTAGCCGGAAGCGCGCTCGGCGTCGACGGCGACGGGACCGGTGCCCGCGGCGAATGCCGACACGACTGCGGCGAGCGCCTCCGGGCTGTCGGTCACCGGCGGGATGCCCTCGCGCGGGTCCAGCAGCGGGACCGGCGCCGGGATTGCTTCGCTTGCTGCGGTCTCTCGGGCGTCGGTCACTCGTCAAGGGTAGCCGGGACGGCTCATGCGTCGCGCCCGTCGATGGAACGTTCCACGAACGGGCGCGCTGACGGCCGTACGGGTCGGGCTCAGTGGATGATGCCGGTGCGCAGTGCCACGGCCACCATTCCGGCCCGGTCTCCGGTGCCGAGCTTTCGGGCGATACGGGCCAGATGGCTCTTGACGGTGAGGGCGGACAGCCCCATCGACACGCCGATCGCCTTGTTGGACTGCCCCTCGGCCACCAGCCGGAGCACCTCCACCTCGCGCCCCGACAGCTCCCGGTAGCCGCCGGGGTGGCCGGGAGCGCCCGGTGGGCGGCGCTGGAGGCGGGCGCCGGGTGCCCCGATCGGGGCGGCGCCGGGTCGCTGCGCGAGACCTACATTCGTACGGGTGCCGGTGACGACGTAGCCCTTGACGCCACCGGCCAGCGCGTTGCGCACCGCGCCGATGTCGTCGGCGGCGGACAGGGCGAGTCCGTTGGGCCAGCCCGCGGCCCTGGTCTCGGCGAGGAGGGTGAGCCCGGAGCCGTCGGGCAGGTGCACATCGGCGACGCAGATGTCGCGCGGGGTGCCGACCCGGGGGCGGGCCTCCGCGATCGACGACGCCTCGATGACGTCGCGTACGCCGAGTGCCCACAGATGCCGGGTGACAGTGCTGCGGACGCGCGGGTCGGCGACGACGACCATGGCCGTCGGCTTGATCGGGCGGTAGGCGACCAGGCTTGTGGGGTGGTCGAGAAGAACCGACACCGGGCCTCCTGTGACGTGGCGGAACCGGACCGGCCGATGGGGGAGGGGGCCGGTGCTCCGTGGGGATAAAGGTCACAGTCCTCTTCGGCAGTATCGGAACGGTCCTTTAGGGAAAGATCACGATTTATTCTGTAACAATCCGGGCAAGTCGGATACGAGGCTGATCGATTCCGAACAAAAGGGCCAACGGTTCGATCAGGCAAGGACATTCGGTCCGCCGTACGGCAACCGACCGTTACCGTGGATCGTTATCGCGGGCCACGCCGGTTCGGCAGCGACACCACCCCGTCGCCACCCCCTTCGCCCAGCGCCGGAGGCAACCCGGCACTGGTGCACAGCAGCTCGCACCACGCCACCAGGTGCGCCGCCATGTCGGGGAACCCGGCCGATGTGTCGGCGGGCGTCCAGGACGCCCGGACCTCGATCTCCGTGCTGGCCGCCCGGTCCGCCAGCGCCCCGAAGTGGTGCGAGGAACTGCACGAGACGGTGCCGCTCGGTTCGCTGTACGCCGCACCGCGCGCGGCCAGCGCCCCGGTCAGCCAGGACCAGCACACGTCCGGCAGCAGTGGATCGGCCGCCATCTCCGGTTCCAGCTCCGCTCGGGCCAGCGTGACCACCCGGAAGGTACCGTGCCAGGTGTCCTGCCCGGCCGGGTCGTGCAGCAGCACCAGCCTGCCGTCCGCCAGTTCCTCCCCCTCGACGACCACCGAGGCCTCCACCGCGTACGCGTGCGGGGCCAGCCGTTTGGGGGCCGGGATCTGCGCCAGTTCCACCTCGGCCCGCGTCCGGGCCGCTTCCAGTGTCTCCACCGCCCGTTGGAATACGAGCGGTGCCCCATCCTCGTCCACGAGGTGCCCCTGAGCCGCGACCATGCCCGGAAGACTAGGCCGCTGGCACCCTTCGGCACGGGAGGAACACCGGTATGGGCGGGTCGCCCCTTCGGCTGACACGCGGTCGGCATTCGGTGGACATTCGGCGCGTGCGAAGATTCATCCGTGAATGCTCAGCAGCGGACAGACCAAGCACGCCAGCGGACCGCCGATTCGGCGTTCATCCGGGCGTGTCGACGCGAGCCGGTGCCGCACACCCCGGTGTGGTTCATGCGGCAGGCCGGGCGTTCGCTGCCCGAGTACCGCAAGGTGCGCGAGGGCACCGCGATGCTCGAATCGTGCATGCGCCCCGACCTCGTCACCGAGATCACGCTGCAACCGGTACGGCGCCACGGGGTCGACGCCGCCATCTACTTCAGCGACATCGTCGTTCCGCTCAAGGCCGTCGGCCTCGACCTCGACATCAAGCCGGGCGTCGGCCCGGTGGTCGCCGAGCCGATCAGGACCCGCGCCGACCTCGACCGGCTGCGTCCGCTGGAACCGGACGACGTCAGCTACGTCACCGAGGCGATCGGCATGCTGACCGGCGAACTCGGCGGCACCCCGCTGATCGGCTTCGCGGGCGCGCCGTTCACCCTGGCGAGCTACCTCGTCGAGGGCGGCCCGTCCCGCAACCACGAGCGCACCAAGGCGCTGATGTACGGCGACCCGCAGCTGTGGGCGGACCTGCTCGACCGGCTCGCCGGCATCACCGCCGCGTTCCTGAAGGTGCAGATCGAGGCGGGCGCCTCGGCCGTCCAGCTGTTCGACTCCTGGGTCGGTGCGCTCGCCCCCGAGGACTACCGGCGCTCCGTCATGCCCGCCTCGGCGAAGGTCTTCGACGCGGTCGCGTCCTACGGCGTGCCCCGCATCCACTTCGGCGTCGGCACCGGCGAGTTGCTCGGTCTCATGGGAGAGGCGGGCGCGGACGTGGTCGGCGTCGACTGGCGGGTACCGCTCGCCGAGGCCACCCGCCGGGTGGGGGCGGACAAGGCGCTCCAGGGCAACCTGGACCCCGCCGTGCTGTTCGCCCCCGAGCAGGCCGTACGGGCCAAGGCGCGCGAGGTGCTGGACTCGGCCAAGGCCGCGCCCGGTCACGTCTTCAACCTCGGGCACGGCGTGCTGCCCAACACGGAGCCGGACGCGCTCACCCGGCTCGTGGAGTTCGTCCACCAGACGACCGAGGCCCGTTGACGGCGGTGGCACAGTGGAGGGCATGAACGCGGTGCGGGAGCGGCCCGAGCACGGATCCGGCGCGGGGCACGTCCTCGTGGTCGGCGGTGGGATCTCGGGACTGGCCGCCGCTTTCCGCCTCGTCACCGGCGGTGCCAGGGTGACGGTGCTGGAGTCGTCGGCCCGGCTCGGCGGCAAGCTGTACGCCGACGAGATCGCCGGGGTGCCGGTCGACCTCGGCGCGGAGTCGATGCTCGCGCGGCGCCCGGAGGCGGTGGAACTGGCCCGCGAGGCCGGGCTCGGCGACGAGTTGGAGCCGCCCGCCACCGCTCGGGCCGCGCTGTGGACCCGCGGTCGGCTGCGGCCGATGCCGACCGGCCACATCATGGGCGTACCCGGCGACCTGGGACCGCTGTCCGCCTCCGGGGTGCTCTCGCCCGCGGGGCTGGCCCGGCTGCCCTTGGACCATGTGCTGCCGCGCACCGAGGTCGGCGAGGACGTCGCGATCGGCGAGTACGTGGCCGCCCGGCTCGGCCGGGAGGTGGTGGACCGGCTGGTCGAGCCGCTGCTCGGCGGGGTCTACGCGGGCAACGCCTACCAGATCTCGCTGCGCGCCGCCGTCCCGCAGCTCTACGAGGCGGCACGCGGTCGGCGCTCGCTGATCGAGGCGGTGCGCGACAGCCAGCGCCGGGCCGCCGCGGCCGGGCAGGACGGACCCGTGTTCATGGGCGTGCGCGGCGGCGTGGGGCGGCTGCCCGTGGCGGTCGCGCAGGCGTGCCGAGCCGCGGGCGCGGACATCAGGACCGGCACCGAGGTGCGCGAGCTGCGCCGCACCGCCTCCGGCTGGCAGGCGGTCATCGAGGGGACCGGCGGCCGATCGGCGCTGGCGGCCGACGCGGTGGTGCTCGCCGTGCCCGCGCCGGCCGCGGCCCGGCTGCTGGCCGCCGAATCGCCCGCCGCCGCGGCCGAGTTGGGCACCGTGGAGTACGCCAGCGTCGCGCTGGTCACCATGGCGTTCCGCCGCCGTGACCTGCTGAACATGCCCGGCGGCAGCGGCTTCCTGGTGCCCCCGGTGGACCGCAACACCATCAAGGCGTCCACGTTCTCCAGCCGCAAGTGGGGCTGGCTCGAGGAGGCCGGAGCGGACACCTTCGTGCTGCGCACCTCGGTCGGCAGGTACGGCGAGGAGGACGACCTGGCCTGGGACGACACCGACCTGGTGCGGCTGTCCCGGGAGGACCTCGCCGCCGCGGCCGGGATCAGCGCGGCACCCGTCGCGGCCCGGGTGACCCGATGGGACGGCGGGCTGCCGCAGTACCCGGTCGGCCACCTGGAGCGGGTGGCCCGGGTCCGCGAGCAGGTCGCCAAGCTTCCCGGCATGTCGGTGTGCGGCGCGGTCTACGACGGCGTGGGGATCCCGGCCTGCGTCGCCAGCGCCCGCAAGGCCGCCGACCAGGTGCTGCGGACCCTCGCCGGACGCTCGACGGGCACCCTGCGGACGGGCATCGAGGACGGCGCGGGAGAATAGCCGCATGACCGAGAATGCTGCCCCCGCCAAGGCCCCCAACGCGGGCAAGAAGGCCCGTGACCTCAACGAAGTGATCCGCTACACCCTCTGGTCGGTGTTCCGGCTGCGCTCCCCGCTGCCCGAGGACCGCTCCGGCTACGCGGACGAGGTCGAGGAACTGTTCGAGCAGCTCGCCGCGAAGGACGTCACGGTACGCGGCACCTACGACGTGTCCGGTCTGCGCGCTGACGCCGACGTCATGATCTGGTGGCACTCCGAGAGCTCGGACGCGCTCCAGGAGGCGTACAACCTCTTCCGCCGCACCCGGCTCGGCCGCGCCCTGGACCCGGTCTGGTCGAACATGGCGCTGCACCGCCCGGCCGAGTTCAACCGGTCGCACATCCCGGCGTTCCTCGCCGACGAGACGCCGCGCGACTACGTGAGCGTCTACCCGTTCGTGCGGTCCTACGAGTGGTACCTGCTGCCCGACGAGGACCGGCGGCGGATGCTCGCCGACCACGGCAAGATGGCCCGCGGCTTCCCGGATGTGCGCGCCAACACGGTCGCCTCCTTCTCCCTCGGTGACTACGAGTGGATCCTGGCCTTCGAAGCCGACGAGCTGTACCGGATCGTCGACCTGATGCGGCACCTGCGCGGCTCCGAGGCGCGCCGCCACGTCCGCGAGGAGGTCCCGTTCTACACGGGCCGCCGCAAGGCCGTCTCCGAACTGGTCGCGGGTTTGGCGTAGCGGCTTCCCGGCGGGTCGTTCGGCTCGGGGTGTGCGGCCGGTTGTACCGCCGACCTGCGCCGCCGTGGTCGCGTGCCGTCACGGCGGCAAGAGGTTCAGCCGAGACGGCGAGCAACCGCGACGTCGGAGCCCGGCGGTACGAACCGACCGCGACCGGCTGACGATCCCGGTCAACAGCCGGGCCGCAGGCGGGGGTTCACGCCACCCGGCGTGAACCGCCCAGCGCCGCGCGCAACGCCGGGTCCCGCAGCACCGCCGGCCCGCACAGCGCGAGCGTCATCAGCGGCGTGCGGTCGTCCGCGCGACCGGTCAGCCCCGGCACCGCGGCACCACCGCCTCGGCGGTGCCGCAGCCGGGGCACGGGTATCGCCCGCAGCAACTCCTGGCCCGCGGGCGAGGCCCAACGGGTGTACGGATGCGCCTCGATCCGGGCGATGACCAGACAGCCCACGGTCAGCAGCAGCGGCAGCACGAACCACAGCGGGTCCGAGGCGTCCCCGCCGGGCCGGTTGATGCCGGTGGAAGCGGCCAGCAGAGCGCACACCAGCACGGTGGCGGCCCACGTCTGCCGGATCCCGGCCGTCATCCCGTCCCGGACCGCCGCGGGCACGGCCAGACCGGCCGAGGCCAGCCGCTCACCGAGCGCGCGCACGCAGTCGGCGGCGGCGTGCACCGTGCGCACCGCCGGTATGAGGGACTGGCCACCGGGACCTATCGAGGCGATCAGCGAACGCTCCACCTCATCGCGGCCGACCGGGTCCACCACCGTCGCCCAGCCGGTGTGGGCGAGCAGCAGCCGCCGCTGCCGGGACATCGCCACCATCGCCAGATCGGTGACCCGGCTCGGCCCACCGGCGAGGAACGCCGCCTCGTACAGGCTCAGTTCCGGTTCCCCGGCCGCCGCGCGGTCGGGGCCGCAGGCGGGCGCCGGGGACTCCCGGGCGGCGGCCATCGCCGCCCGGCACAGCCGCGCGCAGGACATCAGCGCCGCCACCCAGGCGACGGCGACCAGGAAAACCCACATAAGGGTGTTCTACTGGATCCCACTGACAATCCGCCCTGGAATTTCGGCGGTTGGGATCCGACGGCCGTCGGACACCCGGGCCGGGGCGGGAGGCGGACGCCCAACCGGGCGGTTCAGAGCCGGATTTGAGGTTGCGCTCTGGCGGTGTACCACGGTCCGGACCAGACTGGCGCGCCATGGGGTCCGAAACGGGCGGGCGAAGCGGCGGAAACATCCCGGACACGGTGGACGTGCTCGTCATCTGCGGCGCGGCGGGCGTGGGCAAGAGCTCCACCGTGTACGAGGTGTCGCGTCGGCTGGCCGCGGACTCCATGGCTCACGCCGTCCTCGACTGCGACGAGTTGGACCGCATCCAGCCCTGGCCGGTGCCGGGGCTGCCGGTGTGGGAGATGGCCCGCCGCAACCTCGCCGCGGTGTGGGCGAACTACGCGGACCTCGGCCATCATCGGCTGATGCTGACCGGGGTCTTCGCGGACCTGCGGCAGGAGTTGCCGTGGATCGCCGAGGCGGTGCCCGCCGCGGCGTTCACGGTGGTACGGCTCACCGCGTGCCTGGACGTACTGCGGGAGCGGGTGACACGCCGGGGGATCGGCGGCCGGATCGGTGAGCAACTGAGCAGGAGCGCACGCCAGTTGGAGGAGATAGCGGCCTCCGACCCACCCGGAACCCTGGTCGTGGACACCGGTGACCTGGATGTGCGCGCGGTCGCCGACCGGGTCATCGCACTGTGGCCCGCGCTGGCGCCCACGGGCGACGTTCCCTAGCGGCAGGCCCCGCAAGGGCGGTCAGCGCAACGCCGGGTGGTCCGCGATCACCGTGCAGGACCCGGGCGCGATCTCGGTGAAGCCGGCGTCGCGCACCAACGGCAGCCCGCTTTCGGCCAGCTCGGCCCAGTGCGCCGCCTGCGGGGTGCGTACGGAGAGGGCGAAGCCCGAGTCCCGCCAGACGGCGCGGGCCGCGTCGGGCAGCGCCCACCAGGCCAGCTGTGCGGCGTGCCCGGTCTGGGCCATCGCCTTGCCCGCCGACATCTCCAGGCCGGGGTTGAGCCAGAGCACCGGCAGCGCCGGGTCCGGCGCGCCCACCGGCTCGGGGTCGGCCAACTCGGTGCCGGAGACCTGCAACTTGGCCAGTTCCTTCGGCCAGCCGTCCAGCGGCACCGGCGGATACACCCGCACGTGCGCCGACCGGCCCTCCACCGTGATGCCCGGCAGCGACTGGGCCCGCCGCCACTCCGCGCCGCGCGCCCGGCGCACCACCTTGCGGATCCTGCCGTCCTCCCAGTCGCGCAGCAGCTCCGCCCACTCGCCGCCGTCCGCCGTGCGCGGGTCGGAGAGGAAGGTGAGCACCCCCCGGGCCGACGTCTCCAGGGCGTCGGTACGGGTGGGCGGAGCGTCGCGCTCGATGCGGACCACGAGCGGCAGGACGAACTGCGGTGCGGCATCACGGTCCGCGGCCGCCTCGGCGGCCGGATCGGCGAAGGGGTCAGCGCTGGTCACCGGCCCAGCATGCCACGAGCCCTAACTCGAACGGGTGAACGATCAGCGATGAGGGAACGAGGCCGCGGCGGGGGGCGTTGACCGGTACGACAGGCCTCCGCGGGGCGGCGGAGGCATCGGACACGGGGGTGAGCGGCATGAGACTGGAGGCGGTGGGGCGGCGCTACCGGGCACGCGGGCCATGGGTGTTGCGGGGGATAGACCTCGATGTGCCCGAGGGGGCGCTGCTGCGCGTGGAAGGCGGCAACGGCAGCGGCAAGTCCACCTTGCTGCGGCTGCTCGCCGGGATCGACGTCCCGACCACTGGCCGGATCACAGGCCGCCCCCGTACCGCCTATGTGCCGGAGCGCTTCGCTGCCACCCTGCCGTTCGACGCCGCCGGGTACCTGGTCCACATGGGCCGGGTGCACGGGCTCTGCGGGCGGCAGGCGGCCGCCCGCACCGAGGAGTGGCTTGAGCGTTTCGGGATCACCGGCTTCGCGGGCACGGCGCTGGACCGGCTGTCCAAGGGAACCGCGCAGAAGGTCGCCGTGGCCCAGGCCCTGCTGGCCGAGCCGGAGTTGCTGGTGCTCGACGAGGCGTGGGCGGGGTTGGACACGGCGGCCCGTGCCCTGCTGGACGAAGCGGTGACCGAGCGGGTGGCCGCGGGCGGCACCGCCGTGTACGTCGACCACGATCCACGGCGGCTCGCCGAGGCCGTCCCCCGCCGCCACCGGGTGGCGGCCGGGCGGCTCACCGACGGCCCCGGCGGTGCCGACGAGATGGCCCGGGTGGTGATCGAGGCCGAGGGCACCGGCGAGCCGCCCGCCGCCCTTCCGCCGCACAGCTGGACCGCCGGACCGGCGGCGGGCGCCCCGGGCCTGCTGCGGATCCGTGTGCCAGCCGACCGGGCGGATGCCGCGCTGCGGGCCCTGCTGGACGCGGATCCGCCCTGGCACATCCGCGCGGTGCGGTCCACCGGGGGTACGAGTCCTTCGGGAGCGGTGCGATGAAGGCCCTGCTGCGCTACCAGACGGCGCTCCTGCTGCGTTCGCAGCGCTGGCTTCCACCGCTGCTGCTCTACGGCGTGATCACGGGCATCGGCACCCAGTCGGGGCAGCCGCTCCTGGACTCCCTCGGCTTCTCGGCCGGGGCGATCCTGCCGGTGTCCGCCTGGCTGGTACGGGTCTGCGCGACCGGTGAGCCGCCCGCCGCCCGTGCCATCACCCAGGCCGCCGCGGGACCGGGCCGGGTGCAACTCGCCTGCACCATAACGGCGTTCAGCGCCTCCCTGGTGCTCGGTGCCGCCGGGACGCTGGCCGTCGCCGCCATCAGCTCTCCGTACACCGACGACCACACCCAGCCGGTGGCGGTGGGCCCGGCCGTGGCGGCCGGGCTGCTGGCCCTGCTGGCCTGCGCCCTGCTCGGTACGGCGGTCGGCACGCTGTGCAACCCGCCGGTGCTGCGCCGTCCCGGCTGGCCGATACCGGTCACCGCGCTGGCGGCGCTGCTGGTCCTGGTCGCCTCGGGTTCTCCGGCGAACGCCGCGGTCAGCGGCCTGGTCAGGGGATCGCACACCGGCGCGGTGCACCCGCCGATACTCCCGCTGGCCCTCACGGCCGCCGTCTGCGCGGCCGCCACGGCACTCGGTTGCCGTCTGGCCGCCAGACGCTGAACGCAGCGGGGGATCCAAAGGGTTGGCGACCAAACCGTTGGCCGGGGCATGCTGAACCCATGCTGATCAGGGAAGCGACCCTTGCTGACTGGCCCGCGATCTGGCCGTTCCTGCGGGAGATCGTCGCCGCGGGGGAGACCTATACCTACCCCCGTGACCTGCCGGAGGAGCAGGCCCGCGCGATGTGGCTGCTGGAGCCACCGGGGCGGACGGTCGTGGCCGTGGACGACGGCGGAGCCGTTCTCGGCACCGCCAAGATGAACCCCAACCACATGGGCGGCGCCGCGCACATCGCCAGTGCGAGCTTCATGGTCGATCCCGGGTGCTCCGGCCGGGGCGTCGGCCGGGCCCTCGGCGAGCACGTGCTGGAGTGGGCGCGCGCCGAGGGCTATCGGGCGATGCAGTTCAACGCCGTGGTGGAGACCAATACCAGGGCGGTCGCGCTGTGGCGCTCGCTGGGCTTCGAGGTGCTGGCCACGCTGCCCGAGGGCTTCCATCATCCGACCAAGGGCTACGTCGGACTGCACATCATGTACCGGCGGCTGTGACCGCAGGCCGAAGGGAGGTGTCAGTCCTCGTCAGCGGTGAGCCGCAGCGAGATCGAGTTGATGCAGTACCGCTGGTCGGTCGGGGTCGGGTAGCCCTCGCCCTCGAAGACATGGCCGAGGTGGGAGCCGC
The DNA here is from genome assembly GCF_029269905.1 of Streptomyces silvisoli. Lineage (NCBI taxonomy): Bacteria > Bacillati > Actinomycetota > Actinomycetes > Kitasatosporales > Streptomycetaceae > Streptomyces > Streptomyces silvisoli. Next base: position 124,780 of record NZ_JARJBC010000006.1, on the reverse strand, counting down.
AGCGGGCGCAGCGGACCTCGGTGCGGACCATGCCGTGGGAGCGGTCCTCCAACAGCTCGACGGCGTCGCTGTCCTTCGGGTCGTAGAAGGACGGCCAGCCGCAGTGCGAGGCGAACTTGGTGTCGGAACGGAAGAGTTCGGCCCCGCAGGCGCGGCAGGAGTAGACGCCCTTCGTCGTGGCGTCGGTGTACTCGCCGGTGAAGGCGGGCTCGGTGCCCGCCTGCCGCAGCACCGCGTACTCGGCGGGGGACAGCTCCGCACGCCACTGCTCGTCCGGCTTGTCGACCTCGTACGGCATCGCTCGCTCCTCAGCTCTCCACGGTGGCAAGGCGGGCCAGGATCTTCGGACCGAGTTCGGTCACATCGCCTGCCCCCATGGTGAGAACGAGATCACCGGGCTTGGCCATTCCGGCGATCCGGTCCGGGACGGCTTCCTTGTCGTGCTCCGCGTCGGTGTCGGCCCCCTTGGCGGCGGCCGCCTCGATGATCAACGCGCTGGTGACGCCCGGGATCGGGTCCTCGCGGGCCGGGTAGATGTCCAGCACCACCGAGGCGTCGGCCAGGGCGAGGGCCACGCCCATCTCGGTCGCCAACTGCTGGGTGCGGCTGAACAGATGGGGCTGGAATACCACCAGCACCCGGCCGTCGCCCGCACTGCCGCGGATCGCTTCGAGGTCGGCCGCGATCTCGGTGGGATGGTGCGCGTAGGAGTCGATGACCTGCACCCCGGCGGCGCTGCCCTTGAGCTGGAGACGGCGCTTGACCCCGGTGTAGGAGCCGAGCGCGGCGGCGAGCTCGGCGGCCGGGACGCCCAGCGCGGTGCCCGCGGTCAGCGCGGCGACGGCGTTGTGCGCGTAGTGGCGGCCGGGCACGGAGACGGTGAAGGTCAGCTCCTCGTTGTCGAGCAGCACGGTGACCTCGCTGGTCAGCCCGTGCGGGGCGATGCCCACGATCCGTACGTCGGCGTCGGCCGCCTCGCCGTAGGTGACGATGCGCAGTCCGTCCCGGCCGCGCAGCCGCGCGGTCAGCTCACGGGCGCCCGCGTGGTCGGCGGCGATCACCAGGGTGCCGCCGGGCACGATCCGGTCGGCGAAGGTCTCGAAGGACTCGTAGATCTCGCCCATCGAGGCGTAGTTGGCGTGGTGGTCGAGTTCCACGTTGAGCACGATCGCCACCTCGGGCGCGTACTTGTGGAAGCTGCGGTCGCTCTCGTCGGCCTCGGCCACGAAGATCTCACCGCCGCCGTGCCGCGCGTTGGAGCCGGGCACGTCAAGGTCGCCGCCGATGGCGTACGAGGGGTCGAGGCCCAAAGTGGTCAGGCTGACCGCCAGCATCGAGGTGGTGGTGGTCTTCCCGTGCGTACCGGCCACCGCGATCGCACGGCTGTCCGTCATCAGCCCGGCCAGCGCGTCGGAGCGGTGCACGACCGGAACGCCACGTTCGCGGGCCGCCGCGAGTTCCGGGTTGTCATCGCGGATGGCGCTGGAGACCACGACACAGGTGGCGTCCTCGGCGAGGTGCGCCGCCGCGTGCCCGATGTGCACGGTGGCGCCCAGCGCCCGCAGGGCGGCGGCGGTCTCGGAGTCCTTGGCGTCGCTGCCCGCGACGCGTGCGCCGCGCGTCGCGAGGATCTTGGCGATGCCCGACATCCCGGCGCCGCCGATACCGATGAAGTGCGGTCGGGCCATGGCAGTGGGGACGGCGGGTGCCATACGCGGGCTCCTTCGATGATGGCTGACAACTGCTCGGCCGTGATTGTCGCATCCTGTCCGTGGCCGCGCGGTCCGCGATCACTCGTTGTGCGCGTACAGCTTCAGTACGGGCACGCCCACGGTGTGGCGGGCGCGGGAGGCCCAGTCGCGGTGGAAGAACTCCTCCACCAGGTGCGGGGCGGTGAGCACGATCACCTCGTCGGCGCTGGTCTTCTCGACGACCGAGCGCAGCAGGACGAGCGGATGGTCCTCGACGATCTCGCCGACCGCCTGCGCTCCCGTCTTGCGCAGCTCGCGCAGGCTGTGCTCCAGGGCCTGCGACGCGGGGGCGAGCGCCTGCTCGCCCCCGGGCACGTCGTCCTCGTGCGCGGCGCTGCGCAGCTCGCCCAGGGCGACATCATCCAGCGCGCGCAGCAGTCGTTCCTGATCGCCGCGCGGCTGCATCAGGACCACGAAGGAGACAGGCTCGTCCGCGTGCAAGGTGGTGACAAGCTGCACGTCGACGGGGGCGAGCGGCTTCTCGATCATGAGTACGGTCGTGATCACGGACTCGTCCTTCTTTCTCGCGGGCCACTGATCCCCACAGAAACCATCCTGCCCTGAGTCCCTATGGGGCGCGCCGAATATCCCCTTCTCCGGGGAGAAAAACGGAACGAGTCATTCCGTAGGTGGTGGGCTCGCGCGGATGTCTGGATGCCCTGGGGGTCCGCCAGAGACAACGGAGGTCAGGCCCGGACGTAGCGGGTGAACAGGAAACCGTCCTCTTCGAGGATGGCCGCCGGAGCGAAACGTGCCGGTACGTCCAGGCCGGGACCGTCCATGATCCGTGGCGCGGTACCGGCGGCGACCAGCGGAGCGATGGACAGACACAGCTCGTCCAGCACCCCGGCCGCGGCGAACTGTGCGAGCAGGCGCGGGCCGCCCTCGGTCAGCAGCCGGGTCAGCCCGCGCGCGGCCAGCGCGCGCACCGCCTCGGCCGGTTCGACCCCGGCGCCCGCCCCGGCCACGACCACCTCGGCGCCGCGGGCCCGCGCGGCCCGCACCCGGTCCGGGTCCGCCTGGGCGCCGGTGAGCACCAGGGTCGGCACCAGCGGCTCGGTGAACAGCGGGAGGGAGAAGTCCAGGTCCAGGCTGGCGCTGACCACGGCGATCACCGGGGCGACCGGTTGGCCGAGCGCCGCGCGGCGTTCGGCGAACGCCTCCCTGGCCTTCGCCGGGCGGTACGCCTCCTGCCGCACCGTCTCCGCGCCGACCACGACGGCGTCCGCCAGGCCGCGCAGTACTCCGAAGATCCGCATGTCGGCCGCCGAGGACAACGGCTGAGACCGCCCGTCGTGCCGCGCCGCCCCGTCCAACGAGGCCACCATGTTCCCCCGCAGCCAGGCCGACGCCGCGCCGCGTGGCGCCGGGTAGGCGTACGCGTCGGCCAACGCGTCCAGAGTGTCCAGGGAATCGGCCTCGCCGACCGGGCTCACGGGAAACAAGCGACGCATGCGCAAAGTCTGTCACGCGATCATTCGACCCACGGCCCCGCCTCCGCCGGGCCGCGGCCGTTTCAGCGCCGCCCACTGCGCCCCACACCGCCGAGGCGTCAACCCCCTCCCCACCGGGACGGTGGTCGACTGTGGGAGTCCGGCGGCGCCGAATCCATCGAACCCCGCAAAACACAGCAAACCCGCCGCGCTCGGGTGGCGTCGGCCGCCCCGCCGTGAGCCACGGGGCGTGAGATGGCCGACAGCGCGGTCACGCGCGGGCGGATACGCTTGGGGGCTGTGTCCTCTCCCGCCTCCGCAGCTGACTCGCGGCACTCCGCTCCGCACCTGATAGCCGACGCCTCCGGTGACGTCCCCGCGTCGCTGTGTGAGCGTGAGCCGCACGTTCCGGCCGATCGGCTGGTCGCCGAGATGGTGCCGCCGCCGCGGTTCGACGCCGTACGGTTCGAGAACTACCTGCCGGACCCGAACCAGCCCAGCCAGGCCCAGGCGGTCACCGTCCTGCGCGGCTTCGCCGGGACCCTCGGCGCGGACGCCGCCGTTCCGGGCGCCAGGAAGCGGTGGTTCCGGCGAGAGCGCGGGGCCGCCGCGGCCGGCGGTCCCAGCGGGGTGTACCTCGACGGTGGCTACGGCGTCGGCAAGACGCACCTGCTGGCCTCCCTGTGGCACGCCGCCCCCGCGCCGCGCGAGCGGAAGGCGTTCGGCACGTTCGTGGAGCTGACCAACCTCGTCGGCGCCCTGGGCTTCCAGCAGGCGGTTGCCGCGCTCAGCGGCCACCGCCTGCTGTGCATCGACGAGTTCGAGCTGGACGACCCCGGAGACACCGTCCTGGTCTCCACCCTGCTCGGCAAGCTGGCCGACGCGGGCGTCAAGCTCGCCGCCACCTCCAACACGCTGCCCGGCAAGCTCGGCGAAGGGCGGTTCGCCGCCTCCGACTTCATGCGGGAGATCCAGGGGCTGTCCGCCCGTTTCCAGGCCCAGCGGATCGACGGCGAGGACTACCGGCACCGCGGGCTGCCGCAGGCCCCGGCGCCGTACTCCGACGAGCAGGTCACCGAGGCCGCGTACACCACTGCGCACGCGTCCCTCGATGACTTCGGCCCCCTCGTCGAGCACCTTTCGCGGGTGCACCCCAGCCGCTACGGCGCGCTGTGCGACGGGGTCGGCGCGGTCTTCCTGCGCGGGGTGGCCCCGGTCACCGACCAGGCCACCGCGCTGCGGCTGGTGGTGCTCGCCGACCGGCTCTACGACCGCGAGGTTCCGGTGATGGCCTCCGGCGTTCCGTTCGACCGGATCTTCAGCGAGGAGATGCTGGCGGGCGGCTACCGCAAGAAGTACTTCCGGGCGATCTCCCGCCTCACCGCACTCGCCCGCGACGCGGGCCGCCCTACCAGCGGATAGCCCCTCATCCCCGGCCCGTGCCGCCCCGTACCACCGCCGCCGAGCCCCCGGGCAGCACCAAGCGCCCACCGGTGCAAGGAAGTTCGGTGGAGGCGGCCAGCACCTGGTGGCCACGGAGCGGGAGTTCGCGCGGCTGGTCCGCGAAGTTCACCGCGGTGCACAGGGTGCCGCGGTGCACCAGGATCCACCGGGCGTCCTCGTCGAACTCCACCCGGACCGCCGCCGTGTCCGGGTCTGCCAGTTCGGGCTCGGCCGCACGCAGCGCGATCAGCGTGCGGTACCAGCGCAGCAGCCCCGCGTGCGGTTCGCGGCCTGGCTCGGACCAGTCCAGACAGGACCGCAGCCGGGTCGCCGGATCCTGCGGATCCGGAATACTCGACGCGGGCCAGCCGTGCTCGGCGAACTCCCTGCGCCGCCCGTCCCGCACCGCGTCGGCCAGCGCCGGATCGGTGTGGTCGGTGAAGAACTGCCAGGGCGTGCCGGCCCCCCACTCCTCACCCATGAACAGCATGGGAGTGAACGGCGCGGTCAGCACCAGCGCTGCGCCCAAGGTGAGTTGACCTGCCGTCAGGCGGTCGCCGGTGGCCCGGTTGCCGATCTGGTCGTGGGTCTGCGCGTAGCCGAGGAACCGGTGCCGCGGCACATCGCCGGGCAGCGGGCGGCCGTGCGCCCGGCCGCGGAACGACGAGTACGTGCCGTCGTGGAACCACACCCCGGTCAGCGTCTTGGCCAGCGCGGCCAGCGGGGCGCGCGCGAAGTCCGCGTAGTAGCCCTGGGACTCACCGGTCAGCGCGGTGTGCAGGGCGTGGTGGAAGTCGTCGCTCCACTGCGCGTGCAGGCCGATTCCGCCCGCGTCGCGGGGGGCGGTGGTGCGCGGGTCGTTCAGATCGGACTCGGCGATCAGGAACAGCGGCCGTCCGGTCTCGGCCGCCAACGCGTCGACCGCCGTGGACAGTTCCTCAAGGAACGGCAGGGCCCTGGTGTCGGCCAGGGCGTGCACCGCGTCCAGCCGGAGCCCGTCCAGCCGGTAGTCCCGCAGCCAGGCGAGCGCGCTGCCGAGGAGGAAGTCGCGCACCTCGTCGGAGCCGGGCGCGTCCAGGTTGACCGCCGCGCCCCAGGGTGTCTGGTGCCGTTCGGTGAAGTACGGCCCGAATCGTGGCAGATGGTCCCCCGACGGTCCCAGGTGGTTGTGCACCACGTCGAGCACCACACCGAGCCCGTGCCCGTGCGCCGTGTCGACAAAGCGCTTCAGCCCCGCCGGTCCTCCGTAGGGTTCGTGCACCGCCCACAGCGCCACCCCGTCGTACCCCCAGCCGTGCCTGCCGGGAAACGGGCACACCGGCATCAGCTCGACATGGCTGACGCCCAGTGAGGCCAGGTGCGCCAGCCGCGCGGCGGCCGCGTCGAAGGTGCCCTCGCGGGTGAACGTGCCGATGTGCAGCTCGTACAGCACGGCGCCGGGCAACTGCCTGCCCGTCCAGGGGTGCCGCCAGGTGTACCGGGCGTGGTCCACCACCGCGCTCGGCCCGTCGGGGCCGTCCGGCTGGCGTCGGGAGCGCGGGTCGGGCAGCGGTTCGCCGCCGTCCAGCACGAACGCGTACCGGGTGCCGTCCTCGTGCGGCGGCGCGCCCGCGCCGTCCGTCAGCCACCAGCCGGTGCGCGCCGGGTCGGACCGCATCGGGTGGTCCCGACCCGCGACGCGCACCGCGACCTGCCGGGCCTGCGGTGCCCAGACCTGGTATCCCACCGTCGTCCTCCCTACGGGCGTGCTCCGGCGTGCCCCGGTGTGCGCGGGCGATCTGACGGTATGTACCCCGTCAACGCGGCGCCCTTACACGATCGGTCGGGCCGTTGTCGGCCGATGCCCGCGGGTACTGGTCCGCTGGACACTCCGTGATCGGCACCGCAGAATCCCACCTGTGACGTCATCTGAGTTCCAGACGCATTCCGACCGGCCTTCGGACGCCGACCGGGACCGTGCCATCGAGGTGCTCAAGGAGAACGCCGTCCGTGGACGGCTGTCCCACGAAACGTTCCTGCAGCGGATGGAACTCGCCATCACCGCGCGTGGCCAGCACGAGCTCGACGCCCTTGTCCACGACCTGCCGTCCGGCGGCCGGATGACCCGCTGGGCGACCGGCGTCGTCAGCACCGCCTCCGCCTTCACCATGCGGCTGCGCAGGGCCTGGTGGGCCGAGCGGTTGCCGAAGCTGATGCTGCCGGAACCCGGCCCGTTCCCGCTGCGGATCGGCCGGGACTACGCCTCGGGGCTGCGCATAGGCGACGACTCCGTGTCCCGGGCGCACGCCGAGCTGCGCCGCGAGGGAGACGTCTGGGTGCTACGTGATCTCGGGTCGATGAACGGCACCTGGGTCAACGGGCAGCGGCTGACCGGTGCCGCCGCGGTGCGACCCGGCGACCTGGTGACCTTCGGCCGCATCGGCTTCCGCCTCTCCGCCCGCTAGGCGTCTCGCCGGGCGTTGACCGGCGGGGCCGCCGGCCCGGCGATGCGGCGTACGCCGACCGTGCGGCGTCCGGCGCGTTGGTCAAACGCCGTGCCACAGACGCCGGTTGACCGTTCCCCGGCGGGTTGACCGCCGCTCACTCGACCAGGGAGAGCCACTTCCGGTAGCCGTCCGTGAAGGGTTCCGCGCGCTCGCCGATCGACTTCATCAGCCACTGGGCGGCCCGCTCGGCGTTCTCGACCACCTGGGCCGGATACCCGTAGCGCACCCGGTGCTCGGCGAACTCGTCCTCGTCGTCGATGAACAGCGAACCGTCACGGCGGCGGACCACGTCGAGGTCGAGGTCGACCATGGTGACCACGCCGTCCTGCCAGCACGGCACCGTGGAGATGTCGCAGTAGATCTCGGTCCTGTCGGGAGCCGCGTTGAAGACGGCCGTCCACCACGCGTCCCGGGGAAAGAGCAGCACGAACGCGTGCTCGTAGGTTATCGGCGGCTCATGGCCCCGCTGCGCGGTGTTCCCTGCCCGGCAGCCCAGCCACACGCCGTGCTCGTCCTCGCCGAGCCGTGTCGCGTACTGGTGCCAGTGCAGCGAGCCGTCGTACTTGGTGTAGACCACTCTTGCCATCTGCTGTTCCTCACGCATGGTGCCCGACAGTACGTGACGGCCAGGGCGTCACACGAGCCGTAGCAGGGCCACCGGGAGGTCGTCGAGCAGTTGTGCCAAGTCGGCCTCCCCCTCGACCTCCTGACCGGTCAGCGGCGAGCGCCAGCGGCCGGGCGGCAGACGCAGCCGGGTACCGCGCCACCCGCCCGCCGCCTCCAGGCGGCTGCTGAGCCGGGTGACCACGCTGACCACCCGGCCCGTCCGGCAGAACGCCACACAGTGCCCGGCCGCCGGGCCCTCGGCGGACAGCGGCTGATACGTGCCCCGGGCGTCGAAGGCCTCGGGGCACCCCCGGCGCAGCCGTAGCGCCGCCGCCGTCAACCGCCGCTTCTCCTGGTCCAGGCCGCGTGGGGCGGCGCCGTTGTCCAACTCGGCCAGCAGGTCGGGCAGGAGGCGCACCGGAGCCCGGTTGTCCGGGTCCACCAGCGCGCCGTACACGCCCTCCGTGCCCTGGTACAGGTCGGGCACGCCCGGCATGGTGAGGTGGACCAGCGCCGCGCCCAGGACGTTGGCCCGCGCGTGGCCGTCGATCCGGCGGTTGAAGCGGGCCAGGGTCTGCCCTGGCGGCCCGCACGGCCCGGACCGTACGAAGGCCTCCACCGCCCGCTCGTACGCCTCGTCGGGCTCGGTCCAGCTGGTGCGCAGCCCGGCCTCGCGCTCCGACTTCAGCACCGCCGGAACCAGCCGTTCCGGGCGGATGGAACCGATGCCCAGGGCGGTCTGCCACACCGCGTACGCCAGGTGCCGGTCGGGCGGCGCATCGGCCTGTGCGTGGACCTCGGCCAGGAGATCGGCCCACTCGCCCGGCAGTTCGGACAGCACGGCCAGCCTGGCGCGTACGTCCGCGCTGCGCTTGGTGTCATGGGTGGACAGAACGGTCCCGGTCTCCGGCCAGTCGCGCGCCAGCCGGGCGCAGAAGGCGTGAAAGGCGTCGGGGGAGGTGCCGGGCCGCTCGGGGGACCCGCCGACCTCGTTCAGCGACAGCAGCGGCACATAGCGGTAGAAGGCCGCGTCCTCGGTGGACTTGGCGTGCAAAGCGGAGGCGACCTGCGCGAACCGGGCCGCGAAGTCGTCGTGGTCGCCCCCGCGCCCCAGCCGCCCGAGCGCCAGGTCCCGTACCACGTCGACCGCGTGGGCCTCCTCGGGCACCGTGAAGCCGGCACGGGCGCCCTCGGCCGCCTCCTGGAGCACCTCGGCCGACTCCCGCCGACCCGGGTACGGGCGGTACACCGGCAGCCGTACCAGCAGCTCCCGCAGCGCGGTGCGCAGCGCCCAGGGGGCGTGGTCGGCCAGGTCGAGGCGGGCGCGGCAGAGGCGGTCGGCGGTGCGGACCAGCCGCTCGACCTCGGCGGCCAGCGCGCCGGTGACCACCTGGTACGCGGCCCGTCGCGCGGTCGCCTCCCAGTCGCCGCCCAGGTCGGGCTCGGGGGCGGCGAAATCGCGGTAGACGGCGGTCAGTTCGGCGACGCCCGCCGGGTCGGTGAACAGGCCGTCGATCCGGCGCAGCGCGTCATAGCCGGTGGTGCCAGCGCAGGCCCAGTCGTCCGGAAGCCGTTCGTCACCGCACAGGATCTTCTCCACCACGGTCCACCGGCCGCCGGACGCCTTGCGCAGCCGCTCCAGGTAGCCCGCGGGGTCGGCGAGTCCGTCGGGGTGGTCGATGCGCAGGCCGTCGGCCACCCCGTCGCGCAGCAGCCGCAGCAGGGTGGCGTGGCTGGCGTCGAACACCTCGGGGTGCTCCACCCGCACCCCGATGAGCTGCGAAATGGTGAAGAACCGCCGGTAGTTCAGCTCCGTACGGGCCAACCGCCACCAGGCGAGCCGGTAGTGCTGCGCGTCCAGCAGCTCGGGCAGCGGGAGCCGCTCGGTGCCCGGGCGCAGCGGGAACGCGTGGTCGTGGTAGCGAAGTTCGCCGAGATCGGCGTCGACGCGCAGCGCGGGCAGCTCGTCGCCGAGCCGTCCGCCGAGCACCGGCAGCAGCACCTTGCCCTGGCCCGCCTGCCAGTCGATGTCGAACCAGCGGGCGTACGGGCTGTCCGGGCCGTCCCGCAGCACCTCCCACAGCGGCCGGTTCAGCCGCTCCGGCACCGGCACCGCCATGTGGTTGGGCACCGTGTCCAGGATCAGCCCCAGACCGTGCGCCCGCGCGGTGCGGGACAGCGACCGCAGTCCCTCCTCGCCGCCGAGCTCCGCACGCACCCGGGTGTGGTCGGTGACGTCGTAGCCGTGGCTGGACCCCGGGGCCGCCTCGAGGACGGGGGACAGGTGCAGATGCGACACCCCCAGGCGGGCCAGGTACGGGACCGCCTCCTCGGCGGCGCGGAAGGGGAACTCCGGCCGCAGTTGCAGACGGTAGGTCGCGGTGGGCGGCACGGCGCCCGGCAGGTCGTCGCTCATCAACTGCCTTCCCCTCGTCGAGCTCTACGCTGTCACGCCGGACGCATCAGCACCACCAGACTGCGGTCGACCAGCCGCAGCCGGTCGCCCGCCTCGACCTTGCGGCCGGTGCCGGGCGGTACCCCGTCCGGTACGGCCGTGTCCACCACGACCTGCCACTGCGTGCCGTGGTTGATCGGAACCACGAACTCCATGGCGGCCTGGTGGGCGTTGAACATCAGCAGGAAGGACGCGTCGGTGATCTTCTCGCCGCGCGGCCCCGGCTCGGAGATCGCCTGCCCGTTGAGGAAGACCACCAGCGAACGGGCGTGCGCCGCCTGCCAGTCCCGCTGTGTCATCTCCTCACCCTCCGGGGTGAACCATGCGATGTCGGAGAGGTCGTCGTGGGTACCCTCGACGGGGCGGCCGTGGAAGAACCGGCGGCGGCGGAAGACCGGATGGTCGCGGCGCAGCCACACCATGGTGCGGGTGAACTCCAGCATGCGCAGCGCCTCGTCGTCCGCCGTGCCGCCGCTGCCGCTCTCCGCCCCCTTGGGCCAGGGCACCCACGTCAGTTCCGAGTCCTGGCAGTAGGCGTTGTTGTTGCCTCCCTGGCTGCGGCCGAACTCGTCGCCGTGCGAGATCATCGGCACGCCCTGCGACAGCATCAGCGTGGCGACGAAGTTGCGCATCTGCCGGCCGCGCAGCGCCAGCACGTCCTCGTCGTCGGTGGGTCCCTCGACGCCGTGGTTGCACGAGCGGTTGTAGCTCTCGCCGTCCCGGTTGCCCTCGCCGTTGGCCTCGTTGTGCTTCTCGTTGTAGCTGACCAGGTCGCTCAGGGTGAAGCCGTCATGGCAGGTGACGAAGTTGATGGAGGCGAGCGGGCGGCGGCCGTCGTCCTGGTACAGGTCGGAGGAGCCGGTCAGCCGGGAGCCGAACTCGGCGAGCCGGGCGGGCTCACCGCGCCACAGGTCCCGCACGGTGTCGCGGTACGCGCCGTTCCACTCGGTCCACAGCGGTGGGAAGTTGCCCACTTGGTAGCCGCCCTCGCCGAGGTCCCAGGGCTCGGCGATCAGCTTGACCTGGCTGACCACGGGGTCCTGCTGGACCAGGTCGAAGAACGACGACAGCCGGTCCACCTCGTGGAACTGCCGGGCCAGGGTGGACGCCAGGTCGAAGCGGAACCCGTCGACATGCATCTCGGTCACCCAGTAGCGCAGCGAGTCCATGATCATCTGGAGGGTGTGCGGGCTGCGCATCAGCAGGGAGTTGCCGGTGCCCGTGGTGTCGGTGTAGTACCTCTTGTCCGGCTCCAGCCGGTAGTACGAGGCGTTGTCCAGGCCGCGCAGCGACAGCGTGGGGCCGAGGTGGTTGCCCTCCGCCGTGTGGTTGTAGACGACGTCCAGGATCACCTCGATCCCGGCGGCGTGCAGGGCGCGGACCGCCGTCTTGAACTCCAGCACCTGCTGGCCGCGGTCGCCCATCGAGGCGTAGGCGTTGTGCGGTGCGAAGAAGCCGATGGTGTTGTAGCCCCAGTAGTTGGTGAGCCCCTCGTCCACCAGCCGGTTGTCGGTGACGAACTGCTGGATCGGCATCAGCTCCAGGGCGGTGACGCCGAGTTCCACGAGGTGCTCGATCACCGCCGGGTGGGCCAGCGCCGCGTAGGTGCCGCGCACCTCCTCCGGCAGACCGGGGTGCAGCATCGTCAGGCCCTTGACATGCGCCTCGTAGAGCACGGTGCGGTGGTAGTCGATGCGCGGCGGCCGGTCGTCGGACCAGTCGAAGAACGGATTGATGACCACCGACGTCATCGTGTGCGGCGCCGAGTCCAGGTCGTTGCGCGCGTCCGGCCGGTCGAACCGGTAGCCGTAGACCGCCTCGTGCCAGTCGATGGTGCCGCTCATCGCCTTGGCGTAGGGGTCGAGCAGCAATTTGGCGGAGTTGCAGCGGTGGCCGCGCGCCGGGTCGTAAGGCCCGTGCACCCGGAAGCCGTACCGCTGGCCCGGCATCACCCCCGGGATGTAGGCGTGGCGGACGAACGCGTCGCTCTCCCGCAGTTCGACGGCCGTCTCCGAGCCGTCGTCGTGCAGCAGGCACAGCTCGATGCGGTCCGCCACCTCGGAGAAGACCGCGAAGTTGGTCCCGGCACCGTCGTAGGTGGCGCCGAGGGGGTACGTCTGTCCCGGCCAGACCTGCATGTCGTCGACTCTTCCACTCAAGTTGGCGGGCACCAAGAGGGCGCCGTACCCCGAGCATCCTCGCTCACATGACCGCCTGGATGTCCGTTTTCGCAAGATCTTCCCCTGAACGGGTGGCCGAACGGCGGCCCGCCGAACGGGCCATGGCTGGATTACGAAGCCGTGAATGTCGTGAAGTCGCGTCCGTAACGCTGCGACGTGTCCCGCGCCCGCAGTACCCTTCCTTGATCGTGGACGGGGGAGGGAAAGGCGGTGTGGTGGTGGCGTCTGGAGGTCTGGTGCTGCCGGGTGGCGGTGACCAGGAGAACCAAGGCGGCACCACGGACGGGACGACCGGCGCGGTCTCCCTGGCACAGGCGGGCGTGAAACTGGACATCGGACCAGAACTGGACTGGGGCGCCGAAGCCTGGGCCGAGGTGCGCACCCGCGCCCGGCGCGCGGGACGGGCCTACGTATGGCTGAATCTCGTCGAACAGCGGCTGCGGGCCGTGGTCGGCGCGGTGCTGCGGCCGATCTACGAGCCGGTGCACGGCGAGGAGTGGGTCGTGGCCGCGGCGGGTCCGGCCGGACACGAGTGGGTGCAGCGGGCCGCCGCGGTACGGGAGGTGAGCCGCCGCAAGGGCTATCTGCTCGACCCGGCCGACGACAACGTGCTCAGCTTCCTGACCCTGCCGCAACTGCGGGAGTTGATCGTCCAGCACTGGCCGTGCTTCGAGCCGTACCTGGACGAGCGGCGCGAACTGGAACTGGTGCTGGACGAGTTGGAGGTCGCCCGGCACGTCGTCAACCGCAACCGGGCACTGTCCGAGACGGTGCTGGCGCAGGCCGAACGCGCGGCGGCCCGGCTGATCGACATGCTCGGCGGCGACGCCTGGGCGGGCTCCGGCCGACGGCTGCCGGTGGACGCCGTGGAGGAGATCGTCGGGGACCGCTTCGCCGATGTGGTGGGCGTCTACCCGGACCGGGTCCGGCTGTTGCGCAAGATGCCCGCCGAGGACCTGTTCAGCGGCGCCCGGCGGCTGGACGCCACCGGCATCGGGTTGAACGTGCTGGTGCAGAACTTCTCCGGCCGCCGACTGGTGCGGCTCGCCGAGACCGGGTGCCGGGTGCGGCTGCTGTTCCTCAATCCCGCCAGCAGCGCGGTCCGCCGCCGTGAGCGCGAACTGGGCCTGGGGCGCGGGGAGATCAGCCGTTCGGTGGAGATGAACATCATGCACATGCGGCGGGTCCGCGCCCGGCTGCGGGACCCGGACGCCTTCGAGATCCGGGTCTTCGACGAGACACCGCGCTTCACCGCGTACCTGGTCGACGGTGACGGCGCGGACGGCCTCGCCGTCGTCCAGTCTTACCTGCGCAGGGCGCGCGGCATGGAGTCCCCGGTGCTGGTGCTGCGCGGCGGTAGCCGGAAGCTGGTGCGGGAAGAAGGCGGCGAGCCGCTCGAACGGCACGGTGAGCACGGGCTGTTCGAGATCTACCGCGAGGAGTTCGAGGGCGTTTGGGGGGATTCGCGCCCAGTGTCCTAGCGACCACCGCCGCCCGGACTGTCAGTGGTGCACGAGATGATGTGACCGCACCGGCGAAAGACTGCGGGAGGGGTGCTCGGCATGGGGTGGCACACGGAACCGCTTGTGGGGTTCGACCTGGAGACCACGGGCACTGATCCGGCGACGGCGCGGATCGTCACGGCCGCGGTGACGGAGGCCAAGGCGGGCGAGCCGGTGACGCGCCTCGCCTGGCTGGTCGACCCCGGGGTGCCGATACCCGCGGACGCCGCCCGGATCCACGGCATCACCACCGAGCGGGCCCGCTCCGCCGGGCGCCCGGCCCGGGAGGCGGTGGCCGAGATAGCCGAGGCACTCGCCGGGTACTGGGCGGACGGGGTGCCGGTGGTGGCGTACAACGCCAGTTACGACCTCAGCGTGCTGGCCGCCGAGTTGGCCCGGTACGGGCTGCCGCCGCTCGGCGCCGAAGTGGGGCCGGTCCTCGATCCGCTCACCGTGGACCGCGCGGTCGACCCCTACCGCAAGGGCTCCCGTACGCTTCAGGCCGCCTGCCAGGAGTACGGCGTCCTGCTCGACGGCGCTCACGAGGCGGGCGCGGACGCGCTGGCGGCGGTGCGGGTCGCGTGCGCGCTCGCCGAGCGGCATCCGCGAATAGCCGCCGCCGAGCCCTGGGATCTCCACCGACGCCAGGTGGTCTGGTACGGCGAGTGGGCCGAGGGCTACCAGGGCTGGCTGCGGCGGCGCGACCCGGGCGCGGTCGTGGACGGCCGCTGGCCGCTACGGGCCGACTAGCAGGGGTACCGGACGGATCAGAACGGGTGCCAGCGCACCGTCTCGTCGCTCTCCCGCAGCGATGCCACCCGGCGGCGGAACTCCGCGAGGGCGGCGGGGTTGCCGGGCGCGTGCTGGGCCACCCATGCGCAACTCGCCGTCTCCCGGGCGCCGCGCAGTACCGCGCAGCCGTCCCACTCCCGTACGTCCCAGCCGTACCGTTCGGTGAACCGTGCGTACTGCGCGGGGGTGAGGCCGTAGCGGTCCCGGTGCAGGGCCATCACCACCAGGTCGTGCTCGCGCAGATCGCTGGAGAAGGTCTCCAGGTCGACCAGTACCGGCCCGTCCGGGCCGACGAGTACGTTGCGCGGCAGCGCGTCCCCGTGGATCGGGCCCGGCGTCAGGTGCGGCCGCAACTCGGCGACGCGGGCGGCGAGTTCATCGCGGAGGTGGCGTAGGAACGCCGCGTCCGCCGGGTCGATGGCGTCGCCCGCCAGCCGTAGCCAGCGCTCCACTCCGCCCAGCAACTCGCGCCGCGGCAGCGGCAGTTCCGGCGGCGGGAGGGCGTGTACGGCGCGCAGCAGTGCGGCCAGGTCGGCGGAGTCGGGAGGGCGGACGGCTTCGGGCAGCCGGTGCCAGTAGGTGAGCGGGTGGCCGTCCACCACTTCGGCGTGCGGCCGCGCGGGGCGTACGGCGGGGACGCGGTGCTCGGCCAGCCACCGCGCGGTGTGTACTTCGCGCTCCGCGCGCGCCAGCAGGTCGGCCTCCCGGCCGATCTTGACGACCATGTCGCCCACGGCGAACACGGCGTTCTCGCCGAGCGCCAGCAGTTCGGCGGCTGCTGGTGCGTGGGGCTGCCCCGCTGCCGCCAGCACGGCTCTGGCCCGCTGTTCGGTGAACGCCACGTCTTCCCTCCGGGGGTTTCGCATCGCTGACGACAGGGCCGCCGGATCCATCCGGCGGCCCTGTGTTTCTCCGTACCCCCGTAACGGAGTTCGTTCACAGACAGTACGGGGCCGATGGGGCGCCCCCATCCGGCTGGCCGGTGATCCTTGGGCGGTGTGGGGTCCTACCCGGGCAGTGTGCACGCCCCCTGGTGAGGGGAGGGCGTGCTCCTTCCTCCGGAGGATGCGGCCTGTTTCGTGGTTGCGGTAGGTCTCTTCCACCTCCCCGCCCACCCGTTGCCGCGATCACCGGGGCGCAGCCCGCCCCGGGGGCTCAGGCCGCCCGCCGCACGGGGAGGAAACCGCGCGCACAAGCGGCGTACCGCGACAGAACCAGCCGCGCCACCTCGGCCGCGTCCCCGAGAACGGGCGCCAGGAAGTCCGCCCCCGCCGCGCCCCGGGCGATCCGATCCGGCAGCACCCCGGGGGCGAGGACGTACGGCACCACGGCGACCCGTCGTACCCCCTCGGCCCGCAGCGCCGCCACCGCGTCCGAGGTCGAAGAGGGATCGGCGGGGCGCACAGCGGCCCACCCCGTGCGCTGCCACTCCCGCGCAAGGGAGGCGATCACCGCGACCGCCTCCGGATCCGACGACCCGGCGGAAGCCAACACGACCCCGGTCGTGCCCCGTTCGGCGGCCTGAACCCCGGCCTCGGCCAGCCGCCGCTCCATGGCGGCCGTCAGCAAGGCTGACGGCCCCAGCACGGCGGCCTGCCGAACCGTCACGCCCCGATGCCGCCCGGCAGCCTCCCGCAGCACGGACGGAATGTCGGTCTTGGCGTGGAACGCCCGAGTCAGCAGCAGTGGCAGCGCCACGAGCTCCCGCACTCCCTCGGCCGCCAACCGGTCGATGGCCTGGGGAACGCGAGGCGCACAGTGGTCCAGGAATCCGGTCTCCACGCGGACGTCCGGCCGCGCCGCCCGCACCCGCTCGCAGAGCGCGTGCACCGTCGCGGCGTGCCGGGGGTCCCGGCTGCCGTGGGCGATGACGAGGAGGGCAGGGGCCGTCATCGTGCTCCCGCCAGCAGGCCGCGGCCGCGCAGCACGCGGCGTTCGGCGGGTCGGAAGATGAGGAGTTCGATGCCGATGCCGACGACGAGGATGAGCGCGATGGCGGCGAGTACTCCGGGCATGTCGGCGTTGGTGCGGGCGTTTTCCAGGAGTTGGCCGAGTCCGGCGCCGAGGTCGGGTGAGGTGGCGATGATCTCGGCGGCCATCAGGGAGCGCCAGGAGAACGCCCAGCCCTGCTTGAGTCCGGCGAGGTAGCCGGGGAGTGCGGCGGGCAGCAGTACGTGCCGTACGCCGTGCAGTCCGGTGGCGCCGATGGTGCGGCCGGCGCGCAGGAACAGCGGGGGGACCTGGTCGATGCCGGAGACCAGTCCGTTGGCGATGGACGGTACCGCGCCGAGCAGGACGACGGCGTAGATGGTGGAGTTGTTCAGGCCGAACCAGATGATCGCGGCCGGTACCCAGGCGACCGAGGGCATGGACTGCAGCCCGGACAGGATCGGGCCGATGGCGGCCCGCACCGGGGCGGCGC
Organism: Streptomyces silvisoli; assembly: GCF_029269905.1. Classification (NCBI taxonomy): domain Bacteria; kingdom Bacillati; phylum Actinomycetota; class Actinomycetes; order Kitasatosporales; family Streptomycetaceae; genus Streptomyces; species Streptomyces silvisoli. Next base: position 107,710 of record NZ_JARJBC010000006.1, on the reverse strand, counting down.
GGGCCACCAGCAGTCCCAGGGGTGTGCCGATCACCACCGAGGCGAGGAAGCCCAGCGCGCCGCGGGAGACGGAGGTCCACACGTAGCCGAGCAGTGTGCCCTGCAGCCACATGGTGTGCAGTGAGCCCCATACGTCGCCGGGGCTGGGCAGTTGGTAGTGCGGCTTGAGCTGGAAGTGGTAGGCGAGTTGCCACAGCACCAGTACCAGTGCGACGGCGGCGAGGGGCGGCAGTGCCTTGTCGCGCAGGATCTGTCCGACCGGCGTCTTGGCGGTGGTCGGGGTCTCCAGTGCGTCCAGGCCCGCTTCCAGACCGGCGAGGTCCGGCTTGGCGTCGGGCCTGCTATCGGGCCTGGCTTCAGTGCTGGCCATGGCGGCGGATCTCCCCCCGTAGTTGTTCGGTGATCTGAACGGACAGGTCGGCGACCGCGGAGTCCTCGATGCGGCGCGGCTGCGGTATGTCGACCGTCCACTGGCGGGCTATGCGGCCGGGACGGGAGGACAGCAGGATGACGCGCTGGCCGAGTCGTACCGCCTCGCGCACGTTGTGGGTGACGAACAGCACCGAGACCTTGGTCTCGGCCCAGATCCGGGTCAGCTCCTCGTGCAGCACGTCGCGGGTGATGGCGTCGAGGGCGGCGAACGGCTCGTCCATCAGCAGCAGTTGGCTGTCCTGGGCGAGCGCGCGGGCCATCGCCACGCGCTGGCGCATGCCCCCGGACAACTCGTGCACCCGCTTGCCGTGGGCGCCCTGGAGGCGGACGAGTTCCAGCAGTCGTTCGGCGTGTTCGCGCCGCTCGGTGCGGGGCACTCCGCGCAGCCGTAGCGCGAGTTCGATGTTGCGGCCGGCGGTGAGCCAGGGGAACAGGGCGTGTTCCTGGAACATCAACGCGGGCCGCCCGCCGGGCACCTCGATGCTCCCGGCGGACGGCTGGTCGAGTCCGGCGACCAGGTTGAGCAGGGTGGACTTGCCGCAGCCGGAGGCGCCCAGCAGGCAGACGAACTCTCCGGGCGCGACGTCCAGCGTGATGCCGTCCAGCACGAGCTGCTGGGCGCCGGGACGGCCGAACGACTTGGAGACCTGGTCGAGACGGGCCGCGTAGGGGTGGCCGGAGTCCTGCTGGACGGGCTGCTCGGTGACTTCAGTCGCCATGGGTGTCACCTCCTGGCGGTAGGGGTAGCGGCTACAGACCGGCGTCGGAGACCGACGGCCTGCCTTCGGCCCTGAGGACCTTGTTGAGCAGCCTGAGGTCGTAGATGCCGTTCAGGTCGGGCGACTTGAGCAGTCCGGCCTGTACGGCGTGGGCTGCCTCCTCGCGCAGGGTGGAGGCCAGCGGGTCGTTGGTGACCTCGACGTTCCTGAACGCCGGGTCGAGCACGGCCGCGGGCAGCGGCTTTCCGGACAGCCTCTGCAACTGGGCGTTGGCGGCCTGGGCGGCCTGGGCGGGGTTGGCCTTGATCCAGGCGTTGGTGTCCACCGAGCCGCGCAGCACGGCCTCGACCACGTCGGGGTGCTCGGTGAGGAACTTCTGGGAGACGACCACGTTGGTGATCACGAACTGGCCGTTGTTCCACAGCGTCTTCTCGTCCAGCAGCTTCTTGGCGCCCTCGGTGACCAACTGCGAGGCGGTGGGCTCGGGTACCCAGGCGCCGTCGATCTGACCCTGCTGGAAGGCGATCGGGGTGGTCTTGTTGTCGATCCGCTCGACGGTGACGTCACCCTTGCCGGTGGTCGGGTCCTCCTTGAACCCCTTGGAGGCCAGGTAGTTCAGCAGCGCCACGTCCTGGGTGTTGCCCAGCTGCGGGGTGGCGATCCGCTTGCCCTTCAGATCGTCCAGGCTCTTGACCTTGTTCGGGTTGACCACCAGGGAGACACCACCGGAGGCGGAACCCGCGATGATCTTCAGGTCCTGGCCGTGGGACTTCACATAGCCGTTGATCGCCGGGGACGGCCCGATCCAGCCGATGTCGATCGCGCCCGCGTTCAGCGCCTCGATCTCCGACGGGCCGGCGTTGAACACCTGGGACTTGATCTGGGTACCGCCCAACGCCTTCTGGAACAGCCCCCGTTGCAGACCGACCAAAGGGGTGGCGTGGGTGATGTTCGCGAAGTAGCCGATCGTCACCGAGCTCGCGGACAGCTTCTTGCCGCCCGCGCTCGCGGCCGGGGCCGCGGTGTCGGCCTTCTGGGAACCGTAGCCGCAGGCCGACAGGCCCAACAGCGTCAGGCAGACAACGGCGGCGGCTACGGTCCGGCTTCTGGGGTTACGCGGGAGGCGGTCGGCTGTCACGGGAGGTATTCCTCTCGTAGGCCCGGACAGTCACACGCCGTTACGGCGCGCCCGGGGCGATGGGGGCATGGGGATGTGCGGTGGGACGCGGGTACGCGGGGCTCACCGCGCACATCGCGACACTCCGCCCTGGCCGCTGCCCAGCGTGCCGCTGCCGATGCGGCCGCCCTCCTTGGCGAAGCCGGAGTAAGTCTCCGTGGTCATCAGAAGTCCCAACCATCGTCATCCACCGTGGGGTTGGTGTCGTCGTCGGCGGCGAAGGCCTCGCCGACCATGCCCGCGGTGAGTGTGGTGCCGTCGGCCGGGTCGATGAGCAGGAACGAACCGGTCAGCCGGGAGTCGGCGTAGGCGTCGACCGGCAGTGGCTGCGCGGTGCGCAGCACGACGGCGCCGATGTCGTTGGCGGACAGTTCACCGGGTTCGGTTTCGTGGCTGAGTCCGGCGGTGAGGTTGATCCGGTAGGGCAGGCCCTTCACGATCGCCTTGACGGTACGGGTGCCGTGCTTGAGCAGCACCCTGTCGCCCACCTTCAGTGGGCGTTCGTGCAGGTGGCAGGCGGTGGCCGTGATGTCCTGCGTCACCGCGGGCGCGGTGGCTGCGGGGGCGAGCAGGTCGCCGCGGGAGATGTCGAGGTCGTCGGCGAGCAGCACGGTCACCGACTGCGGCGCCCAGGCCACGTCCACCGGCTCGCCGAGGACGTCGATACCGGTGATGGTGCTGGTCGCGCCGGACGGCAGCACCGTCACCCGGTCGCCGACGCGCAGCACTCCGGAGGCGATCTGCCCCGCGTAGCCGCGGTAGTCGGGGTGCTCGGCGGTCTGCGGGCGGATGACGTACTGGACCGGGAAGCGGGCCGGTGCGCCGGTGGGGTCGGTGCCGACGGGGACGGTCTCCAGGTGTTCCAGGATGGTCGGGCCGCCGTACCAGTCCATGTGCGCGGAAGGCGTCACCACGTTGTCGCCGCCCAGCGCCGAGATCGGGATCGCGGTGACCTGCGGCACCCCCAGCGCCGCGGCGTAGGCGGTGAACTCCTCGGCGATCTTCGCGAAGACCGGCTCGGCGTACTCGACCAGGTCCATCTTGTTGACGGCCAGCACCACATGCGGCACCCGCAGCAGCGCGGCCACGGCCGCATGCCGACGGGTCTGCTCGACCACGCCGTTGCGCGCGTCGACCAGCACCACCGTCAACTCGGCGGTGGAGGCGCCGGTGACCATGTTGCGGGTGTACTGCACGTGTCCGGGTGTGTCGGCCAGAATGAAACGCCGCCGCGGCGTGGCGAAGTAGCGGTAGGCGACATCGATGGTGATGCCCTGCTCCCGCTCCGCCCGCAACCCGTCGGTCAACAAGGCCAGATCCGGGGCCTGCTGGCCGCGTCGCCTGGAGGCGTGCTCGACCGCCTCCAACTGGTCGGCCAGTACGGACTTCGAGTCGTGCAGCAACCTGCCGACCAGCGTGGACTTCCCGTCGTCCACGGATCCGGCGGTGGCGAACCGCAGCAGCGAGGTGGCCGCCAACTCCTCGGTGGTGGTGCTCATGGTCAGAAGTACCCCTCGCGCTTGCGGTCTTCCATCGCCGCCTCGGACAGCTTGTCGTCGGCGCGCGTCGCGCCCCGCTCGGTCAACCGGGAGGCGGCGATCTCGGCGATGACCTGCTCGATCGTGACCGCGTCCGAATCCACCGCGCCCGTGCACGACATGTCACCCACCGTGCGGTAGCGGATCATCCGCCGCTGCACCGGCTCACCCGGCTTCGGGCCGCCCCACTCCCCGGCGGTCAGCCACATCCCATCTCGGGAGAACACCTCACGCTCATGCGCGTAGTAGATGTCCGGCAGCTCGATGCCCTCACGGGCGATGTACTGCCACACATCCAGCTCCGTCCAGTTCGACAGCGGGAAGACCCGCACATGCTCACCGGGCGCGTGACGGCCGTTGTACAACTGCCACAACTCCGGCCGCTGACGCCGCGGATCCCACGCACCGAACTCATCCCGCAGACTGAACACCCGCTCCTTGGCCCGCGCCTTCTCCTCGTCCCGGCGCCCCCCGCCGAACACCGCGTCGTAGCGGCCCTCGCCGATCGCGTCCAGCAGCGGAACGGTCTGCAACGGGTTACGGGTGCCGTCGGGGCGCTCGCGCAGCCTGCCGTCGTCGATGTAGTCCTGCACGCTGGCCACATGCAACCGCAGACCGTGCGCGGCCACGGTGCGGTCCCGATACGCCAGCACCTCGGGGAAGTTGTGCCCGGTGTCCACATGCAGCAGCCCGAACGGCACCGCCGCCGGAGCGAACGCCTTCAGCGCAAGGTGCAGCATCACGATCGAGTCCTTGCCACCGGAGAACAGGATCACCGGCCGCTCGAACTCCCCCGCCACCTCACGGAAGATGTGCACCGCCTCGGACTCCAAAGCGTCCAAGTGGCTGAGCGCGTACGGGTTGTCGGTCCCCTCAGCGGTCACGGTCACCGTCGTCACGCCAACTCCCTCTCCACCAACAGTGCTTCCAGCGCGGCTGCGGACTCCGCGACACTCTGCTGATGCGCCTCGATCCGCAGGTCCGGAGCGGCGGGCGGCTCGTACGGGTCGTCCACCCCGGTCAGACCGGAGATCTCACCCGCCGCCTGCCTGGCGTACAGGCCCTTCACATCACGCACCGAGCACACCTCGACCGGAGTCGCCACATGCACCTCCAGATACGCGGTGCCGTTGGCCTCGTGCCGCTTGCGCACCGCCTCCCGGCTGTCCGCGTACGGCGCGATCACCGGAACCAGCACCTTCACACCATGCGACGCCAGCAACTCGGCGACGAAACCGATGCGCTGCACGTTGGTGTGCCGGTCCTCACGGCTGAACCCCAGCCCGGCGGACAGGAACTCCCGGATCTCATCACCGTCCAGCACCTCCACCCGATGCCCACCACCACGCAGCGTGTCCGCCAACGCCCGGGCGATGGTGGTCTTGCCCGCGCTCGGCAGACCGGTGAGCCAGATCGTGGCGCCCTGGTCCGTCACGGTCTTCTCCTCGTGGTCCGTCATCCGTGCAGCCCGCATTCCGTCTTCGCCCGGCCCGCCCAGCGCCCCGCCCGCGCGTCCTCGCCCGCCAGCACCCGCCGGGTGCACGGCGCGCAGCCGATGGAGGCGTAGCCGTCGGTCAGCAACGGGTTGGTCAGCACGCCGTGTTCGGCGATGTACGAGTCGACCTCCCGCTGCGTCCAGCGGGCGATGGGGGAGACTTTGACCTTGCGGCGCTTGGGATCCCAGCCGACGACCGGGGTGTTGGCCCGGGTCGGCGACTCGTCGCGACGCAGCCCGGTGGCCCATGCCTGGTAGCCGCGCAGACCCTCCTCCAGCGGCCTGACCTTGCGCAGCGCACAGCACAGGTCGGGGTCCCGGTCGTGCAGTCCCGGGCCGTACTCGGCGTCCTGCTCGGCGACGGTCTGGCGCGGTGTGAGGGTGATGACGTTGACGTCCAGCACCGCCTCCACCGCGTCACGGGTGCCGATGGTCTCCGGGAAGTGGTAGCCGGTGTCGAGGAAGACCACGTCCACGCCGGGGGAGACCCGGGAGGCCAGATGGGCCACCACCGCGTCCTCCATCGAGGAGGTGACGCACCAGCGCGGGCCGAAGGTGTCCGCCGTCCAGCGCAGGATGTCCAGCGCGTCGGCGTCCTCCAGTTCCCGGCCCGCCCGCTCGGCCAGCGCCTGGAGTTCCCCTTCGTCATCCGGTATGTGGGTCTCCGTCATGTCCCGCTGCCCCCTTGGGCGTTGGCTCGGCCGAGCCCCTTCGCCAGCAGTCCGATGAAGGACAGCCGGAAGGCCCGGTTGCACGCACCGCACTCCCATGCGCCGTGGCCCTCCTCGGAGGGGCGCAGGTCCTCGTCGCCGCAGTACGGGCAGTAGAACGGCGCCGCACGCTCGCTCATGGCCCTTCCTCTCCGCGTTCGCTCGTAGCCACTGCCTCGCTCACGACAGCGCCTCCTCGCTCGCCCTCGCCGCCCAGTCGGCGAACCGCTCGCCGTCCTGGCGCTCGGCCTGGAAGCGGCGCAGCACCCGCTCGACGTAGTCGGGCAGTTCCTCGGCGGCGACCTTCAGGCCGCGCACCTTGCGGCCGAAGCCGGGGTCCAGGCCGAGCGCGCCGCCCAGGTGCACCTGGAAGCCCTCCACCTGCTCGCCCTTGTCGTTGAGCACCAGCTGGCCCTTGAGCCCGATGTCCGCGGTCTGGATGCGGGCGCAGGCGTTGGGGCAGCCGTTGACATTGATGGTGATGGGCTCGGTGAAGTCCGGTAGGCGGCGCTCCAGTTCGTCGATGAGGGAGGCACCGCGCGCCTTGGTCTCCACGATGGCCAGCTTGCAGAACTCGATGCCGGTGCAGGCCATGGTGCCGCGCCGGAACGGCGTCGGCTTGACCTGGAAGTCCAGTGCCTCAAGCCCGGCGACCAGCGAGTCGACCTGGTCGGGCGCCACATCGAGGATGATCATCTTCTGCTCGACGGTGGTGCGCAGCCGGTCCGAGCCGTGGACGGCGGCCAGTTCGGCGATCTTCGTCAGGGTGGCGCCGTCCACCCGGCCGACGCGCGGTGCGAAGCCGACGTAGTAGCGGCCGTCCTTCTGCTCGTGCACGCCGACGTGGTCCCGCCAGCGGTTGCTGGGCTGTCGCGGCGCCGGGCCGTCGACGAGCCTGCGCTTGAGGTACTCGTCCTCCAGCACCTGGCGGAACTTCCGCGGACCCCAGTCGGCCATCAGGAACTTCAGCCGGGCCCGGGTGCGCAGCCGCCGGTAGCCGTAGTCGCGGAAGATGCCGACCACGCCCGCCCACACATCGGCCACCTCCTCCAACGGCACCCAGGTGCCCAGGCGTTCGGCCAGCCGCGGGTTGGTGGACAGTCCGCCGCCGACCCACAGGTCGAAGCCGGGGCCGTGCTCGGGGTGCACGACGCCGACGAACGCGATGTCGTTGATCTCGTGCACCACGTCCTGCACCGGCGAGCCGGAGACGGCGGTCTTGAACTTCCGCGGCAGATTGGAGAACTCCTTGCTGCCGATGTACCGCCGGTGGATCTCGTCGACCGCGGGCGTGCCGTCGATGATCTCGTCGGCGGCGATGCCCGCGACCGGGGAACCGATGATCACCCGGGGGCAGTCGCCGCACGCCTCGGTGGTGGACAGGCCGACCGCCTCCAGCTTCTGCCAGATCGCCGGTACGTCCTCGATCCGCACCCAGTGCAGCTGGATGTTCTGCCGGTCGGTGATGTCGGCGGTGCCGCGGGCGTACTGCTCGGACACCTCGCCGATGGCGCGCAGTTGGGCGACGGTGAGCCGTCCGCCGTCGATGCGCACCCGCATCATGAAGTACTTGTCGTCCAGCTCCTCCGGTTCGAGGATCGCGGTCTTCCCGCCGTCGATACCGGGCTTGCGCTGGGTGTACAGACCCCACCAGCGCATCCGTCCGCGCAGGTCGGCCGGGTCGATGGAGTCGAAGCCGCGGTGGGCGTAGATCGTCTCAATGCGTGTCCGCACATTGAGACCGTCGTCATCCTTCTTGAACTGCTCGTTGGCGTTCAGCGGGGTGAAGTGGCCGACGGCCCACTGCCCCTCGCCGCGGTGGCGGCCAGCCTTGCGGCGGGACGGTGCGGCGGGTTCGGGACGCGGTGTGGTGGCCATGGCGATACGGTCCTTCAGGCGGGGACAAGGTACGCGGTGCGGACCCACTGGCCCCCCACCTGACCTTCGATTACTGATGCGGTGGGGACCCGGGTGGCCGCGACGGCGAAGAGCGTGGACGGATCGGCGCTGGAGGGATCAGCTCACCGGACAGATGGCGCTGGACATGCGGCCGAGGTCGACGTGCAGTCGACCTACCAAGGCGATTCCAGCGCGAGACATGACGGAAGCGTGGCACGCCGCCGTTGGGGGAGTCCACCATTATCCAGAATGTGGACGCGCTTTTCTTGAATGGTGAGACGGTGTGTTGCGTGTCACCGTGCCGCGTCGGGCCATGGGCCGCCCGTGATGGCTGGCTTGTCCTCCTCGCCGGTCACCGTCTCGAAGACGCGGAAGCCGCGCCGCTCGTAATTGGCCAACGCGTGCGGCCCGTCCAGACTGCACGTGTGCAGCCACACCCGCTTGGTCGGCGCCCGGCGCGGCCAGCGCTCCGCGAGGTCCCAGGCCCGCGCGGTGCCGTACGACAGCAGATGGCCGCCGATCCGCCGCCCCCGGAAGTCGGGCAGCAGGCCGAAGTAGACGATCTCCACCCGGCCCTCGTCCTGCCCCTCCAACTCCAGGTAGCCCGCGGGCGTACCGCGTTCATAGGCGACCCAGGTCTCCACCCCCGGCCGTTCCAGATGCTCCCGCCACCGTGCGCGGTCCCACCCCAGCCGGTCGGTCCAGGAGACGTCCGCGCCGACCGCGGTGTACAGGAACCGGCTGAACGCCGGGCACGGCACCTCGGCCCGCACCACGCGGATCCCGGCCAGCGGATCCGGTTCCGCGGCGGGGCTGAGGTCGGCGGCGGAGGTCTGCTCCAGGGACCAGGTGGTCACGGTGATGCGCATGCGGCACAGCCAACCACGGTCGACGGGCGTGCCGCCCGGCCGGGGGCGGCGACGAGATCGCGCCGCGACGGCGAGCAACCGCGACGAGGCGGACCGGTGGTGCCGAGCCGACCGAAACCGGCCACCCCGCGCGGTCTACCGCTCGGCGGTCAGCCGGGCGAACACGACCACGTTCCCGGCGTACCCGGTCCGCCGGGAGAACGCGCCGCCGCAGGTGATCACCCGCAGCTCCGGCCGGCCGGCGTCGCCGTAGACCCGCTTGGCGGGGAAGGCGCTCTTGGCGAACAGCTCTATGCCGTAGACGGTGAACACCGCCGTCCGGCCGTCGGTACGGGCCACCTCGATGCGGTCACCGCGGTGCAGGGTGCCGAGGTTGTAGAAGACGGCGGGGCCCGCCTTGTTGTCCACATGGCCGTCCATCACCGCGGTGCCGCTCTGCCCTGGCGCGGGTCCCGCGCCGTACCAGGCGGCGAGGTTCTTGTTCTGCGGGGGCGGCACGCCGACCCCGCCCTCGTTGTCCTGGCCGACGCGCATCACCGGGGCGTTCACCCGGATGGCCGGGATCCTGATCCGGGAGGGCGCGGCGAACGGCAGCGGTGCCGGGGCGTCGGCGGACGGGAGCGGGTCGGTGGGTGAGTCCACCGAGGCGGGGCGCGGTGGGCCGCCATGGGCCATGGTGCCGTCGTGGACCAGGTATCCGCCGAGCACCGCCGCCAGGGCTATCGCGACCGGGGGTATCGGACCGCCGCGCCGTCGGGGGCGGGGGTCCGTGCCGGTCTGACGCGGCGTCGGCTCCGGTGTCCGGGGTATGTGCGCCATGCCTCCTCCTGAAGCCTCGCTGTGCGGAACGCTAGTCGTGGTCCGCGCGGTCGGCGAGATCTGACGGGCGAACGGGTGGCGGGCAGTGCCGCCGGTCGCCCGATGGGGCCACCGCCGTCCGAGTGAACGTCGGGAATTCGGTTTCGATCCCGTGTGACCTGCGGTGTTACCGGCCCAACTCCCTTCCCGGCGGGGCCCGCGGCGCTGGCCCGGACGGGTTTGCGGATGCGGGGGCATAAAGGCCGGGTGAGTCTCGGACGTGGACGTGCTCCAGCCGATCCCGGGGCGCCTCGCCCCAGGCACGTCCAACGGAGGATCACCATGACCGTCACTCGTGCCCTCGCAGTCACCGTCGTCGCCGGTGCCGCCCTCGGCCTGTCCGCGCCCCTCGCGGCGGCGGCGTCCGGTCCCGCGAACCCGTCCGCGAACCCGTCCGCCTCCAGCTCCGCCCCGAGCTACGGCTCCAACTCCACCCCGAACAACATCATCGTCACGCCCAAGGACGTGAAGCCCGGCGGGACGCTCACCGTCACGGTGGACGGCAGCTCGTGCCGTGGCAGCGGCAAGACCTACGACGCCATCGTCGAGTCCAGCGTCTTCTCGCGCACCCCGCTCAAGGGGATCGTCAACCAGGGCTCCTCGGTCGCCACCGCGAAGATCTTCTCCACCGCCAAGAACGGCGCGTACAAGGTCACCGCCACCTGCGGCGGCAAGTCCATCACCGGTGGGGACTTCACCGTGGGCGACACCGCCGTCAAGGGCGACCCGCCGAAGGGCGCGGTACACAAGCTCGGCACGCTGGTCCGGGGCGCCAAGAGCGGTGCGCTGACCAAGGGCGGCGAGGGCAGCGCGACGACCAAGGGCGGCGGTGCGCTGACCAAGGGCGCCAAGACCGGCCTCGGCGGCAGCCACGGCGGCATCAACACGATCCAGGCCGCGCTCGGCGCCACGCTGCTGGCGGCGGCCGTCACCGGTGGCGGGGTCTACCTCCTCCGCCGCCGCGCGGGCTCGAAGTACTGACGTACCGCGCCCAGCACGGTCCGCCCCCGCAACCGGTAGCCGCGCGGGGGCGGACACGCGTGTCCGCCGGATGGGATCCGACGGGGCATCAAGCGGAGCGGCGTCTTCCACGGCTGCGGGGGGTCAGCGATGATGGGCCGCCGTCAACTGTCGGCGGAGAGGACACACCATGGCCGTGCTCCGGGCCGGGCAGGGCGTACTGCGCCGCAAGCCGGTCGAGGCGATCGAGGAGATCGAGGACGGCGAGGCCGCGGCCACCGGGGGACAGCTCACCCGCAGCCTGGGCCTGTGGCAGCTCACCGCCATCGGCATCGGCGGCATCATCGGCGCCGGGATCTTCACCCTGGCGGGCACCGTGGCCAACGGCGTCGCGGGGCCGTCGGTCATGGTGTCCTTCCTGATCGCGGGCGTCGCCAGCGCCGCCGCGGCGTTCAGCTACGCCGAGTTCGCCGGGCTCATCCCCCGGGCGGGCTCCGCCTACACCTACGGGTACGCGGTGCTCGGGGAGATCGTGGGCTGGTTCATCGGCTGGGACCTGCTGCTTGAGTACACCGCGATCGTCGCGGTGGTGGCCATCGGCATCTCCGGGTACTTCGACTTCCTGCTCAGCCAGGCCGGGATCAAGCTGCCGGTGTGGATGCTCGGCGCCCCCGGCACCGGCCCCGGTCACCGGGTCGACCTGTTCGCCGCCGTGCTCTGCCTGCTGATCGCCTATCTGCTCACCCTCGGCATCCGCAGCGCGGCCCGTTTCGAGACCACGGTCGTCGGCATCAAGGTCGTGGTGGTGCTGCTGGTCATCGCGGTCGGGTTCCTCCACATCAGCGCCGCCCACTACCACCCGTTCTTCCCCTACGGCCTGGCCGGTACGTTCACCGGCGCCGCCACCGTCTTCTTCGCCGTCTTCGGGTATGACGCGATGAGCACCGCGGCGGAGGAGTCGCGGGACGCCCAGCGCCACATGCCCAGGGCGATCGTCTACTCGCTCGCCGCCTCGATGGTGCTGTACGTACTGGCCTGCCTGGTGCTGACCGGGATGCAGCGCTACACGGACATCGACAAGACCAGCGGCTTCTCCACGGCGTTCAAGTCGGTGGGCCTGAACGGCATCGCGAACGTGGTCGCGGTGGGCGCGATCATCGGCATCCTGACGGTGATGTTCACCTTCATGCTCGGAGTCACCCGGGTGTGGTACTCGATGAGCCGGGACGGGCTGCTGCCCAAGTGGTTCGCGCACACCCACCCGACCCGGCACGTGCCGATCCGGGTGACCTGGATCGTGGGCGCGGCCTCGGCGGCCATCGCCGGGTTCGTGCCCATCGGTACGGCGGCGGAGTTGACCAACATCGGCATCCTGCTGGCGTTCGTGGTGGTCTGCGTGGCCGTGATCGTGCTGCGCTACCGGCGGCCCGAACTGCCGCGCGCCTTCCGCTGCCCCGCGATGCCGGTGGTGCCCGGGATCGGCGCGCTGTTCTCGGTGTGGCTGATCACCTTCCTGCACTGGGAGACCTGGGCGCGGTTCGCCATCTGGTTCCTGGTCGGGATGGTGGTCTACTTCGGGTACTCCTACCGGCGCTCGGAGCTGGCCCGGATGCCGGAGGCCACCTAGCCGCGACCGGGGCCGTCACTTCAGCAGCCGGGACAGCCGCCGGTCGGCCAGCGGCCTGCCGCCGGTCTGGCAGGTGGGGCAGTACTGGAGCGAGGAGTCCCGGTACGACACCTCCCGCACCGTGTCACCGCAGACCGGGCAGGGCTGGCCGGTGCGGCCGTGCACCCTCAGGCCGGTCTTCTTCTCGGCCTTCAACTCGCCCGCCACCAGCCCCCGCGACCGCTCCACGGCATCGCGCAACGTACCGCGCAGCGCCTCGTACAGCGCGCCGACCGTCTCCTCGTCCAACGTCGCGGCGATCTTGAACGGGGACATCCGGGCGGCGTGCAGCACCTCGTCCGAGTACGCGTTGCCGACCCCGGCGATCACCGACTGGTCCCGTAGCACGCCCTTGATCTGACGGCGCTCACCCGCCAGCAGTCCCGCGAAGACGTCCAGGGTGAACGCCGCGTCCAGCGGATCGGGCCCCAGCCGGGCGATGCCCGGTACCTCAGCCGGATCGCGTACGCAGTACACGGCGAGCCGCTTGTGCGTACCCGCCTCGGTCAGGTCGAAGCCCGAGCCCGCCGGTTCGGCCAGCCGCAGCCGCAGCGCCAGCGGCCCCTTGCCCGGGCGCGGCGGCGCCTCCGGCAGCTTGTCCGACCACCGCAGCCAGCCCGCCCGGGCCAGATGGACGACCAGGTGCGTGCCGTCGCCGGTCGCGATGTCCAGGAACTTCCCGTGCCGTGCGACGCCGGTGAGGGTACGGCCCTCCAGGCTGGTCAGCGGCGGGTCGTAGGTCTTGAGGACCTGTACGGACAACGGGTACACGCGCTCGACCGCGCGCCCGCTCAGCCGCTCGCCGAGGAACCCGGCGAGCGCCTCAACCTCCGGCAACTCGGGCATAACGCCAGTCTGCCACCGGCCGGGCGGTTCCTCAGGGCGAGGTGCGGGCGGCGCGGACCACCGGGGCGGTGGAGAACGGCAACAGGTCCAACCGGTCCTCGGGGCGCAGCAGTTCCACCGCGATCTCGTCGGCGAATCGGTACGGCCGGTGGGCCAGTACGCCCGCCAAGTTCCGCCGCAGCCGGGACAGTTCGGCCCGAACGGTCACCTCGCGGGTGGCGTCGCCGAACAGGTCGGCCGCCAGCTGGGCGGCGCTGCTGCCCTCCCGGCGCATCGCGAGGGCGAACAGCAGCTCGGCGTGGCGCGGGCTCAGCCGCTGCGACCAACTGCCGGACGGGCCGCTGACGGTGACCGTCCAGGACCGGGCGCAGGTCAGGTTCAGGATGACCCGGCTCGGCGCGGCGGCATCCCGCCTGCGTGCCGGGCCGACCCGTACCAGCCAGCCGCCCGGCAGCGGCTCCAGCACGCACCGCCCCAGCGACGGCAACCACGCCTCGCCTGCCATGGGCGCCTCGGGCAGTGCCACCCGGTCCATCGGCGGCAGACCGGTGATCGCCGCCGTCCAGCCGTCCCGGTCCACGGCCACCGCCTGGCCGTCCAGCCGTGCCAGCAGCGGTGCGGCGGCCGTCCGCAGCCGTTCCACCGACTCCCAGTGCCGGATGCGCAGTTCCCCTTCGGCGACCCGGGCGACCGCGCTGACCAGGGCGAGGGTGGTGGGGTGCGTGGTGGCGGCGGGACAGGTCACGTCCACCACGCCGAGCAGCCGGCCGTCGCGCGGATCGTGCAGCGGCGCGGCGGCGCAGGTCAGCTGGTGCAGGGCGCGCACGTAGTGCTCGGTGGAGTGCACCTGCACCGGGTGCCCGGTCACCAGCGCGGTGCCGATGCCGTTCGTCCCCGCCACGTCCTCCGTCCACGCGGCGCCCTCGACCAGCTCGAAGCGGTCCGCGCTGCGCCGCATCGCCGGGCTCCCGGCCCGCCACAGCACCCGGCCGTCGGCGTCGGTGACCACGACGATGTGGCAGCCGGACTCGGCGATCGACCGCAGCGACTCGCGCAGCGTCGGCAGGACCTCGCCGAGCGGAGAGGTCCTGCGGCGCTGCTCGATCTCGTCCAGTGGCAGGAAACCCGTGTGGTTCATCCGGTCGGGGTCGACCGCGGTGTGCAGCATCCGCTGCCACGAGTCGCCGATCAACGGCCTTGGCGCGGCTATGGGGTGACGTGTGGTCAGTGCCGCGTCAGGCGGCTGAGTGAGTACCACCGGGTCTGCAGGCTGCTGGTTCACGTGCGGTCTCTCCGAGCTGTCGTCCCCCGTGCCCTTCCGAGTTGCCCCTTATGGTGCCGCTCCGGCGGTGGCCCGCGCCGGGTATGCGCGAAAGAAGTGCAACGTTCTGCAACGGTTGCCGCCCGGGGACGTTCTGCCGGAGAGTGACGCGGAGTCGATCCTGCCGCCCCCTCCCCCCTGGGGCCAACGGTCGACGCCCAGGGTGGTGCCGAGTCGGCGCGGCACCACCCCCGCCATTTCCGCCCCCCGCCATCGCTTCCGGCTGGGGGACGCACGGCGGCGAGCCCCCGGACCCCCGAACGGGGGTCCGGGGCGAACCGCGCTTCCGGGGCCGGGGCACGGGTCCTCGCCCCCGAGAGCGCCGCGGGCCGGGCGCTAGCTCCCGGCGGGGCAGTCCGGAACCGGGCGGGCACGGTTGACGATTGACGCCAGGTCCAGCGTGTGCGGCAACGTGCCGAAGGCCGTGCCCCAGTCGCCGCCCAGGCGGGACGCGCAGAACGCGTCGGAGACCTGCGGGGGCGCGAAACGCACCAGCAGCGAGCCCTGGAGGACCAGCGCCATCCGTTCCACCACCCGGCGCGCGCGGGCCTCGATGCCCGTCAGGTCGGCCAGTTCGGTCAACAGGTCCTTGATCGCGGCGTCCAGCCGGTGGTCGGCGCCGCGGGCCAGCCCGAGTTCGCCGAGGAACGCGCCCAGCGCGTCGGGCTCGCGTTGCAGCGCGCGCAGCACGTCGAGCGCCTGCACGTTCCCCGAGCCCTCCCAGATGGAGTTGAGCGGCGACTCACGGAACAGCCGGGGCATGCCGGACTCCTCCACGTACCCGTTGCCGCCAAGGCACTCCAGCGCCTCGCCCGCGACCGCGGGGCACCGCTTGGTCACCCAGTACTTGGCCACCGGAACGGCCACCCGCCGCAGGTTCCGCTCATGCTCGCTGTCGCCGTCGTAGCTGGCGGCCAGCCGCAGCGCCGTGGTGGTGGCCGCCTCCGACTCCAGGGCGAGGTCGGCCAGCACGTTGCGCATCAGCGGCTTGTCGATCAGCCGCCCGCCGAACGCCTCCCGGTACGCCGTGTGGTGGATGGCCTGGGCCACCGCCTGCCGCATGATCGCCGCCGAGCCGGAGACGCAGTCCAGCCGGGTGGCCGCCACCATCTCGATGATCGTCGCGACCCCGCGTCCCTCCTCGCCGACCCGGCGCGCCCAGGTGCCGGAGAACTCCACTTCGCTGGAGGCGTTGGATCGGTTGCCGAGCTTGTCCTTCAGCCGCTGGATGGCGAAGGCGTTGCGGGTCCCGTCGGGCAGCACCCGGGGCAGCAGGAAGCAGGTCAGGCCGCCGGGCGCCTGGGCCAGCACCAGGAAGGCGTCGGACATCGGCGCCGAGCAGAACCACTTGTGCCCGGTCAGCAGATACGTTCCCTCTTCGGCCAGCGGTTCGGCCCGCGTGGTGTTCGCCCGTACGTCGGAACCGCCCTGCTTCTCGGTCATGCCCATGCCGCACAGCGCACCGGGCTTCTCACCCGGCGCGAGCAGCTGCGGTTCGTAGACCCGGGAGGCCAGCCGGGGCTCCCACTCGGCGGCCAGCGACGGCTCGTGGCGGAGCGTGGGCACCGCCGCGTGCGTCATCGACAGCGGGCAGCCGTGCCCCGCCTCGATCTGCGTCCAGGTGATGAAACCGGCGGTCCGCCGCAGGTGCCCGTCGGGACGCGACCAGGCGTCCGTCAGCCCCGCGGAGACGGCATGGCCCAGCAGCCGGTGCCAGCTGGGATGGAACTCGACCTCGTCAACACGGTTCCCGTACCGGTCATGGGTGCGCAGCACGGGCGGATAGGCGTTCGCCTCCTCGCCCCAGCGCTGGGCCTGGGCCGAGCCCGCCGCGCGGCCCAGCTCGCTCAGCTCGGCCGTGATCTCATCGAACCGCTCCGGCGCGGCGTGCCGTGCGACGCCCTCGGTGAGGGCCGGGTCGCAGGCGTAGACATCGTAGGCGACCAGCGGCGGAGCCTGGTTGGTCACCGTGTGTGTAGGGGCAGCCATGGCAGCTACGGTAGGCAGGTGGAGGCAGCAGAGGGAACACCACCGCCGAGACCGGGGCGGTTGCACAGAGCGCGAGCCCTGTACCGGAACGTCTCGAAGCGGAAACTGGTCTGGCTGCTGGTCAAGGACACGTTCAACTCCTGTATGGAGTACCGGGTCACCGGCCTCGCCGCGGAAGCCGCGTTCTTCGTGCTGCTCTCACTGCCGCCGCTGCTGCTCGGCCTGGTCGGTGCCATCGGCTACCTCGACTTCGCCATGGGCGCCGACACCGTCGGACACATCCGGAAGAACATCCTCACCGCCTCCGCGACCGTGCTGTCCGACAAGGGGGTCAACCAACTGGTCCGGCCGCTGGTCGACAGTGTCTTCCGGACCGGCCGCGCGGACGTGGTCTCGCTCGGCTTCATCATCGCCCTGTGGTCCGGCTCCCGCGCGGTGAACGTGTTCGTCGACACCATCACGATCATGTACGGGCTTGAGGGACGCCGCGGCATCATCCACACCCGGCTGCTGGCCTTCCTGCTCTACGTCGTCGCCCTGGTCGTCGGCGCCATCGTGCTGCCGCTGCTGGTCGCCGGTCCCGAGGCGGTGGTCAGCCTGGTCCCGCACAGCGCGGCGATCGTGGACGCCCTGTACTGGCCGGTGGTGCTGGTGCTCTCCATCGCCTTCCTGACCACCCTCTACCACGTGTCCGTGCCGGTGCGCTCGCGGTGGATCGAGGACATCCCGGGCGCGCTGGTCGCGCTGCTGATGTGGGTGCTGGGCAGCTTCCTGCTGCGCATCTACCTCACCCACACCGTCGAGGGTCCGACGATCTACGGATCGCTCGCCGCGCCGGTCGCGGTGCTGTTGTGGTTCGGCGTGTCGGCGTTCGCGGTACTGGTCGGCGCGGCCGTCAACGCGGCCATCGACCGGATCTGGCCCTCGGTGGCCACCGCGGCGGCCCGTGCCGAACGGGAACAGGAGAACGAGCGGGCCGCCGAGGAGATGGTGGCCCGCGCCGAGGCCCGGCGCGCCGCCAACCACGAGAGCCCCGACGACGAGATCGGGCCCGCGGACGAGCCGCCCGCCGAATTCCCCGAGCGCTGGGCGCACTTCCTCCCGCACCGCAACCTGCGCGCCCGGCTGCGGGCCAGGCACAAGGGCCGCTCCCCGGCGAACGGCACGTCTTCCGCGAACGGCACGTCCTCGGCGGAGGGCACGGAGCAAAAACCGTTGGACGACGGATCGGACGATGCGTAACGTCGCCGACGTCAACTGCTGGAGAGGGGCGCGCTGTCGGCGCGGCCCTGATTGACGAGAGGGGGAGGTGAGGACCGATGACCGTCACCGCGTCGCACGCTGCCCGCGTTCGGGCGGCACGCCGAGTCACCGCATCCACTCCGCTCTTGTCGAAGGTTGACCATCGTGAACTCCCCGCTTTCCGAATACGGTTGGCACAGCGCGCTTGACACCGCGTTCGCTCGCTACGCGGCCGAAGGCCTGGTCCCGGCCCGCATCGCGCGGGTGTACGGCGACCGGTGCACCGCGGCCACACCGCACGGCCTGGTCACGGCCTCCATCGCGCCCCTCTCCTCGTCCGACCCGCTGAAGTGGGTGTGCACCGGCGACTGGGCGGCGCTCGAACCCGGCGGTGACCCCGCACTGGTGCGGGCCCTGCTGCCGCGCGCCAACGCCGTCGTCCGCAACACCTCGACCCGCCGCTCCGAGGGGCAGGTGCTCGCGGTCAACGTCGACCACGTGGTGATCGCCGTATCGCTCGCCGCGGAACTCGACCTCGGCCGGGTCGAACGCTTCCTCGCCCTCGCCTGGGAGAGCGGCGCGCAACCGCTCGTGGTGCTCACCAAGTGCGATCTGGTCGCGGATCCGGACCTCGCCCATCTGCGCGCCGACACCGAGGCCGCGGCGCCGGGTGTGCAGGTGCTCGCGGTGAGCGCGCACACCGGCGCGGGTCTCGACGTCCTCACCGCGATCGTGTCCGGCGGCACCTGCGTGCTGCTCGGCCAGTCAGGCGCGGGCAAGTCCACGCTGGCCAACGCCCTGTTGGGGACGCGGAAGCAGCAGGTCCGGGCGATCCGCGACGCGGACGGCAAGGGCAGGCACACCACGACCACCCGCGATCTGCTGCCGCTGCCCGGCGGCGGGGCGCTGATCGACACACCAGGGCTGCGTGGCGTCGGCATGTGGGACGCGGAGTCCGGCGTGTCCCAAGTCTTCGCGGAGATCGCGGAGTTGGCCCGCGGCTGCCGGTTCCACGACTGCGCGCATAAGGCGGAACCGGGCTGCGCGGTGCTCGACGCGCTGGCGGACGGCACGCTGACGCACCGGCGTTGGGAGAGCTACCGCAAGCTGCTCAGGGAGAACGCGTGGATCGCGGCGCGCGGCGATGCCCGGCTGCGCGCCGAGCAGCGGCGGGAGTGGAAGCGGCGGTCGGCCCTCGGCCGGGCCTCGGCAGAGGCCAAGCGGGGGCGCGCTGCGCGCTAGCAGTCACGCCCGGCGGGGTGCCGTGGGACGCGGCGGTCGTGTGACCAGTGGCGCCCGCGGCCGCCAGGCCCCGGATCCCCTCAGCCCGCGCCGTTGTGGCGGCGGCGACGGGCTGTGAGGGGGCTGCCCTCGTGCCAGAACGTGTAGACCACGCTGCCCACGCCGAGTGCGACGATCACGATGCCGAGTACGACGCTGTACACCATGCGTTCCTCCAACGGGTGGATCATGGCTGGCAGTTGGCCCTGGCTTCACGCGAGCTTCACGGTTTCTGCGTGCTCGTGACTTTCCCCCGCACCGCGATTTCACACCCGTTCTCCGTCGCGAGTCTGTTCCCGGCCGTCGTCTGCGGTGGAGTCCGTCAGGTCCGCCGCCGGACGGCGACGTCCGATTTCCGCCAGTCGAGGTGCCCGCGGTGCCGCAGACTGGGTCATGTGATCGACGTGGAGACCGGATACCAAGCGGTACGCAGCCGGGACAGCCGGTTCGACGGGGTGTTCTTCACCGCCGTACGCACCACCGGCATCTACTGCCGCCCGAGCTGCCCCGCGGTGACCCCCAAGCAGGAGAACGTCACCTTCTATCCGACGGCCGCCGCCGCGCAGGGCGCCGGCTACCGCGCCTGCCGCCGCTGCCGTCCGGACGCGGTACCCGGCTCGCCGGAGTGGGACGTCAGGGCGGACCTGGTCGGCAGGGCGATGCGGCTGATCCGGGACGGAATCGTGGACCGGGACGGCGTCGCGGGACTGGCCGCCCGGCTCGGCTACAGCGCCCGCCAGGTGCACCGGCAGCTCACCGCCGAGGTCGGCGCCGGACCGGTGGCGCTGGCCCGCGCCCAGCGCGCGCAGGCCGCGCGGGTGCTGCTGCAGACCACCGACCTGCCGGTGACCCAGGTCGCCTTCGCGGCCGGGTTCGCGAGCGTACGGCAGTTCAACGACTCGATGCGGGAGATCTACGCCCGCACGCCCACCCAGCTGCGCGCCGTGACCCGCGGCCAGCGCGCCGCGGCCGCTCGGCCGCCCGGTGCGGCGCCCGGCGCCCCCGCGGTGCCCGCCGCCGGGGTGCCGCTGCGGCTCGCACACCGCGGACCGTACGACCCGACCGTCTTCGCCCTGCTCGCCCGACAGGCGGTACCCGGCGTCGAGGAGGTCACCGGCGAGCCCGGCGCGCGCACCTACCGCCGCACCCTGCGGCTGCCGTACGGCGTGGGGATCGCGGAGGTCGACGAGCCCGGCGCGAAGGACGGCGACGGCCGCTGGCTGGAGTGCCGACTGCGGCTGGCCGATCTGCGGGACCTGACCACCGCCGTGCAGCGGATGCGCCGTCTGTTCGACCTCGACGCCGACCCGGAGGCGGTCGCCGCGACCCTGGGCGCCGATCCGCTGCTGGCCCCACTGCTGCGGAGAGCGCCCGGGCTGCGGTCGCCGGGGGCGGCGGACCCGCACGAACTGGCGGTGTGCGCCGTGCTCGACGCCCGGCCTGAGCGCACCTCCGCGCTGGTGGCCGGGTACGGTGAGCCGTTGCCCGGCGGGCCCGACGGCGGGCTCACCCACCTCTTCCCGGCCGCCCGTACCCTCGCCGCGGCCGACCAGGCCGAGCTGCCGAAGCCGGTGCCCGCGCTGGCGGCCGCGCTGGCCGACGGCACGCTCTGCCTCGACCCCGGGGCGGACCGCGAACGGGCGCACCGCGCACTGCTCGCGCTGCCCGGTGTCGACGAGTGGACGGCCGGATACATCCGGATGCGCGCACTCGGCGATCCGGACGTCTTCCTGCCCACCCCGAACGCCACCCAGCGGGTCGCGAACGCCTGGCGCCCCTGGCGGTCGTACGCGCTACGGCACCTGTGGGCCGCGACCCCCCACAAGAACAGGATCGAAACACCATGACCGTCTACACCACGACCGGCAGCCCCCTCGGCGAGTTGACCCTCGTCGGCGAGGAAACCCCGGACCGCGCCTTCGTGTTGACCTCCGTCACCGTACGGGGACAGCGCGGTGAGGTGGCGGTGCAGCCTCGGTGGCGGTACGACCCGACTCCGTTCGTCGAGGCGGAGCGGCAGCTGAAGGCCTACTTCGCGGGGGAGTTGCGGGACTTCGACCTGCCCCTCGCGCCGCGCGGCACCGCGTTCCGCGAGCGGGTGTGGGCGGCGCTGGACACCATCCCGTACGGCAGCACCGTCACCTACCGCGAGCTGTCCGCCAGGGCGGGCTCGCCCGGGGCGGTCCGGGCGATCGGAGGCGCCGTGGGCGCCAACCCGCTGATGATCATCCGCCCATGCCACCGCGTGATCGGCTCCGACGGCTCCCTCACCGGCTACGCCGGCGGCCTGGACCGCAAGCGCGCGCTGCTCACCCTGGAGGGCGTGCTGTGAGCGCCTAGCGGACCGGGAAGCCGAACCCGTACCCCTCCTGCTTGAGCTGCGGCAGTAGCCGCTCCAACGCGGCTACTGTCTGCGCGCGGTTGCCGCCGCCGTCGTGGAAGAGGATCGTCGGGCCGTTCCCCAGCTCGCCCAGCACCGTGCGCACGATGGTGCCGGTGCCCGGCTTCTCGAAGTCCTTGCTGTCCACGTTCCAGCCCAGCGGCCGCATCCCGTTGGCGGCGGCGATCTGCCTGCTGTACGGGGTGAAGGCGCCGCCCGGTGCCCGGTAGTACATCGGCTTGACCCCGCCGGAGGCCTTCTCGATGTCCTGGGCGGCGTCCAGGATCTGCTGCTTCTGGTAGTCGTCGGACTTGTGGTCCATCGCCGTGTTGTGCGAGACCGAGTGGTCGCACAGCCGGTGGCCGTCCGCCACCACTTCCTTGACCAGATCGGGATGGGCCGCGGCCTGCGGGCCGATCATGCAGAAGGTCGCCTTGACGCCGTTGTCCTTGAGCACCTTGAGGATCCTGGGGGTCCAGGTCGGGTCGGGGCCGTCGTCGATGGTGATGTTGACCGCCTTGCCGCCGCTCTCGCTGGCGTGCGCGATGTCCATGTTGACCTTGGGCGCGGGCAGTGCGGGGTCCGGGCTGGAGGTCTGGCCGGTGATCGGCGCCGGAGCGGAGGCGGAGGACCGGACGGGCTTGGGCGCCGGGCCGGTGGGCTCGCCCGCCTGGGCGCTCCACCAGCCGGCCAGCAGTCCCGCCCCGGCCAGAGCCGCCACCGCTGCCGCCACCACACGCCTGTTGGCTGACCGAACTGCCTGCCGCACCATGATCCCCGGCCCTTCTGCACTTACGGTGTTCCGTTCGCGAATTCCTGTGGGGAGACGAGCGAAGCGCGGCGATGGATCCGCTTGTGACCGTTTGCTCATAAAACCCGTCGATACTTGACGCATGTCGCGAGTGCTTTTGATCGAAGATGACCCCGCGGTGCGGCACGGGGTCACCCTTGCCCTGCGCCGTCGTGGCCATGAGATCGAGGCGGCGGCGACCGGTGAGGCCGGGCTGGCCGTGCTGGAGACGTTCCGGCCCGACCTGGTGCTGCTCGACCTGATGCTGCCCGGCGCCTCCGGCTTCGAGGTGTGCCGGCGCATCCGCGCCACCCGGCAGCTACCGATCATCATGCTCACGGCACGCGGCGACGACATGGACGTGGTCCTCGGACTGGAGGCCGGGGCCGACGACTACATCGTCAAGCCCGCCCGCGGCGAGGTGCTGGAGGCGCGGATACGCGCCGTACTGCGCCGCACCGCCCCCGCCGACGGCGACGAGGCGGGCGGACTGCTGATGCCCCCGTCCGTCGAGACCTACGGGGACCTGAGCATCGACCGCGTCGGGCTGATCGTCACCAAGGACGGCGAGGACCTCGCGCTGCCGCCGTCCGAGATGAAGCTGCTGCTGTACCTGTCCGCCGCGCCCGGCCAGGTCTTCAGCCGCCAGCAACTGCTGGAGAGCGTCTGGGAGCACAGCTACCACGGCGACTCCCGGCTGGTGGACGCCTGTGTGATGCGGCTGCGCGCGAAGGTGGAGGACAACCCGCGCTCCCCGAAGTACATCCAGACCCTGCGCGGCTTCGGCTACCGCTTCGGGCCGCTGTGAGACGGCCCCGGATCCGCTGGTCGGCCGCGCGCGGCCTGCGCGCGCGGCTCGCCGTGGCGTTCCTGCTGGTCGCCGCGGTCAGTGCGCTGACCACCGCGGCGCTCACCTTCCAGGAGGCCAGGAAGGCCATCTTGCAGCGCAGCCAGGACACCGCGATCAACGCGCTGCGCTCGCAGGTCAACTCGCTCGCGCCCGACGTGCCCTTCCCGCCCAGCGCCGGCGACCTCCAGCACTTCGCCTACCAGCTCGACGGCGGCGGTCAGGCGCAGAACTGGCAGGCGTACGCCAGTTTCCAGAACGGCCCGCTGCTGCCGCAGCGCCCGGCCAACACCGGCACCGCCATCACCCCCGAACTGCGCGAGGCGGTGGCCGGCAAGGGAGTTCCGGTCTTCCAGCGGGTGATGAAGGACGGCCGCCCGTGGCTGGCGATCGGCATGCCGGTGTCGTACGCGGGCACCCTGCGCGCCCAGTCCGGCCTGGCCGTCTACGCGGAACTGCCGCTCACCGCCGAACAGGCCAACACCGGCGCGCTGATCAAGGCCGCGGAGCGCGGCGCGGTGCCCGCCCTCGCGCTGTCCCTGGTGCCCGCGCTGCTCGCCGCGCAGGGCGTGCTGCGGCCGGTGCGCAGGCTGCGCAAGGCCGCCGGGGACATCGCGGCGGGCCGCCTCGACACCCGGCTCGACGTGCGCGGCGGCGACGAACTCGCCGACCTCTCCCGCACGTTCAACCACATGGCGGCGACGCTGGAGGAGAACGTGATCGAGTTGCGCCGCCTGGAGGCCACCGCCCGGCGCTTCGCCTCCGACGTCTCCCATGAACTGCGCACCCCGCTGGCCGCGATGACCGCGGTCACCGACGTACTGGACGAGGACGCGGCGGCGCTCGACCCGGACACCGCGGCGGCGGTACGGCTGGTGAGCGCGGAGACGGCGAAGCTGGTGCGGATGGTGGAGGACCTGATGGAGGTCTCCCGGTTCGACGCCGGGGCCGCCGCCTTGCACCTCGACGAGGTGGACGCGGCGGAGACGGTGCGCAAGTCCCTGCAGGCGCGCGGTTGGCAGGACCAGGTGGAAACCCAACTCGCGGGCCGGGTAAGGGCGTTGCTCGACCCCCGGCGGATCGACGTGGTCGTCGCCAACCTGGTCGGCAACGCACTGCGGCACGGCGGCGCACCGGTAGGGATCCGGCTTGCGGCCGGGGGAGGGCGCCTGCTGATCGAGGTCGCCGACAACGGTCCCGGCATACCGGACGAGGTGCTGCCGCACATCTTCGAGCGGTTCTACAAGGCCGACGCGGCCCGCGCCCGGTCCGAGGGCAGCGGGCTCGGTCTGGCCATCGCCGAGGAGAACGTACGGCTGCACGGCGGCGAACTGCGCGCCGCCAACCGGCCGGAGGGCGGCGCGGTGTTCACCGTGGACCTGCCGCTGCGCGCCCGGGACCCGCACGCGGACCAACCATGCCCCCAGGACGGTGAGGAACAGTGATGGCGGTTAACCGGCGGTTGACGGCCGCCGCGTCGGGAGCCGTGGCGCTCGGCGCGCTCGCGGGGTGCGGCATCCAGCCCACCGGTGTCGTCGAGGCCGGGATTCCGGCGACGGGCGTCCATCCGCAGGCCACGGTGCGGCTGTACTTCGTCTCGCCGACCGGCCTGCAGTCGGTGACCCGGCCCGCGTCCGGCCCGGTCGGCCCCCAGGAGACGCTGGACCTGCTGCTCGGCGGCCCCAACAGCGCGGAGACCGCCCGCGGTATGACCACGGAACTGGCGCCGCCGATCGGCGTGGCCAAGGTCGTCACCGGCAACCAGCAGGTGCGGATCGTGATGTCCACCGACGTCACCCGGCTCACCCCGAACGCGGTCAGCCAGTTGACGTGTACGGCGGCCAACGCCGCCGCCAAGGAGGGCGACGGCACCGCCGCCGACATCGACGTCCGCGTGACCAGCGGCCACACCACCCTGGGCCCCCTCCGCTGCGCGGTCCCCTCCGCCCCACCCACCCCCGCCCCGGCGACGACGGCACCGTAGGGACGGCGTCGGGGGCAAGTCCGCGACGCCTCTTCGGTCTTCGTCGAAAGGAAGACCCGCCGGAGCGCGGGCGACTGCCGCCAGGCGGCACCGCGAAATTCGAACGTACCCCCGTTCGGGGCCCTCGAACGGGGCTGGCGAAGCGTAGCGTTCTGGTGAGAACCGTTTCCGCAGCCGTGTTGCCGCGGACAATAGGGACATGAGTCATCTGGGGGAGCGGCACCACCACGACGACACATGGTGGCGGCGGCTCTACGACGACGAAGGGACAGCGGACCTGCCCGGCGCACCGCCGGACGGTTCGCTGGACGAGCACTTCGCCACCGTACGGCGGGCCTTCCTGGGCCCGCCGGTACCCGCGCCACGGCCATCGGCGGAGGTCATCCACGTGGGGGACCGTCCGCCCACCTACGACGCCGAGCCCACCGCCTGGCCGTGCGCCGACCCCGAGCGACTGGACGACCTGCTCCCCGACACCGTGCTCGACGGCGCGCGGTACGGGCGGTTGACGGTGCGTGCCGTCTCCGGGCGCGGCGACTCCGCGCGCTACCGTGGCGCACCGCGCGCCGACGCCCTGCTCACCGCCCGGTTCGGCACCGGAGACGACGCACTGCTGTTCCTCGCCGTCGCGGGCGGCACCCGGGCCGCCGACGACGCGCCGCGCGCCGCCCACGACGCTTGCCACGCCCTCGGCAGCGCGGTGGGCCGCAACATCCCCCGGCTCGCCGAGGACATACGGTCGGGACAGCGCGGCGCGCTCAAGGCGGGGCTGCGCCGCCTCACCGCGCGGGCCTACGGAAGGCCGCACACCGACGGCGAATCCCCCGTGGCGCCGCACGAGTTCGTGGCGTCGCTGCGCTGCCTGCTGCTGCCGCTGGACCCCGACTGCCGGACCCGGGTGTTCTTCGGTCTCGGCTCCGGCGGCCTGTTCCGGCTGCGCGACGGCCAGTGGCAGGACCTCGACCCGGACGCCGAACCCGAGGACGCCGGCACCCGGTTCCGGTTCCGCGCCTCGGTGGCACAGTGCGGAGATACGTTGCTGCTGTGCAGCGCCGGGCTCGCCGACCCGCTGCGCGAGACACCGGAGTTGTCCGAGCACCTCGCACGGCGCTGGGGCCGGGCGGACGAACCACCCGGCCTCACCGCGTTCCTCGCCGACACCGCGACCAGGGTCAAGGGCTACGCCGACGACCGCACCGCCGTCGCGGTGTGGGAGGGCTGAACCTCCCTGCGGAAAAGGGGCGTTGGGGGCTTGACCCCGCGAGGACCCGGCGCGACGGCGTGCGACGACCAGGGCACCCGCGGCGGCCCGCACTCAGGATCCGTCGGAAGGCCTCAGCCGCAGGGTCATGATCTGGAACGGCCGCAGCCGCAGTGCGATCCGGTCACCGTCCGCGGCGGCGGGCTCCCGTGGCTGCTCCAGGAGATCGGTGACCTCCGCCCGGGCCACCGGGAAACCCGCGGACAGTGTGGCGCGCGCCCGTCCGCCACGCGACTCGTAGAGCCGGACCACCACGTCCCCGGAGCGGTCGTCGGCCAGTTTGACCGACTCGACGGTGACCGCCGGATCGTCCACCGCGACCAGCGGGTCCACCGGCGCACTGCTGGCCGCCGGACGCAACGGCAGGTTGAGCGCCAGCCCTTCGGCCACCGCATCGCCGATCCCCGCCCCGGGCAGCAGCGCGTAGCGGAACCGGTGCGTGCCCTGGTCGGTCTCCGGATCCGGGCTGTGCGGCGCCCGCAGCAGCGTCAGCCGGACCGTGGTGACCGTCCCGGCCACACCGGAACCGCGGCTGGTGTCATGGCCGTACGTCGAGTCGTTGAGCACCGCCACGCCGTAGCCCGGCTCGGCCACGTGCGTCCAGCGGTGCGCACAGGTCTCGAACCGGGCCGCGTCCCAACTGGTGTTGGTGTGCGTCGGCCGGTACACGTGTCCGAACTGGATCTCGGACGCGGCCCGTTCGGCGTGCACGTCGAGCGCGAACGCGGCCTTGAGCACCTTCTCCGACTCGTGCCAGTCGACCTCGGTGGTGATGTCCAGCCGCCTGCTGCCCGCCTGGAGCGCGATGTCCTGCACCACTCGCGAGCTCCCGAACTCCCGTACCACACGCACCACCGCGCGCAGCGGCCCCGACTCGGTGAGCGTCACCGACTCGGCGGTCACCAGGTCGGTGTGCTTGCGCCGGTAGTGCCGGTCGATGTCCCAGGCGTCCCACTTGTTGGGGTGGTCCGGGTGGATCTGGAGCAGGTTGCCCCGGCTGCCGGGCGCGAGTACCTCGCGGTCCGCCACCTTGTCGTACACCGAGTTGAGCAGGCCGTCGGAGTCGACGGCCACCCGCAGCAGGTCGTTCTCCAGCACATGCCCGCCGGGATCGGCGTGCGCCTCCACCCGTACCCCGCGCGGCGGTTCGGCCGCCCCGGCCGCCCCCAGCGCGGGCACCTCGGCCCACACGGTGCGACCGTCGCGCAGCGTCACGGCCTCTGCGCGCGGGTAGGGCGCGGCGTTGAGCAGCACCGTCTCGCCGCCCGCGGCGGTGCCGCCCAGCGCCGCGACCGCACCGCCGATGATCCGCTCCAGCTCGGCGCGCACCCGCTCGTAGGTGTCCCGGGCCTCCCGGTGCACCCAGGCGATGGAGCTGCCCGGCAGGATGTCGTGGAACTGGTGCAGCAGCACCGTCTTCCAGATCCGGTCCAGGTCGTCGTACGGATAGGCGTACCCCGGTACCCGCAGCGCGGCGGTGGCCGCCCACAACTCCGCCTCGCGCAGCAGGTGTTCACTGCGCCGGTTGCCCTGCTTGGTCTTGGCCTGGGTGGTGTACGTGGCGCGGTGCAGTTCCAGGTACATCTCGCCGGACCACACCGGCGCCCGCTCACCGTATTCCGCCTCGGCCGCGGTGAAGAACGCCGACGGCCGGTCGACGGCCACCCGCGGTGACCCCTCCAGAGAACGCAGCCGCCGCGCCTTCTCCAGCATTTCGCGGGTCGGCCCGCCGCCCCCGTCCCCGTAGCCGAAGGGCACCAGCGAATGGGTCGCCAGTCCCTTCTCGGCGAAGTTCCGTACCGCGTGTGCGAGTTCCGAGGCGCGCATCTCGCAGTTGTAGGTGTCGACCGGCGGGAAATGGGTGAACACCCGGGTGCCGTCGATTCCCTCCCACCAGAAGGTGTGGTGCGGCATCTTGTTGGACTGGTTCCAGGACATCTTCTGGGTGAGGAACCAGCGGACCCCGGCGAGCCTGGCGAGTTGCGGAAAGGCGGCGGTGTACCCGAAGGAGTCCGGAAGCCAGATCTCCTGGGTGTCCACGCCGAGTTCCTCGCGGAAGAACCGTTTTCCATGGGTGATCTGCCGGGCCAGCGCCTCACCGCCGGGCATGTTGGCGTCCGATTCCACCCACATGGACCCCACCGGGGCCCAGTTGCCGCTTGCCACGGCCTTCTTGATGCGCTCCCAGATGTGCGGCTGGTTCTCCTTCACCCACGCGTACTGCTGTGCCTGGGAGCAGGAGAACACCAACTCCGGGTATTCCCGGGCGAGATCGGTGACATTGGCGAAGGTGCGGGACGCCTTGCGCACCGTCTCGCGCAGCGGCCACAGCCATGCGGAGTCGATGTGCGCATGACCGGTCGCGGTGAGCCGGTGGGCGCTGGCGTGTGCGGGACGGGCCAGCACCTCGGCCAGCTCGGCCCGGGCGGCCACCGCGGTACCGGCGACGTCGTGCAGGTCGAGCGCGTCCAGCGCGCTTTCCAGGGCGCGCAGGATCTCGTGGCGGCGCGGATCGTCCATGGGCAGCTCGTGCATCAGCTCCGACAGCACCTCGATGTCGAAGACCAGATGCCACACGTTCTCGTCCAGCACCGCCAGTTCCGCGGACCCGAACCGGTACAGCGGCGCGTCCCCGGCGGTGGTGATGTCGCCCAGCCGGGTCGGCCGGAAGTCCCGCAGCACCTGTGGGTTCGCCGCCGCCTCCAGCAGCAGCCGCACCGGCTCGCCGCCCGCCACCGGGGAGCCCACCGGCACCTGCCGGTTGCGCGGATGGACGCCCTTGATCGGCACGCCCTCCCAGTCGTAGACCAGCCCCTCCGCCTGGAAGCCCGGATGCACCCCCGTGAAGCCCGGATCGAGCAGCGCCTCCACCCGGCGCCCCGCCCACTCCTGCGGCACGGTGCCCTCGATACGGAACCAGCTGGTGGACCACGGAGCGCCCCATTCCGTGCCCGGCGAGAACGGCTCGTAGGCGGCCTTCAGCGCCTCCTCCACGGGCACCGGCTCGCCCCGGACGTGCCAGGCGCGCACCGTCATCGGGGTGCGCGCCGAATACACCGCGTCTTTGATGAACTGGGCGAGCGCCCGTTCCAGACGCCCCTCCACCAGCAAGCGATCGTCGTGCATCGCGGCTCCTCCCGCTGCGCCAAGCCGTCGGCCACCGCCGAAAGCCGTCCGCCATCGCACACCATTCCCAGGGGACCATTCCCCGTACCGGCGAGGCGACCCCCAAGGGGTCCGACAAGACATCCCGGTTCGGGGAGTGGACCGCGGCCGGTTGGGAATGCATTCGGCGACGCACGTTCGAAGGGGGACACGTGACGGGGGCCGGAGCGGAATCAATGGACCGACTGTCGGGGGAACGGGTGGCACGGGACGGCAATGTGGTGTCCCATGGATCACGGGGGTCTCGGATATCCCGGGGAAAGCACGCGGTACGCGGCGCCCGGACGCCCCAACGCAACACACACCGGCGGGAGTTGCGCCGTCAGCTACGGCGCGCCGACCTGCCCGCCGTAGGGGAGGTGCGCGCACTGCTGCGGGACCAGTTACGCCGCTGGGAGGTGCCCGGCCTGGTCGACACGGCCGAGCTGCTGACCAGCGAGCTGGTGACCAACGCGCTGGTGCACACGGATCAGGGGGCGGTGTTCACCGCGAGGCTCACCGGTGGTGCCGAGGGCCGGTTGCGGGTCGAGGTGCGTGACTTCAGCGCACGGCGCCCGAAGCCCCGTCAGGCCACCGACCACACGCCGTCCGGGCGCGGGCTGCTGCTGGTCAAGGAGCTCGCCGACGCCTGGGGGGTACGGGTGCAGCGGCTGGGCAAGACGGTGTGGTTCGAGCTGGCGGCGGCGTCCGCCTGAGCCGAACGCGACGGTCCCCGCGCCGGGTTGGCACGGGGACCGGGCTTAGGGGAACGGTTTCTGCGGACCGTGTCCCGCGCGAGGCGGGGCGGCCCGGGGTTTGCCGGAACCGATTTCGGCGGTGCGGACTCAGCCGAACTGCCGTTCAAGGTCCTTGAGTTTGGCCTCCAGCGAGTCCAGCCGCGGCAGCGCCTGGGTGTCGTCCTCGGCGGTCAGATCGACAACGGCGGGGCCGGATTCACCGGTGACGGGCTGCAGCGCCGGGCGGGGGCGTACGGGTAGCTCTGCCGCCTCGGCTATGACGGGCTCCGCAAGCTCGACCTGGGCGGCGGGCGTACCGCCCGTGGCCCCGGTACCGGTGTCGGGCGCGGTGGCGCCCTGGGCGGCCGGGGCGAGCTCCACCTGGCGGCCACCGCGATGCTGCCCCCAGCCCCGGTGCTGGCGGGCGATCGCCTTGATGCGGGCGCGCTCCAGCCGGTCGTGGTCGCGGCGGCGCCTGCGGTTGCGCTCCTTCTCCCGGCGGTCGTCGCGGACCTCCTCGACCGCCTCGTCCAGAGTTCGGACGTTCTCCAGCAGCATCAGCGACCAGGCGCGGTAGGTCTCACGTGGTGCGCGCATCCAGCGCACCATACGGATCTGCGGCAGCGGACGCGGCACCAGCCCCTGCTCGCGCAGCGCGGCCCTGCGGGTCTGCTTCAGCGCCCGGTCGAACAGCACGGCGGCCGACAGCGACATCCCGGCGAAGAACTCCGGCGCCCCGGCGTGGCCCAGACCGCGCGGCGCGTGCACCCAGTTGAACCAGGCGGAGGCCGCCGCGAACGTCCACACCAGCATGCGTGAGCCGAGCGCCGCGTCACCGTGGCTGGCCTCGCGCACCGCGAGCACCGAGCAGAACATGGCCGCGCCGTCCAGGCCGAACGGCACCAGGTACTCCCAGCCGCCGTCCAGGCTCAGGTTCTGCCGCCCGAAGCCGACCAGGCCGTGGAACGACAGCGCCGCCGCGACCGCGGCGCAGCAGAACAGCAGCACATACGAGGCGCTGCCGTACATCGCCTCCTTCTGCCGCCGCCGCTCCTCCCCGCGCTCCCAGGAGTCCAGTTGCTCACCTTGCGCCGCCTTGGCCCGGCGACCGCGCACCACCACCGTCCCCGTGGCCGCCAGAATCGCCAGTCCTACGGCGCCCGACAGCGTCCAATCCAGCGATATGTCCGTAAGTCTCATCTGTGGTGGTTCCCTTGTTTCGCTTGTGTTCGCGCTGCGCGCCATCCTGGCGAATGACCCGCGTTCCCGAGGCGGTTTCGGGACAAGAGAACGCCAACGAGCGGGTGTTTCCGGGAGGCGGTGTGCGAAGGCTCGAACTACCGAACGGAGTTAGGTGAGTTGAGGCAATCGGCCGCACCCTATCAGGTGACGCGCCATCATTTCGCTTGCCGTTCCGCTTTCGCTCCGGTGCGTTCGATCCGCTGCGCGTCGCAGGTGCGCGGGCAGGTGACGCAGGGGTCCTCGGGGCGCAGCGTGTAGAACAGGCAGCAGGTCAGCCGGTCCCGGGTGTGCCTGCGCGCCAGCGTCCGGAATCCGGCTCCACCGGGGTACGGGGGAGTGCCGCCGGGCAGCAGCGCGTCCAACTCGGCGACCGCGCGGTCCTCCTCGCCGAGCTGCCGGGCGACATGCCAGAGGCCCTCGGTGATCTCGTCGCAGACCATTCCCCACAGCGCGTGCGGCCCGCGCCGGGTGCGCGCCCGGAACGCGTCGAGCAGCGGCCCGACGTGCTCGGTGATCGCACCGCGCAGAGCCCCCCGCAGCGCCGCCGCGTCCGGTACGGTCACCGCGCCCGGCCATCCGGCCGCCGGATCGTCCGGCAGGCACACCAGGGCGGCGGAGCGCACGGTCATCCAGCCGGCCGTCCGGTGGAACGACACGTCGGCCAACCCCACCCGGGGCACCCTGCGGTGCAGGAACCACGGCACGGTGAACAGCAGGCACGCGGGCCAGACATAGCGGTGGAAGGCCAGGCTCGCCACCACATGGGGACGCGCCCGCGCGCCGTACTCCCGCAGGATCCCGGTCCCCACACCGGCCAGGAACTCATCCAGCGTGCTGCCGCACTCGGCCAGTCGGTGTGCCCCGAGCCAGCCGTCACCGGTGCGCGGCGGCTCCTCGGTGACCCGCAGCCCGGCGAGGACCTCGGCGAGACGCGCGTAGGACGCGGTGAGCGGCGAGCCGCGGCGGAGCATGGCCGAGGGCATGGGCGAACCGTCCTGACCAGCGGGCCGGACACGTCCGGCGGCGGAGAACCAGCTACAGAGATCCACGCAGGGAAGCCTTACCTTAGCTGAACCGCGTCCGGCGTGCCGCCGATGTGCGTCACCGGTGTCGAGTGGTGAAATAGGGGGCATTCGCCCGTACGGATGAATGTCGGTACGCCATGCGACAACACGTCAACGGGCTCATTGGACGATCGATCGACGCAGATGGAGGAGGCCCCGGTGGACCAGGGCGCGCGGCCGCGCACGCGCGGCGCCGGGGCGCCGGCACGGGTGCCGGGCCAGGGACGGCCGGCGACGCCGTCGGAGACCGGGCTCGAACCGCTGGGCGGCGCGCGTGGTGCGCGTCCGCACGACGAGCCGGGGCCGGTCTGCCCGGCGCGCCGTCTGCCGGAGCGGTTGTCGCTGCGCGACCAGGTGCTGCGGGGGCTGCGGGACGCGCTGGTGACCGGCGAACTGCGGCCCGGGGTGGTCTACTCGGCGCCCGCACTCGCCGAGCGGTTCGACGTGTCGGCCACCCCCGTGCGGGAGGCGATGCAGCAACTGGCCAGGGAAGGGGCTGTGGAGGTCGTCCAGAACCGCGGCTTCCGGGTGGCCGAGCGCACCGCGCGGGACCGGGCCGAGCTGGCCGAGGTGCGGGCACTGCTCGAAGTGCCGGTGATGCTGCGGTTGGCGCGCGGTGTGCCCGGCGAGCGGTGGGACTCGCTTCGGCCGCTCGCCCAGGCGGCGGTGGCCGCCGCGGCGGACGGCGACCGGGCGGCCTACGCGGAGGCGGACCGCGCCTTCCACGGCGCGGTGCTCGGGTTCGCCGGGAACTCCCAACTCGTGG
Organism: Streptomyces silvisoli; assembly: GCF_029269905.1. NCBI lineage: Bacteria > Bacillati > Actinomycetota > Actinomycetes > Kitasatosporales > Streptomycetaceae > Streptomyces > Streptomyces silvisoli. The sequence continues at coordinate 74,493 of NZ_JARJBC010000006.1, read as the reverse complement.
TCGTCGCCGACCAGTTGCACAGGCGCGCCCAGTGGGCGCATACCGTGGAACTCATGGCTGACGCCCTGGAGCACGTGACCCTGCTGGACGCCCTCGTCGAGGGCGACATCCCGGCGGCCGAATCCGTGGTCCGCGGCCACTTCGCGTAACGCCTCCGGCGCGGCTCCTGTTCATGGCCGGTTCCGGTCGGCTCGGCACCGCCGGACTCCGCCGTCGTGCCCGCTCGCCGTCGCGGCGGGGCTTCTCGGGGGCGAGCCCGCACGCCCGCGAGCGAGGGAAATCGCGGCGAGCCGCCGAGTCGGCTCTGCCCGAAAGACCTACAGCGTGTCGCGAAGCCAGATCGGGAGGTCGCCGAGGAGGTGGAAGACGCGGGACGCCTCCTTGCGCAGGCGGGTGGATTCCGGCTCGGACTCCACCTGCGCCAGGGAAACCATCGCGGGCGGTGTGCCGATCAGAAAGTCCAGCTCCTCGCGGATCCGCAGGCATTCCGCGAATCCATAGCGCGCCTCGGCCAACTCCCCGTCCTGCAGGGCCAGTCCGGCCAGATGGCGCCATGTCGAGGAGGCCAGCAGACGGTCACCGTGCGCGGTGGCGCCCGCGTGCGCGCGCCGGAAGGCGAGCCGCGCGCCCGCCGGGTCGCCGGTGAGGTTCTCCGCGAGCATTCCGCGCCGGAAGTCCAGCAGCGCCCGGTCCGCCGCCCCCGGCGCCAGCAGCGCGGCGCTGCGGCCCAGTGCGGAGCGGGCCTCGTCGGACCGGTCCCGCACCCCGAACATCGTGGCCGTGTAGGCCAGTTGACCCCGCTCGCAGGCCGCGCGCCCGCGCTCCTCGTCGGTACCGGCCAGCGCCTCCGCGGTACGCAGCGCGTCCTCCGCCTCGGCCCATCCGTCGCCGGTGAACACGCACCGTTCGATCAGCAGCGCCGCCCGGCGCAGCGCGGAGTGCGGTGAGCCGTCGCCGTCCAGCAGTGCCGCCGCCTGCGCCCAGCGGCCGCGCGACCGCAGCCGCCACACCGCGGGCGGATCCGGGGGACCGCCGTGCGCGATGCCGTCGGTCTTGTGCGTCTCCGCCTTGGAGGCGTCTGCCACAGTCCCCTCCCGCGCGCCGTCGGTACGCGAAGTTCAGCACGGCACACGGCGCCCAGCAAGAGGGACGTCGGCGGTGTCCCCCGTATGCCTTACCGGCTCAACTCATGCGCAGCGCAAGGAAGAAGTCCACCTTGTCCTCCAGCCGGGACAGGTCGCGGCTGGTCAACTGCTCGATCCTGCCGATGCGGTAGCGCAGGGTGTTGACATGCAGGTGTAGCCGGGCCGCGCAGCGGGTCCAGGACCCGTCGCACTCCAAGAACGCCTCCAGGGTGGGGATGAGTTCGGCCCGGTGCCGCCGGTCGTAGGCGCGCAGCGGGTCCAGCAGCCGTGCGGTGAAGGCGCGCCGCACGTCGTCCGGCACGAACGGCAGCAGCAGCACGTGCGAGGCCAGCTCCTCGTGTCCCGCCACGCACACCCGGCCGGGCCGGGCGGCGGCCACCCTGCGGGCGTGCCGGGCCTCCTCGAGGGCGCCGCGCAGCCCCTCGGCCGAGTGGACGGAGGCGCTCACCCCGATCGTCAGCCGGCCGTCGCCGTCCAGGCCGCGCGCCAGCGGCGCTGCCACCGTGCGCAGCAGCCCGTCCGCGCGCAGCCCCACGGGCTCCGGCTCCTCCGGACCCGCGGCGGGCAGCGGCAGCAACGCCATCGCCTCCTCGTCGCTGTGCGCCACGGCGATCCGGTCGGCCGGGTCGGTGCCCGCCGAGGCCGGGTCGACCAGGATCTCCTCCAGCAGCGCCTGGGCCACCGGGCCGCCGGGCAGCTCGCCGCCCTCCCAGTCCACCCGGGCCACCACCACCTGCCAGTGCGGTGCCGCGCCCGCACCGGGCAGCAGCACCGGCGCGGCCACCCGCAACCGGGCCGCCACCTCGGCGGGCGGCGCGCCGGTCTGCACCAGTTCCAGCACCTCGTGCGCCAGGCGGCGGCGTACCGCCCCCGCCGCGTCCTGCCGGTCCCGCTCGACGGCGATCAGCTGGGTCACCCCGTGCAGCAGGTCAAGCCGCTCGCCGGGCCAGTCGCCCGCGTCCGCCTCGACCGCCAGCATCCAGTCGGACAGCACCGTGGCGCGCGGGTCCGTCTCGGCGCCCCTGATCGGGAAGACCGAAAAGACCCGCCCGGCGACCTGTACCCGGTGCGGTGCGGGACGCCCGGTCCTGGACGCCGCAAGATGTTCTCCGGCCACTTCGGCGCGGATCTGGTCCGGCAGCTGTGGCGCCGAGCCCGCGATGCGCCGGCCGGTGGAGGAGAGCACCCAGGCGCGCAGGTCCAGGTCGGTGACGAGCAGGTCGAGCACCGCGTCCGGCCCGCCGCCCGCCGGACCGGCCGACATCAGCCTGCGGTGCCGGTCCACCACGGCCGCCAGATCCCCGGCGCGCTCGGTGGAGACCTGCCGCACCACATGCTCGGTGATGGTCGCGAACGCCACCCGCTCGTGCACCGCGAACAGCGGCAGCCGGTGCCGTGCGCAGGCCGCCACCAGCTCCTGCGGCACCCCGCCGACCTCGGCCTCGCCCGCGGCCAGCGCGGCCACTCCGGCGGCCGCCAGTCGGCGCACGAACGGCTCGCAGTCCTCGGAGCCGCGCAGCCAGGCCAGGCCGGTCAGCACCAGCTCGCCGCCGGACAGATAGCGGCTGGGATCCCGCAGGTCGGTGGTCATCACGCCGCGGACCGTACGGTCCAGCTCGTCCTCGCCGCCGAGCAGCCGCAGGCCCAGCGCCTCGGTGTCCAGCAGTGTGCGCAGCCGCATCGTTCTCGCCTTGTCTTGAATGACGCTCTTGTAATCCCGCGAGGTGGTGGGACCTCGCCTTTCAGAGGAATCTACAAGGTCCGGTGTCCGGCCAGCCAAGTGCTTCATGTTTTCGGTGACTGCACCCGACCGGTCGGTTCTTTGTGTACTGGGCCACAACACGTGAACACCACATGAACAAGCCCCTCGCGACCGTGCACCACCCGGCTCCTTCGACATCCGAGAAGAGACCCCCATGGACTTCCTGCGCCCCGCCAGTTGGGAGGAGGCGCTCGCCGCGAAGGCCGAGCACCCCACCGCTGTGCCGATCGCGGGCGGCACCGATGTGATGGTCGAGATCAACTTCGACCACCGCCGACCCGAAGCGCTCCTCGACCTGAACCGCATCGGTGAGCTGCGGGAGTGGGAGGTGGGCGAGGAGACGGTACGGCTCGGCGCCTGCGTCCCCTACACCCGGATCATCGAGAGCCTGCGTGCGGAACTGCCCGGGCTCGCACTGGCCGCGCACACCGTCGGATCGCCGCAGATCCGCAACCGCGGAAGTGTCGGAGGCAACCTCGGCGCCGCCTCCCCGGCCGGAGACTCGCATCCGGCGCTGCTCGCGGCCGGTGCCGAGGTCGAGGCGGTCTCGGTGCGCGGCACCCGGATGATCCCGGTCGAGGAGTTCTACACCGGCGTGAAGCGCAACTGCCTTGAGGCGGACGAGCTGATCCGCGCGGTGCACATCAGGAAGGCGGACGGGCCGCAGCAGTTCTCCAAGGTCGGCACCCGCAACGCCATGGTGATCGCGGTGTGCGCCTTCGGCGTCGCCCTGCACCCCGAGACCCGCACCGTGCGCACCGGCATCGGCTCGGCCGCGCCCACCCCGATCCGGGCCACCGCGGCCGAGGAGTTCCTCAACTCCGCACTGGAGGAAGCCGGGTTGTGGGACAGCGGCCAGATCATCCCGCCCGCCGTCGCCCGCCAGTTCGCGGAGCTGGTCTCCGGCGCCGCCAACCCCATTGACGACGTGCGCGGTTCGGCCGCGTACCGCCGTCACGCGCTGGGCGTGATGGCCCGCCGCACCCTGGGTTGGACCTGGGAGGAGTTCCGCGGAAACGAGAGGAGCGCACGATGCGCCTGACGTTCACCGTCAACGGCCGCAAGCAGGAGGCCGACGACGTCTGGGAAGGCGAGAGCCTGCTGTACGTGCTCCGCGAACGCATGGGGCTGCCGGGCTCCAAGAACGCCTGCGAGCAGGGCGAGTGCGGCTCGTGCACGGTCCGCCTGGACGGTGTCCCGGTCTGCGCCTGCCTGGTGGCCGCGGGCCAGGCGCAGGACCGCGAGGTCGTCACCGTTGAGGGGCTGGCCGACTTCGCCAAGCAGCGCGACGAGGGAGGATCCGCCTCGGGTACGTCACTGGACGAGGCCAAGCGCTGGCAGTCCAAGCCCGGCGAGGCGGGCACCGCCGCGCAGCGGCTCGCGCCGATCCAGCGGGCGTTCATCGACGCGGGCGCCGTGCAGTGCGGCTTTTGCACCCCGGGCCTGCTGGTCGCCGCCGACGAACTGCTGGAGCGCAACGCCTCCCCGTCCGACGAGGACATCCGCGAGGCCCTCTCCGGCAACCTGTGCCGCTGCACCGGCTACGAGAAGATCCTGGACGCGGTCCGCCTCGCGGCGGCCCGGAGCGAAGAGGCGGTCTGACCATGGGCGCGACCCGCACTCCCAGCAACATCACCCAGGGCAGCAAGGCCAAGGGCGGCATCGGCGAGTCCACGCTGCGCCCGGACGGCACCCTGAAGGTGACCGGCGAGTTCGCGTACTCCTCCGACATGTGGCACGAGGACATGCTGTGGGGCTTCACACTGCGCAGCCCGCACGCGCACGCCGAGATCAAGTCGATCGACACCTCGCAGGCGCTGGCCCAGGCCGGGGTGTACGCCGTGCTGACGTACGACGACCTGCCCACCGACGTGAAGAACTACGGCCTGGAGATCCAGGACACCCCGGTGCTGGCGCACGGCCGGGTACGGCACCACGGCGAGCCGGTGGCGCTGGTCGCCGCCGACCACCCGGAGACCGCCCGCCGCGCCGCCGCCAAGATCAAGGTCGAGTACGTCCCGCTGCCCGTCGTGCACGACGAGGCGAGCGCGCTCGCCGAGGACGCCCCGCTGCTGCACCCCGGCCGGGACGACCACCACGCCGGGCACGTCCCGCACCCGAACATCGTGCACCGCCAGCCGATCCACCGCGGCGACGTGGCCGCCGCCCGGGCCAGGGCCGACGTGATCGTCTCCGGGGAGTACGAGGTCGGCATGCAGGACCAGGCCTTCCTCGGCCCCGAGTCGGGGCTGGCGGTGCCCGGCGAGGACGGCGGGGTCGACCTGTACATCGCCACCCAGTGGCTGCACTCCGACCTGCGCCAGATAGCCCCGGTGCTCGGCCTGCCGCCGGAGAAGGTCCGGATGACGCTGTCCGGCGTCGGCGGTGCCTTCGGCGGACGCGAGGACCTGTCGATGCAGATCCACGCCTGCCTGCTGGCGCTGCGCACGAACAAGCCCGTCAAGATCGTCTACAACCGCTTCGAGTCCTTCTTCGGGCATGTCCACCGGCACCCGGCCAAGCTCTGGTACGAACACGGCGCCACCAGGGACGGCAAGCTCACCCACATGAAGTGCCGGATCGTGCTGGACGGCGGCGCCTACGCCTCGGCCTCCCCGGCGGTGGTCGGCAACGCCTCCTCGCTCTCCGTCGGCCCCTACGTGATCGACGACGTGGAGATCGAGGCGGTCGCGCTCTACACCAACAACCCGCCCTGCGGCGCGATGCGCGGTTTCGGCGCGGTGCAGGCGTGCTTCGCCTACGAGGCGCAGATGGACAAGCTGGCCGCCGAACTCGGCCTGGACCCGGTGGAGTTCCGCCAGCTCAACGCGATGTCCCAGGGCACCGTGATGCCCACCGGACAGGTGGTGGACTCCCCGGCCCCGGTCGCGGAACTGCTGCGCAGGGTCAAGGCGATGCCGCTGCCGCCGGAGAAGCAGTGGGAGACCGCGGGCGAGTCGGCGGACGTACGGGCGCTGCCCGGCGGACTGTCCAACACCACCCACGGCGAGGGCGTGGTACGCGGTATCGGCTACGCGGTCGGCATCAAGAACGTCGGCTTCTCCGAGGGCTTCGACGACTACTCCACCGCGCGGGTGCGGCTTGAGGTGATCAACGGTGAGCCGGTGGCCATCGTGCACACCGCCATGGCCGAGGTCGGACAGGGCGGCGTCACGGTGCACGCCCAGATCGCCCGCACCGAACTCGGCGTGACCCAGGTGACCATCCACCCGGCCGACACCCAGGTCGGCTCGGCGGGCTCCACCTCGGCGTCCCGGCAGACCTACGTCACCGGCGGCGCGGTCAAGCACACCTGCGAGGCGGTACGGGAGAAGGTCCTGGAGCTGGGCCGCGCCCGGTTCGGCTCGTACCACCCGGCCTGGGCCACCGCCGAACTCCTGCTGGAGAGCGGCAAGGTGGTCACCGACGGCGGCGAGGTGCTGGCCGATCTGGTGGACGTCCTCGAAGGCGAGGCGATCGACCTGGAGCTGGAGTGGCGGCACCGTCCCACCGAGCCGTTCGACCTGCGGACCGGCCAGGGCAACGGACACGTCCAGTACTCGTTCGCCGCCCACCGCGCGGTAGTCGAGGTGGACACCGAACTCGGCCTGGTCAAGGTGGTCGAGCTGGCGTGCGCCCAGGACGTCGGAAAGGCGCTCAACCCGCTGTCCGTGGTCGGCCAGATCCAGGGCGGCACCACCCAGGGCCTGGGCCTGGCCGTGATGGAGGAGATCGTCGTCTCGCCGGAGGCCAAGGTCCGCAACCCGTCCTTCACCGACTACCTGATCCCCACCATCCTGGACACGCCCACCATTCCGGTGGACGTCCTCGAACTCGCCGACGAGCACGCCCCGTACGGGCTGCGCGGCATCGGCGAGGCGCCCACCCTGTCCTCCACCCCGGCCGTGGTCGCCGCCATCCGCGCGGCCACCGGCCTGGCCCTCAAGCGGGTGCCGGTGCGCCCGGAACACCTCACCGGTACCTGACCGAAGCTTCCGGGCGGTGGCCGGTTCTCGTCCCTCCCGCCACCGCCCGGATCCGGCCGGTCCGCCGACCGGCGCAGTGATCCCGTTCGTCTCGGGCCGTCCCCCGGGTCGTGCAGGCCAAAGCACCTTCCCAAATCCCGCGCCTGGCGCGGGTGCCCCTGTGAACCTTGGGAGTTGGACTCATGACCCAGTCGCAAGTCGAGCCGACGACGGTCGCGGAGGAGGCGGGCTCCGGCTCGCGCATCCCCTCCGGCCGCTCGTGGCTCGATCGCTACTTCCACATCTCCGATCGCAACTCGACCGTGGCCCGAGAGGTCCGTGGAGGTCTGACGACCTTCATGGCGATGGCCTACATCCTGCTGCTCAACCCGCTGATCCTGTCCGGGGCGGACATCAGCGGCCACCGGCTCGGCCAGGCACCGCTGGTCACCGCGACCGCGCTGGGCGCCGCGGTGACCACCCTGGTGATGGGCTTCGTCGGCAAGGTCCCGCTCGCCCTCGCCGCCGGGCTGAGCGTCTCGGGCGTGATGTCCACCCAGGTGGTGCCCAACATGACCTGGCCGCAGGCGATGGGCATGTGCGTGATCTACGGGGCGGTGATCGTCCTGCTGGTGGTCTCCGGACTCCGCGAGATGATCATGAACGCCATCCCGCTGCCGCTCAAGCACGCGATCACCATCGGCATCGGCATGTTCATCGCGCTGATCGGCCTGGTGCACGCGGGCTTCGTCGGCGTCGGCAGCGCGGACGCCCCGGTGACGCTGGGCGCCGGCGGGCATCTCACCGGCTGGCCGGTGCTGATCTTCGCCGTGACGCTGCTGCTGATCTTCGCCCTCCAGGCCAGGAAGGTCCCCGGCGCGATCCTCATCGGCATCATGGCCGGCACCGTGATCGCGGTGGTCGTGCAGGCGGTGGCGGGCCTGGGGGCCAAGGCGTGGGGCTACGCGGTGCCCGAGCTGCCCAGGAAGGTCGTCTCACTGCCGGACTTCTCCCTGCTCGGCCATGTGGAGTTCGGCGGCTGGGGCCACATCGGCGGAATGACCGTCGGCATCATCGTGTTCACCTTGGTGCTGGCCGGGTTCTTCGACGCCATGGCGACCATCATCGGGGTTGGCACGGAGGCCGGGCTGGCCGACGCCAGGGGCCGGATGCCCGGGCTGAGCAAGGCGTTGCTCATCGACGGGGCAGGTGGGATGGTCGGCGGATTCGTCGGCGGCTCGGGACAGACGGTGTTCGTCGAGTCGGCGACCGGAGTGGGCGAAGGGGCCAGGACCGGCCTGGCCGGCGTGGTCACCGGCCTGCTGTTCGCCGCCGGGCTGTTCTTCACCCCGCTCGCCCAGATCGTGCCCAGCCAGGTGGCCGCCGCCGCGCTGGTGGTGGTCGGGTCGATGATGATGGGTAATGCCAAGCATGTGAACTGGAGCGACCGCTCGGTGGCGATCCCGGTCTTCCTGACCGTGGCGCTGATGCCGTTCACGTACTCGATCACCGCGGGTGTCGGCGCGGGCGTCATCGCGTACACGGTCATCAAGACCGCGCAGGGCAAATGGCGTGAACCCGGCGCCTTCATGTGGGCCCTGTCGGTCGTCTTCACCGTCTACTTCGCCCTTCACCCCATCCAAGGGTGGCTGGGCGTCCACTGAGGAGTGACACACCATGCTGGACATAGCTGAGGAGTTGCTGGGCTGGTGCGAGCGCGGGCGCCCGTTCGCGGTCGCCACGGTGGTCGCCACCGGTGGCAGCGCCCCCCGGCAGCCGGGCGCGGCGCTCGCCGTGGACGCTGACGGCACCGTGATCGGCAGCGTGTCCGGCGGGTGTGTCGAAGGAGCGGTGTACGAGCTGTGCCAGCAGGCGCTGGCGGACGGCGACGCGGCCGTGCTCGAACGCTTCGGGTACTCCGACGAGGACGCCTTCGCGGTCGGTCTGACCTGCGGCGGAGTGATCGACATCTTCGTCCAGCGGGTGGACCCGGCGGCCAGCCCCGAGCTGGCCGGGGCGCTGGCCACCGCCGCCGCCGGTCGGGCGGCGGCGGTGGCCAGGATCGTCAAGGGGCCCGCCGAACTGCTCGGCGGCACCATGGCGGTGGCGCCGGACGGCTCGTACCAGGGCGGCTTCGGCGATCCGGAACTGGACCGCACCGTGCGCGCCGAGACCGCCGCGCTGCTGGATGCCGGGCGCACCGCCACGGTGGAGGTCGGGGCGGACGGCAGCCGCTGCGGGGAGCCGCTGACGCTGCTGATCGAATCCAGCGTTCCGCCGCCGCGCATGCTGGTGTTCGGCGCGATCGACTTCGCGGCGGCGGTGGTGCGGATGGGGAAGTTCCTGGGCTACCGGGTGACCGTCTGCGACGCCCGCCCGGTGTTCGCCACCGAGGCACGGTTCCCGGAGGCCGACGAGGTCGTGGTGGACTGGCCGCACCGCTATCTGGACTCGCAGGAGCTGGACGAGCGCACGGTGATGTGCGTGCTGACGCACGACGCCAAGTTCGACGTACCACTGCTGCAACGGGCGTTGCGGCTGCCGGTCGCCTACGTCGGCGCGATGGGCTCGCGCCGTACGCATCTGCACCGGCTCGACCGGCTGCGCGAAGTGGGCGTCACCGAACGGGAGTTGGCCCGGCTGTGCTCGCCCATCGGCCTGGACCTGGGCGCCCGTACGCCCGAGGAGACCGCGCTGTCCATCGCCGCGGAGATCGTCGCCCACCGCAGGGGCGGCACGGGCGTACCGCTGACGGGCGCCCACACCCCCATCCACCACGACGTGCCCCGCACCGTCCACTCGGTGGCGTGAGACCGCGGACGGCTCCCGCCGCGCCGGTGGCGGCCCCACTCGGCTGACCCGGTGGTGCCGGACTCACCGCAACACCGGAAACCGAACCCGCAGCACCGCCCCGCCGCCAGGGGCGTTGCCCGCCTCGGCGGTGGTGCCGTGCGCGTGGGCCACCTGCTGGACGATGGCCAGGCCAAGGCCCGAGCCGGGCAGGCCGCGTGCCGACTGGGACCGGTAGAAGCGGTCGAAGACATACGGAAGGTCATCTTCGGTAAATCCGGGGCCATGGTCCCGGACAGTCAACTCGCCGTCCACGAGCCGGACTTCGACCCCGGCTCCCGGCGGGGAGAACTTGGCCGCGTTGCCCAGCAGATTGGTGACCGCCCGCGCCAGCCGCGCCGGAACCCCGCGTACCACGCACGGCTCCAGCTCCGCCGAGAACGGCGTCGCGGGCCAGTGGCGGCGGGCCGCCGCGGCACAGTGCCCGACGATCTCGTCCAGCCGTACGTCCTCCGGCTCACCGGACGTCTCATCGCCCCGGGCCAGTTCGATCACATCGTCAACGAGCCCGCTCATCTCGGTGATCTGCGCGGACAGCGCACCGTTCACCCGCTGCCGCTGCTCACCCGTCAGCTCGTGCGAGAGCAGCGCGATGTTGGTGCGCAACCCGGTGAGCGGGGTGCGCAGTTCGTGCGAGGCGTCCGCGACGATCTGCCGCCGGGCGTCCAGCGCCTGCTCCAACTCGCCCAGCATCACGTTGAAACTGCCCGCCAACCGCGACAACTCGTCCCGCCCCGGCACCTCGATGCGGTGCCGCGGGTCACGGGTGGCCGCGATGGTCTCCGCGGTCCTGGTCAGCCGGGCCACCGGACGCAGCCCGGTGCGGGCCACCGCGTAGCCGAGCACCGCGGCGAGAACCGCGCCCGCCGCGCCGATCACCACCAGCGCCACCGCGATCCGCCGCTCACTGTGCTGGATCGAGTCGGTCCGCATCGACACCTGCACCGCCCGGCCCGGCCCGGCCGGGGCGAGATAGCTGCGGAACGGCAGACCGTGGAAGGCCGAGTCGGAGAAGTACGCACCGCGCTCGCCCCTGGCCACCGCCACCGCGCCGGGCACCACCGGCGGTACGTACGGATCGGAGGCGGGCGCGGGCGTCACCGTGCCGTCGGAGCGGATCACCTGGACGCAGTCGGGGGAGCCGAGCCATGCGCACTCACCGCCCGGCGGCGCGGCCCCGGCCCGTATCTGCGGCACCACCCGGTTGGACTCGCGGATCAGGCCGAGGTTCAGCTCCCGGCCGAGCTGCTGCCCGACGGCGATGTACGCCGCCCAGCAGACCCCCGCCGCGACCGCGGCGACGGCCAGCGCGGTGGCCACCGCCAACCTCAGCCGCAGCGGAGCATGTCGCCGCTCCCCGCGCCGGGCCTCAGACACTGCGGCGCTCGCTCAGCAGATATCCGACGCCGCGCACGGTATGGACGATCCGCGGCTCGCCGCCCTCCTCCAGCTTGCGGCGCAGATATCCCACGTACACCTCAAGAGAGTTGGACGACGGCCCGAAGTCGTATCCCCACACCCGGTCGGTGATCACATCCCGGGTCAGCACCTGTCCGGCGTTGGTCATCAGCAGCTCAAGCAGCGCCGCTTCGGTGCGCGTGAAGTCGATGGTCCGCCCACCGCGCCGGGCGCGCCGGGTGCGGGTGTCCAGCACCAGGTCGCCGAAGCCCAGTTCGTCCGGCAGCTCCGCGGCGGGCTCCGGCCTGGCGCGGCGCAGCAACGCCCTGACCCGCGCGATGAGTTCGTCCAGGTCGAACGGCTTGGGCAGGTAGTCGTCCGCGCCCGCGTCCAGCCCGTCGATCCGGTCGGCCACCGCCGAGCGGGCGGTGAGCATCAGGATCGGCGTTCGGTCCCCGTCCGCGCGGACCCGACGGCAGACGGTCAGCCCGTCGAGCCCCGGCAGCATCACGTCGAGCAGTACGACATCGGGGGCGGTGGTACGGATCCGCTCCAGGCCGAGCAGGCCGTCACCGACCGCCACCACCTGGTAGCCGTGCACTTCCAACGCGGTGGTGAGGGCCTGGGCCAGGGTCGTGTCGTCCTCGACGACGAGCGCGAGCGCGCTCTCGGCCACCTGCGGCATCGGTCCTCCTGCGGTTGGTTTCAGCCCAAAAGGACGGCTTCAGCGGTAGTTCAGTTCCGCCAGCTCCATGGCCAGGCGCTGCCGAAGGGCCGGAACCCGGCTCACCAAGGGCAGCAGTGTGTGGCGCACCACCCACGGACCCGTCACGATCCGCGTCATCCGGTCGGTGAACGCCACCACCCGCCGGGCCACCGGACGGCGCCGCTGCTCGTACGTCTCCAGCCGCCCCTCGGCGAGCGCCTGCCCGAGCGCGTACCCGTCCTGGATGCCGATGTTCATGCCCTGACCGCCCGCCGGGCTGTGCACATGCGCGGCGTCTCCCGCGACCAGCACCCGACCGGCGCGGAAGCGTTCGGCGACCCGGTGATGGATGCGGAACCGCGAGGACCAGATCAGCTCCCTGATCTTCCCCCGGTACGGGTCGTGTGTGTCCAACAGGCCCTGGACGTAGCCCAGTTCCGGCTTGTCGGGCGCGTCGTCAACGGTGGCGATCACCCGGTAGTGCCCGCCGGGGAACGGTGCGACGAAGAAGACTCCAGCCGCACCGAACCGCAGTGCCAGCCCCTCGTCCGGCCGGTCCTGCTCCAAGGTGACGTCGGCCAGCACGAACGACTCGCGGTACGAGCCGCCCTCGAAACCGATACCGGCCGCCTCGCGCACCACGCTGTGCATGCCGTCAGCGCCTACCACGTAGGCCGCGCGCAGGGTCTCGCCGGACGCCATGGTCAGCGTGGCACCCTCGGCGTCCTGGGCGACGGCGGTGACCTCGTACGGCCGGTGGACCGTACCGCCGAGCTGCCGCAGCCGGGAGGCGAGCACGTCCTCCGTCTCGTACTGCGGGACCACCAGGGCGAACGGGAAGCGGGTGGGCAGACCGCCGAACGGCACGCGCAGCACCTGCCGTGCGCCGTCGCGCACGGTGATCTGGTCGGCCCGGCGGCCACGGGCGAGCAGTTCCGGGGCGGTGCCCAGTTCGTCCAGCACCTCCAGGGTGCGGGCGTGTACGACACCGGCGCGCGAGGTGTGCGCGGCCTGCTCCTGCCGGTCGAGCAGGACGAAGTCGATCCCGGCGCGGGCCAGGGTGACGGCGAGGGTGAGCCCGGTCGGCCCGGCGCCGACGATGGCGACCTCGGTACGGGCGGGGAGTGCTGCGGCGTTCATGGGAACCCCCTTCAGCAGTGTGCCAACGATTGTTGGCCAACGTCTGTTGACATCGTGCGCTGATCGATGAGTCATGTCAACGCTTGTGGGCCTACAGTTGTTGGCATACCTTGGGCGGCATGTCCGACCCCCGTGAACCGGCCACCGCGGAACCCGCCACCGCGGAACCCAACACCGAGAAGCGCTCCGATCGCACCCGCGCCGCGATCCTGCGCGCCGCGCGCCAGCGCTTCGCCGCGCAGGGCTACGAGCGCACCACCATCCGCGCGGTCGCCGCAGACGCGGAGATCGACCCGTCGATGGTGATCCGCTACTTCGGCACCAAGGAGCAACTCTTCGACGCCGCGCTCACCGTCGACCTGCGGCTCCCCGACCTGACCGCCATGGCTCCCGGCGAGGTGCCGGCCACGCTGGTGCGGCACTTCCTCGACCGCTGGGAGAGCGATCCCAGCGACGACGCCCTGCTGATGGTGCTGCGCTCCGCGGTCACCAACGACCGTGCGGCGCAACGCACCCGCAGGCTGTTCTCCGAGCAGGTCGCCCCAGCGCTGGCCGCCGTCATCGGCCCTGAGGCGGCCAGCCGCCGGGCCGGACTGGTCGCCTCCCAACTCCTGGGCCTGGCTCTGACCCGCCATCTGCTGCGCCTGCCAGCCGTCACCGAGCTGACCCAGGACGAGATCGTGGAGACCCTCGCCCCCGCGATCCGGGAGACGCTGGGGCTCGGCGGATAGCGCCGCCAGCGGTGGGGTAATGGGCTCCGTGGCGTCCGGCGAACGGCCGGGCTCAAGGGAGGGCGACGGATGACCACACTCTCGTACAGCAGCGGCACCGGAACGACCCCGCTGCTCGGTGACACGATCGGCGCCAGTCTGGACCGCGCGGTCGCCGCCTTCCCGGACCGCGAGGCGCTGGTCGACATGGCGAGCGGACGGCGTTGGACCTACCGGGAGTTCGGACGCGCGGTCGACACGGTGGCGCGCGGTCTGCTGGCGAAGGGGGTCGGCAAGGGCGACCGGGTCGGCATCTGGGCGGTCAACTGCCCGGAGTGGGTACTGGTCCAGTACGCCACCGCGCGGATCGGCGCGATCATGGTGAACGTCAACCCCGCCTACCGCGCCCATGAGTTGGCGTACGCCCTGAACCAGTCCGGGGTGCGGCTGCTGGTCGCCTCGACCGCCTACAAGACCAGTGACTACCGGAAGATGGTCGAACAGACCCGGCGTGACTGCCCGGCGCTCCGGGACGTGGTCCACATCGGCGATCCGAGCTGGGACGAACTGACCGCCGCCGCCGAGACGGTACCGGCCGACCAGCCAGCCGCCGCCCAGGCGGGGCTGAGCTGCGACGACCCGGTCAACATCCAGTACACCTCGGGCACCACGGGCTTCCCCAAGGGCGCCACGCTCTCCCACCACAACATCCTCAACAACGGCTACTTCGTGGGTGAGTTGGTCGGCTACACCGAAGCGGACCGGATCTGCCTGCCGGTGCCCTTCTACCACTGCTTCGGCATGGTGATGGGCAACCTGGCCGCCACCAGCCACGGCGCCTGCATGGTCATCCCGGCACCGACGTTCGACCCCTCGGCCACGCTGCGCGCGGTGGCCGCGGAGCGCTGCACCTCCCTGTACGGGGTGCCGACGATGTTCATCGCGGAGCTGAACCTGCCGGAGTTCGCCTCGTACGACCTGTCGTCGCTGCGCACCGGGATCATGGCCGGATCGCCGTGCCCGGTGGAGGTGATGAAACGGGTGGTCGCCGAGATGCACATGGCGCAGGTGGCCATCTGCTACGGGATGACGGAGACCTCGCCGGTCTCCACCCAGACCCGCGCCGACGACGACCTGGAGCGCCGAACCGGGACGGTCGGCCGGGTGCTGCCGCACCTGGAGGTCAAGGTCATCGACCCGGTGACCGGGCGGACCGTACCGCGCGGCGAGGCGGGCGAGCTGTGCACCCGCGGCTACTCGGTGATGCTCGGCTACTGGCAGGAGCCGCAGCGCACCGCCGAGGTGATCGACTCCGCCCGCTGGATGCACACCGGGGACCTGGCGGTGATGCGCGAGGACGGCTACGTCACGATCGTCGGCCGGATCAAGGACATGATCATCCGTGGTGGTGAGAACGTCTATCCGCGGGAGATCGAGGAGTTCCTCTACACCCATCCCAAGATCGCCGACGTCCAGGTGGTCGGTGTTCCCGACGAGCGGTACGGCGAGGAGATCCTCGCCTGTGTCATCCCGCGCGACGCGGCCGACGAGCCCACCCTGGAGGAGATCGCCGCCTTCTGCCGGGGGCGCCTGGCGCACTTCAAGGTTCCGCGCCATCTGCGGATCGTGGACAGCTTCCCGATGACGGTGAGCGGCAAGGTGCGCAAGGTCGAACTGCGGGCGAACTTCGCGGGGTGATACGCGTGGTATGCCGGTAGCGCCCTGTGGATGAGGACGTTCAGAGGGAACTCATGGGTTCGTGTGCCATTCTGTGCCGCCATGACGACAGAGCAGCTCCGGCTGGACCGGCCCGCGGCCCCAGTGCGGCACGCGATGAGCAAGGTTCCGGAAGTGACCGCCTACTTCTGGATCATCAAGGTGCTGACCACCGGCATGGGCGAGACCACCTCGGACTACCTGGCCCGGGTGCTCAACCCGATGGTCGCGGTCGGCATCGCGGGCCTGGCCCTGGTGGCCGCGCTCGCCCTGCAGTTCTCCGCGCGCCGCTATGTCTCCTGGGTCTACTGGCTGGCCGTCACCATGGTCAGCGTGTTCGGCACCATGGCTGCCGATGTGCTGCACGTCGGACTGGGCATCCCGTACTTCGCGTCCACCGCGTTCTACGTGCTGGTGCTGGCCGGGATCTTCGCCGCCTGGTACGCCAGCGAGAAGACGCTGTCCATCCACAGCATCCACACCCGCCGCCGCGAGCTCTTCTACTGGGCCACGGTCATGGCGACGTTCGCGCTGGGCACCGCCGCGGGCGACATGACCGCGGTCACCATGAAGCTGGGCTACTTCTCCTCGGGCGTGATGTTCGCGGTACTGATCGCCATCCCGGCGCTGGCCTACTGGAAGCTGGGGCTCAACGAGATCTTCGCCTTCTGGTTCGCCTACATCGTGACCCGCCCGCTGGGCGCCTCGTTCGCCGACTGGATGGGCGTCCCCACCAGACGCGGTGGCCTCAACCTGGGCACGGGGCCGGTGAGTCTGGGGCTGGCGGTGGTCATCGGGCTGTTCGTCGCCTACATGGCGGTCAGCCGCAAGGACGTCTCCCGCGCCTGAAGGTGCGGGGCATCCCCTCGAAGGGGACTACACCGCCCCCAGGTAGAGCCGCACCACCCGCTTGCACTCGGCGATGAGCGACGGATCGCCTTCCGGGTCCGCCCGGAAGGCGAGTTGCAGCACCGCGTCCGCGCACTCCACCGCCACCCGCAGGGCGAGTGCCGAACCCACGTCCTCCAGCGAGCAGGCGGCCCGCAACCGCTCCGCCACCGCGGCGTTGTTGTCCAGCACGTCGTCCAGCACGTGCTGCTCCGCATCCGTGCCGGGCCGCCCGGTCAGCCCGAAGTCCACCACCGCGAACCCGGGAACCGTCCGCTTCATGGCGACGAACTCATCGACGGCCAGGTCGACCAACTCCCCGGTACCCGAAGGCGGTTGCGCCTCCACGCGCCGCGCCAGCCGGTCCAGGTACCGCTCCAGATTGCGCGCGGCCAGCGCCGCCACCAGCCCGTCCTTGCCGGCGAAGAACTGGTAGAGCGTGCCGATCGGCACCTCGGCGCGCCGCGCCACCTCACGGGTGGTGAGCCCGCCGTACCCGGCCTCGTCCAGCAGCTCCGCGCCGGCGTCGAGGATCCGCTCGAACCGTTCCAGGCTGCGCTGTTGCACGGGACGGCGGCGGAGCGGGGCGGACTTCATACCAACCACTGTGCAGGATCTGTTCTTCCAGCGGCGAGTAACTATCATGAGCCGTCCTCATGTTCGCGTGGAAGGGGCCGCGTCCATGCCGCACATCCCCGCACTGCCGCCGACGTTCCGCTGGGGCGTGTCCACCGCCGCCTACCAGATCGAGGGCGCCACCGAGGAGGACGGCCGAGGCCCCAGCGTCTGGGACGCGTTCACCGCCCGGCCGGGAGCCATCAGAAACGCGCACCACGCCCGTACCGCCTGCGACCACTACCACCGCTGGCCCGAGGACATCGCGCTGATGCGGGAACTCGGGGTGGACGCCTACCGGTTCTCCATCGCCTGGCCGCGCGTCCAGCCCACCGGGCGCGGACCGGTCAACGAGTCCGGGCTGGCGTTCTACGACCGGCTCACCGACGAACTCCTCTCCCACGGCATCACCCCGCTGCCCACACTGTTCCACTGGGACCTGCCACAAGCCCTGGAGGACGGCGGCGGCTGGCTGACCCGGGACACCGCGTACCGCTTCGCCGAGTACGCGGCACACACCGCCGACCGGCTCGGCGACCGGGTGCCCGAGTGGATCACGCTCAACGAGCCGTTCGTGCACACGGTGTTCGGCTACGCGCTGGGCCGGCACGCCCCCGGCCGTACGCTGCTGCTCGACGCCCTGCCCACCGCACACCACCAACTGCTCGGCCACGCGCTGGCCGCCCGCGTCCTGCGGGAGCGCGGCGCCCGGGTGCTGATCGCCAACAACTGCACCCCGGTGCACCCGGCGAGCGGTACCCCCGCCGACCTGGCCGCCGCCGAGGCGTACGACACCCTGCACAACCACCTCTTCAACGACCCGCTGCTGACCGGGCGATACCCCGATCTGTCCGGCTACGCCGTGGACGAGGAACTCGGCGGCGCGGTGCTCGACGGCGACCTCGCGCTGATCCACCAAAGCGTCGACGGCCTGGGCGTCAACTACTACAACCCCACCCACGTCAGCGCCCCGGCCGACGCCGGCGGCCTGCCCTTCGACCTGGTCCCGATCGAGGGTGTGCCGCGCACCGCCTTCGGGTGGCCGGTCGTCCCCGACGGCCTGCGCGAACTGCTGCTACGACTGGGCCGTCGCTACGGCCAGGCGCTGGTCCCCATCACCATCACCGAGAACGGCTGCTCGTACCCCGCCCTCGACGACACCGAGCGCGTCGACTTCCTCGACGGGCACATCCGCGCCGTGGCCGACGCGGTCGCCGAGGGCATCGACGTACGCGGCTACTTCGTGTGGACGCTGATCGACAACTTCGAGTGGGCCGAGGGCTACACCCAGCGCTTCGGTCTGGTCCACGTCGACCACACCACCCAGACCCGCACCCCGAGGACCTCCTACCGCTGGTACCGGGAGCTGATCGCCGCACACCGCGGGACGCGGCCGGGCGCGCCTGGTGCCACCATGTGATCCGGACCGGCACCGATCCCAGGGAGGGAACACATGGCGGACAGCGCGGCGACGGAGGAGTTCCGGGCGGCCCGGGACTTCCTGCTGCGGCACAGGGACGACTACCGCGCGGCCTACGACGGCTTCCGCTGGCCCAAGGCGGAGCACTTCAACTGGGCGCTCGACTGGTTCGACCGGCTGGCCGAAGGGGAGACG
This sequence comes from Streptomyces silvisoli, assembly GCF_029269905.1. Taxonomy (NCBI): domain Bacteria; kingdom Bacillati; phylum Actinomycetota; class Actinomycetes; order Kitasatosporales; family Streptomycetaceae; genus Streptomyces; species Streptomyces silvisoli. The sequence continues at coordinate 55,983 of NZ_JARJBC010000006.1, read as the reverse complement.
GGCGAGCGCACCGCGCTGTGGATCGTGGAGGAGGACGGCGGCGAAGTACGCCACACGTTCAGGGAGTTGGCCGAACGCTCCAACCAGGTCGCCAACTGGCTGCGGTCGGTGGGCGTCCGGGCCGGTGACCGGATCGTGGTGATGCTCGGCAACCAGACCGAGTTGTGGGAGACCGTGCTGGCCGCGATGAAGCTGCGCGCGGTCGTCATCCCGGCCACCCCGCTGCTCGGCCCGGCCGACCTCACCGACCGCGTCGTGCGCGGCGCCGCCCGCCATGTGCTGGTACGCGCCGCGGACACCGGGAAGTTCGACGGTGTGCCCGGCGACTACACCCGTATCGCGGTCGGCGGCGCGCCCGCCGGGTGGCTCGCCTACGAGGACGCGTACGGCGCCGACCGCGCGTTCCGGCCGGACGGGCCGACCAGTGCCGACGACACCCTGATGCTCTACTTCACCTCGGGCACCACCGCACTGCCCAAGCTGGTCGAGCACAGCCATGTGTCCTATCCCGTGGGTCACCTGACGACGATGTACTGGATCGGACTGCGGCCGGGCGACGTGCATCTGAACATCTCCTCGCCGGGCTGGGCCAAGCACGCCTGGAGCAGCCTGTTCGCGCCGTGGAACGCCGAGGCGACGGTGTTCGTGCACAACTACACCCGCTTCGACCCGGCCCGGCTGATGGCCGAGATGGACCGCGCGGGGGTGACCGGCTTCTGCGCCCCGCCCACCGTGTGGCGGATGCTGATCCAGGCCGACCTGCGGCAGTTGGGCACGCCGCCACGGGAGGTGGTGGCCGCCGGTGAGCCGCTCAACCCCGAGGTGATCGAGCATGTGAGGCGGGTATGGGGAGTGACGGTCCGGGACGGCTTCGGGCAGACCGAGACCACCCTGCAGATCGGCAACACCCCCGGTCAGCCGCTCAAGCCGGGCTCGATGGGCCGCCCGGTACCCGGCTACGCGGTGGCGCTGGTCGATCCGGTCAGCGGCGAGCCGGGCGAGGAGGGCGAGATCTGCCTGGACCTGTCGACCCGGCGGCCGGTCGGCCTGATGACCGGCTACGCGGGCGACGAGGAGCGCACCGCGGCGGCCACCGAGGGAGGCTACTACCGCACCGGTGACATCGGATCCCGGGACGCCGACGGCTACATCACCTACATCGGGCGCGCCGACGACGTGTTCAAGGCGTCCGACTACAAGATCAGCCCGTTCGAGCTGGAGAGTGCGCTGCTGGAGCACGAGGCGGTGGCCGAGGCCGCCGTCGTGCCGTCACCGGACCCGGTGCGGCTCGCCGTGCCGAAGGCGTATGTGGTGCTGGCCGAGGGCTGGGCGCCGGACGCGGCGACGGCGAAGGCCGTCTTCGCCCACTCGCGGGCGGTGCTGGCGCCGTACAAGCGGATCCGGGTGCTGGAGTTCGCCGAGCTGCCGAAGACCGTTTCCGGCAAGATCCGCCGGATCGAGCTGCGCGAACGGGCGGCGGGCGGGGTGGTGTCGGACCGCGAGTTCCGTGAACAGGACCTGCGCTGAGCGCCCCCGGCGCGCACGGGCCAACACCGCGCCCGAAGTGCGCCGTTGGCACCTGTTCATGGTGAGGTGACGGATTCCTGTCTGTCGGTGGCGCGTTCGGCCCGCGTACGTTTCCACCGCGGCCCACACGGGCCATCGGGCAAGCCGAGTCGAAGGGGGAGACGATGAGCGACGCCATCTTCCACGCGGGCACGCAGATCACCCTGAACGAAGCGCTGACCTCGGGCAACGGCCGGACCCTGCTGCGGCTACAGGAGGACCGCAACCTGGTGCTCTACAAGGACAACAAGCCCGCGTGGCAGGCGGAGAACGCCTGGTCGCACGGGAACATCCTGAAGGTGCAGGGCGACGGCAACGTCGTGCTGTACGACGAGAGCGAGCGCCCGGTGTGGGCGTCCAACACCGACGGCAACGACGGTGCGTACCTGGCCGTGCAGGACGACGGCAACGCGGTCGTCTACGACAAGGCGGGATCGCCGATCTGGGCCACCAACACCGGTGACTGACCGGCGCGGACAGACACCGGCCTGGCACGGTGGGGAGCGGCCCACCGTGCCAGGCCGGTCCGCTTGTACCGGCCCGCTCGGGCCGGTCCGCTCACGCCGGTCTGCCGCCGGGCGCGGTGCGGATCAGGTGGTCGGCGGCGTCGTTGACCGGTTGCGGGGTGCCGGTCAGGTCCATCACGAACAGCGGAACCCCGAGCTGGTCGGCGCGCAGCCGGGCGTCGTGCGCGTAACCGGCCAACGAGAAGAACGCCCCGGCGCGGTCCTCGTTCAGCGAGTTGAGCCAGAGCGTCTCGACGTCCCGCAGCGGAGTCGGCCGGGTGGCCGGATCGATCTGCGCCACCACACCGTCGCCGCGCAGGTCGATCCCGGTCGCCGAACGGTCGGCGGCCACGGCCACATCGGCGAAGCCAAGCCACTTCAGGTACTGCGACGCGGCGGTGACCGCGTCACCGCCGGTGCGGATGGTCACCGGGCGGAACGGAGGCCGCCGCACCGGCTGCGGTACGCCGGTGTGCGCGGCGCCGGAGGTGCCGGTGTGCTGGAGGGCGGCCGGCTGCGACTCGCCGGACGCCAGGTCGGACGGGCCCCGGTCGATCGGGAGCCGGATCACGGCGCCGCAGGAGCACCCGAGTTCGGGCTGCGGCCAGTCGTCGTCCCGCCCGCACGACGGGCAGCGCAGCGTCACCCAGGAGTCCTTCCAGGTCCGGTGCAGCACCAGGGTGGGCACGCCGCCGCGCAGCACGGCGATGTTCACCGGGGCGCCGCACGGACACGGGTAGGTCGGCGGGGTGAACCCGTGTTCACGGCGGCAGGCGGGGCAGCGGACGGGCACGCTTTCGGCCATTGCGGAGCTCCAGGCGGATCCGATCCGGAGGGCGGTCGTGTTACCACCATATCCGGGGCCGCGCTCGCGGTCCCGGCAGGCGGCCCCGGCGGCTGACGCCCGCACAGACGCCGGCCGCCAGGGCGGCTTCTGGTCGGGGGCGGAGCGGTACGCCCGCACCGCCGGTCCTCCACCCCTCAGAAGAGGCCGACGGCGCGGGCGAGTTGGTGCCCCCCTCTATCTGGTCCCCCTCGGGGATCAGCCTTCGCGCAGTTCGCGCACGGCGGCCTCGACCCGCTTGCCGTACTCCGGGTCGGCGGCGTGGAAGTGGGCGAGGTTGGCCTCGATCACATCGTCCCGGCTGACCTGGGAGAGGCTTCCGGCGATGTTGGCCACCAGCCGGGACCGCTCCTCCGGCGACATCAGCCGGTACAGCTCGCCGGCCTGGAAGAAGTGGTCGTCCTTGGTGTGCTCGGGTGCCGGGTGCGTACCGGTGTGGCCGGACACGGCGAGGGCGGCGGCCAGCGGCTGGTCGGTCTGCACCGGGCCGTCATAGGAGTTGGGCTCGTAGTTCTTGGCCCGCCGCCCCTGCGGGTTGGTCGCCATGAAGCCGTCCCGGCCGTAGTTGAGCGCCGGGTTCCTCGGTGCGTTGACGGGCAGTTGGGTGTGGTTGACGCCCAGTCGGTAGCGGTGCGCGTCGGCGTAGGCGAACAGCCGTCCCTGGAGCATCTTGTCCGGGGACGGGCCGATGCCGGGCACGAAGTTGTTCGGGGAGAACGCCGACTGCTCGACCTCGGCGAAAACGTTGTCCGGGTTGCGGTCCAGCACCAGGCGGCCGACGCGGTGCAGTGGGTAGTCGGCGTGCGGCCAGACCTTGGTCAGGTCGAACGGGTTGAAGCGGTAGTCGGCCGCCTCGGCCACCGGCATGATCTGCACGTAGAGCGTCCAGGACGGCTTGACGCCGCGTTCGATCGCCTGCACCAGGTCGCGCTGGTGGCTGTCCGGGTCCTTTCCGGCCAATTCGGCGGCCTGCTCGCCGGACAGGCAGCGGATGCCCTGGTTGGTCTTGAAGTGGTACTTCACCCAGAACGCCGCACCCGCCTCGTTGACCCACTGGTAGGTGTGCGAGCCGTAGCCGTTCATGTGCCGGTACGAGGCCGGGATGCCGCGGTCCCCGAACAGCCAGGTCACCTGGTGCGTCGCCTCGGGGGCGTGCGCCCAGAAGTCCCACACGTTGTCCGGCTCCTGGATGCCGGTGAACGGGTCGCGCTTCTGCGAGTGGATGAAGTCGGGGAACTTCACCGGGTCCTTGATGAAGAACACCGGGGTGTTGTTGCCGACGAGGTCGTAGTTGCCCTCCTCGGTGTAGAACTTCACGGCGAAACCGCGCGGGTCGCGTACCGCGTCCGCGGCGCCGAGGTTGCCCGCGACCGTGGAGAAGCGGATGAAGATGTCGGTGCGCTTGCCGACCTCGGACAGGAACGCGGCCCGGGTGAAGCCGGTGACGTCGTCGGTCACCTCGAAGTGGCCGTGCGCGCCCGAGCCTCGGGCGTGTACGACTCGCTCCGGTATCCGCTCGCGGTTGAAGCGGGCGAGCTTCTCCAGCAGGTGCTGGTCCTGGAGGAGCAGCGGTCCGCCGACGCCCGCGGTGGCGGAGTTCTGGTTGTCGGCGACCGGGGCGCCGGACTCGGTGGTGAGTGTGGGCTTGGGCATGGGGACCTTCCGATGGGGGTCCGTGGGTCAGGTGTCCCGGGACATTACGAACGGCTTCAACAAAATGTCAATGGTTCCGCCCGGCGGCGCGCTTGGGCGCGACAGGACAGGTCGGCGCGCCGCCGGACGGAGCTCTGTGCGCACTACGGCGCGGGCTCGAACTCCTTGACGGAGTCGATGTTCGGGCCGTGCGGGGTGTTGGCCTCGCGCTCGATCATGATCTCGACCAGCACCGGCCGGGAGGTCGAGACGGCCTCCTTGCGGGCCCACTCGATGGCCGAGCGGATGTCACCGGGCTCCCAGACCCGGCGTCCGGAACAGCCGTACGCCTCCATGAGCTTGACGTTGTCGGAGCCGTACTCGTCGTAGTGGATGTCGACCTGGTAGTTCATGTCGTAACCGATCGACGCCTGGCGGATCAGGCCCAGGTACTCGTTGTTGAGCATGATCAGCACGTACGGCACGTTGTACTGGGCGGCGACCGCGAGTTCCTCGACCATGTACTGGAAGCCGTAGTCGCCGACGATGCCGACCACCTCGTTGTCCCGGCCCTCGCTCAGCAGCGCCTTCTTGACGCCGATCGCGGCCGGAATCTCCCAGCCCAGCGGTCCCGCCTGGCCGCAGACCTGGTAGTGCCGCGGGCGGTGGGCCTTCTGGTGCTGGCCGCCCCAGATCTGGTACAGGCCGATGGCGGTGACGAAGTAGGTGTCCTCGTCGAAGATCTCGTTGATCTCCTTGTAGACCCGGGGCGCCTTGATCGGGGTGGTGTCGAAGTCCTCCCGGCGCACCAGGGTGCGCTTGAGCTCCTGGCACCGCTCGATCCACGGCTCCACGTCGGCCTTGGCGGCCCGCCGCTTCGCGGTGGCCAGCAGCGCTTCGAGGAACAGCCGGGCGTCCGAGACGATGCCAAGGTCCGGTTCGATGACCCGGCCCAACTGGCCCGGTTCGATGTCCACATGGACGAACGTGCGGTCGCCCTTGTAGGTGTCGATGTTCGCGCCGGTGTGCCGGTCGCCGAACCGGGCGCCGACAGCGAGCACGAAGTCCGCTTCCAGGAAGGACGCGTTGGCGTACTTCTGCGAGGTCTGGATGCCGGTGGTGCCCAGGTTCAGCTCGTGGTCGTCCGCGATGGCACCCTTGCCCATCAGGGTCACCTGGAACGGCACCCGCAGGTGCTCCACCAACTCCCTTAGCACTTCGCACGCTTCGGACAGGATCACGCCGCCGCCCGCCAGGATCAGCGGCCGCTCGGCGGCCAGCAGCAGGTCCAACGCGGCCTCGACGCGCGGCGCGTGGGGCGCGACGGCCGTGACCGGCAGCGGTGCGTCGATCTCGGCGTCGTACCAGATCTCCTGCCGGCCCTTGTCCAGCGGGATGTCGATCAGCACCGGCCCGGGACGGCCCTCACGGGCGGTCCGGAAGGCCTCGCGGAAGATCCACGGGATCTGCGCCGCCTCCTTGACCTGCACCGCCCACTTGGTGACCGGCTTGGCGATCTCCACGATGTCGACCGCCTGGAAGGCCTCCTGGTGCAGCTTGGGGGAGACCGCCTGGCCGGTGATGCAGACCATCGGGATCGAGTCGGCCTGCGCGGTGTACAGACCGGTGATCAGGTTGGTGGCGCCGGGGCCCGAAGTGGCGATCGCCACCCCGACCCTGCCGTTGGTGCGCGCCCAGCCGTCCGCCATGTGGGTCGCGCCCTCTTCGTGGCGGACCGTCAGGTGGTCGATACCGCCCACCACCTCCATCGCCTTGTACAGCGGGAGGATCGCGGCGCCGGGGCAGCCGAAGGCGATGTCGACACCCTCGTCCTTCATGATCTGGACGGCCGCCTGCATGGCGGGGATCTTCTTGGCAACCATGGCGGTCAGCCCTCCACCTTCTGGCCGGACAGCCGCTCCACGCAGCGCAGCAGCGCGGAGTGGTCCAGGCCGCCGTCGCCCTGGGTGCGCAGCGAGGCGATCAGCTGGGCGACGACCGCGCCGACCGGCAGCGCGGCGCCCACGTTGCGGGCGGCGTCGGTGACGATGCCCATGTCCTTGTGGTGCAGGTCGATCCGGAAGCCCGGCTTGAAGTCCCGGTTGAGGAAGTTGCCCTTCTTGCGGGTCAGTACGGTCGAGCCCGCCAGGCCGCCGTTGAGCACGTCGAGCGCGGCCGCGAGGTCCACTCCCGACTTCTCCAGGAAGACCACCGCCTCGGCGCACGCCTGGATGTTGACGGCGACGATGAGCTGGTTGGCGGCCTTGACCGTCTGGCCGGCGCCGTGCGGACCGCACAGCACGATCGTCTTGCCGAGCGCCTCGAAGATGGGCTTGGCCTGCTCGAAGTCGGCCTGCTCGCCGCCGACCATGATGGACAGCACCGCCTCGATGGCCCCGGCCTCACCGCCGGAGACCGGGGCGTCCAGCACCCGGATGCCCTTCTCGGCGGCCTTCTCGGCCAGGTCGACGGAGGTCTGCGGGGTGATCGACGACATGTCGATCAGCAGCGCTCCGGGCCTGGCGTTCTCCAGGATCCCGTGCTCGCCGTAGGCGATCGCCTCCACCTGCGGGGAGGCCGGGACCATGGTGATGATGACGTCGGCCTCCCGGACCGCCTCGGCGATCGAGGCGGCGGCGGTGCCGCCGTTCGCCGCCAGCCGTTCCAGCTTGGCCTGCTCCAGCGTGTAGCCGGTCACCTGGTACCCGGCCTTGATGAGGTTCTCGGCCATGGGGGAGCCCATGATGCCCAGCCCGATCCAGCCGATCGTCGGGCGGGTCGGTCGGGCGGAGGCCGCGAGTGCGTTGGTCATTTGGGGGTGCCCTTCGGGTGTTACGGGAAGTCAGTGGTGTGCGGCGCGCCGCGACCTGGGCAGCCACTCGAACGCGTCCGCGCTCGGGCCGTCGCCCGGCTTGTACTCAAGGCCGACCCAGCCGTCGTATCCGGCCTTGCGCAGACGGCCCAGCAGGTCGTCGAAGTCGAGTTCGCCGGTGCCGGGGAAGCCTCGGCCCGGGTTGTCGGCGATCTGTACGTGACCGGTCTTGTCGGTGTAGCGGTCGATGACCTCGTGCAGGTCCTCGCCGTTCATCGACAGGTGGTACAGGTCCATCAGGAACCTGGCGTTCCCCAGGCCGGTGGCGGCGTTGACCCGGTCCACCACCTCGATCGCCCGCGGTGCGCTGACGATCGGGCAGCGCGGGGACTCGGGGGCGTTGAGCGCCTCGATCAGCAGCACCGCGCCCACCCGGTCGGCGGCGCGGGCCGCCAACACCAGGTTCTCCAGGGCGAGTTCGTCCTGGACGGCCGGATCGACGCCGTCCATCCGGTTGCCGTAGAGCGCGTTGAGCGCCGTGCAGCCGACCGACCGCGCGAACTCGGCGGCCACGTCGACGTTGTCGCGGAAGCGGTCCGACTCGGCGCCGGGGATCGACAGCGCTCCGCGGTCCGGGCCGGGAAGCTGTCCGGCGTAGAAGTTCAGGCCGACCAACCGGGTGCCCGCGGTGCGCAACGCGTCCCGCAGGGCGTCGAGTTGCGCCTGGTCGGGAGTGGGCGCGTCGACCCACGGCCACCACAGCTCCACCGCGGTGAACCCGGCCGCCGCCGCGGCCGCGGGGCGCTCCAGCAACGGGAGTTCGGTGAAGAGGATCGACAGGTTCACATCGAAGCGCGTGTCAGGGAAACCCACCGGGATGCGCCCCTTTCCGGAATCGCACTGTCTTCCATTGCGATCTATTTCGTATCGCGGAAGTTAGTTTCTGCGTATTGGAAGAGTGGGGGATGGGTGCGGCGAGTGTCAAGTGCCGGCGTCGAGCCGCGCACGGAACCGGTTAGGTTGAGGGCGTGCGATTGAGGGTTGAGTTCACAACGGAGCCGTTCGACCTCGACGAGGCCCCGCGACATGCGGTGGTGGCGCGCGAGGTGGTGCAGGCGGCCGATCTGGACCGGGTGGACGTCGGTCCGTTCGGCAACACCGCGGAGGGATCGGCCGAGGCGGTGCTGGCCGCCGTCCGCGACCTGCTGGAGCGCAGTCTGGACGCGGGCGCGACCCGGGTGTCCCTCCAGCTCAACGTGGTGGACGAGGGGGAGGGGTGAGCATGACCGCGCCCGGTTCCCACCCGCTGGTCGACGCCGTCAAGCCGCTGGTCGACGCCATGGGTGGCGAGATGGTCCCGCCGGACGCCGCGCGGGGTGACGACGTGGTGCTCAGCTGGGAGGGTGAGCAGGTGGTCGCCGTGCGGCTGCCGCACATAGCCGACTCGCTCGATCACATCCTGGCCGACCTGGAGCGCCGCCAGGGCCGCCCGCTCGCCGCACTGGACCGCAAGGAGAAGCAGACGGTGGTGCGGATCCTGGAGGAGCGCGGCGCCTTCTCGGTGCGGCACGGAGTGGAGACGGTGGCCTCCGCGCTCGGGGTCAGCCGCTTCACCGTGTACAACTACCTCAACCGCGAGAACGCCGCGAAGGGCGGCGAGTAACCGCCCGTACACGCCGCGTGACCAGCGATTCTGGAGCCGCCGCCCGGTTTTGTCCCGGGTGGCGGCTCTTTCTGTCGCAGAAAGTTCAACAAAGTGTTGACGGCGCGTGTCGGCTGGATCTAGCTTTCCGGCAAGCCCGGTCCAGCAGGCCCTGGAGGCCGCAGATGACTTCTCGTTCCACCGCGGGCCTCGCCCGCCTCAACGCCGTCGACGACGAGACCGCCGCCCGACTGCTGCGCGAGGTCTGCGCCTCCACCGCCTGGGCGGCCGCGGTACTCGCCGAGCGCCCGTACCCCGACGCGGAGGCGTTGTTCGCGGCGAGCGACTCCGCGCTGCGCGAGATGACCGCCGAGGACCTCGGCGAGGCGATGGCCGGCCATCCGCCGATCGGCCGCCCCAAGCCCGGCGACCCCGCCTCGGCGCGTGAACAGCGCGGTATGGCCGGGGCGTCGGACCGGCTGAGGGCCGAACTGCTCGAACTCAACCTGGCCTACCAGGAGCGGTTCGGGCATGTCTTCCTGATCTGCGCCACCGGGCTTACCGGCGAGCAGATGAGGGACGCGGCCAGGGCCCGGATCGGCAACACTTCGGAACAGGAGCGGGAGATCGTCCGCGGCGAACTGGGGAAGATCAACCGTATCCGGCTGACCCGCCTGGCATCGGCGGAAGGAGACCCGTCATGACGGACACCTCCGTGTCCACGCACGTCCTGGACACCAGCGTCGGCCGCCCGGCCGAGGGCGTACCCGTGCGGCTGTCGGTCCGCGGCGGCGCCCACGCCGACTGGACCGTGCACGGCGCCTCCAGCACGGACGCCGACGGGCGCTGCAAGGACCTGCCCGCCCTCCCCGAGGGCACCACCCATGTACGGCTCCTCTTCGAGGTCGAGCCGTACTTCGAGAAGAAGCAAGCCGATGTGCAGCAGGACGCCCCCGCGAATCGGGACAGCGGTCCGTTCTTCCCCGAAGTGACGGTCACCTTCGCCGTACGACCGGGCGAGCACCATCACGTACCGCTGCTGCTCAACCCGTTCGGCTACTCCGTTTACCGAGGGAGCTAGCAGACAATGCCCACGATTCTCGGCCAGAACCAGTACGGCAAAGCGGAGAACCGCGTCGTAAGGATCACGCGGGACGGCGACACCCACCACATCAAGGACCTCAACGTCTCCGTCGCCCTGTCCGGTGACATGGAGGAGGTCCACTACTCGGGCAGCAACGCCAACGTACTGCCCACGGACACCACCAAGAACACGGTCTTCGCCTTCGCGAAGGAGTACGGGATCGACTCCGCCGAGCAGTTCGGCATCCACCTCGCCCGGCACTTCGTCACCAGCCAGCAGCCGATCAGGCGGGCGCGCATCCGGATAGAGGAGTACGCCTGGGAGCGGATCGAGACCGCGGACGGCAACTCGCGTTTCATCGGCGCCGACGAGGTGAAGCATTCCTTCGTCCGCAAGGGCCAGGAGGTCCGCACCGCCCAGATCACCTTCGACGGCGAGCGGTGGGAGGTGCTGGCCGGACTCAAGGACCTCACCGTGCTGAACTCCACCCACTCGGAGTTCTGGGGCTATGTGAAGGACAAGTACACCACGCTCAAAGAGACCAACGACCGCATCCTGGCCACCGACGTCAGCGCCTGGTGGCGCTACAACTGGACCAGCGACGAGGACCGCGCGCCCAACTGGGAGCGTTCGTACGCCCAGGCAAGGAAGCACATACTCCAGGCCTTCGCCGAGACCTACAGCCTCTCGCTGCAGCAGACGCTGTACCAGATGGGCTCGCGCGTGATCAACAGCCGCTCGGAGGTGGACGAGATCCGCTTCTCGCTGCCCAACAACCACCATTTCCTGGTGGACTTGGCGCCGTTCGGCCTCAAGAACGACAACGAGGTGTACTTCGCCGCGGACCGCCCGTACGGCCTGATCGAGGCGACCGTGCTGCGTGACGGCGTCGAAGCCCGGATACCGATGGACATGACCAACCTCTGACAGACCCTCCGCACACTCGGCACCCGGAGCACCCGACGGGTGGGGCGGCCTCCTCGACCGCCCCGCCCGGCTCCGGCACTCAAATCCCCAGGGCCATGCCGTGCCCGACCGCCAACGAACAGAACGAGGAAGCACCATGGCAGCACCGGCAGCCCAAGGCGGCGCGACGGCGCGCATCGTCATCGAGAACTGCGCCATCGCCACCGTCGACCAGCACGGCAGCGAGTACGCCCGAGGCCATGTGGTCATCGCGGGCAACCGCATCGAGTCGGTCGGCGCGGGACCCGCCCCGGCCGGTCTGGGCGACGTGGTACGGCGCGTCGACGGCGAAGGCCATCTGCTCACCCCCGGCCTGGTCAACACCCACCACCACTTCTACCAGTGGATCACCCGCGGCCTGGCCCAGGACTGCAACCTGTTCGACTGGCTGGTCACCCTCTACCCCGTCTGGGCGCGGATCGACGAGCCGATGGTCCACGCGGCGGCCCAGGGCTCACTGGCCGCGCTGGCACTGTCCGGCACCACCACCGCGATGGACCACCACTACGTCTTCCCGCGCGGCGCCGGCGATCTGCTCGGTGCCGAGATCCGCGCCGCCGCCGAGATGGGAGTGCGGTTCTCGCCGACCCGAGGCTCGATGGACCGCGGCATCTCGGACGGCGGCCTGCCCCCGGACTTCGCCGTGGAGTCCACCGAGGCCGCGCTGGCCGCGACCGAGGAGGCGATCGACCGCTGGCACGACGCGTCCTTCGACTCGATGCTGCGGATCGGCGTGGCGCCCTGCTCGCCGTTCTCGGTCTCCACCGAACTGCTGCGCGAGGCCGCCGTGTTGGCCCGTGCCAAGGGCGTGCGGCTGCACACCCACGGCAGCGAGACGGTGGAGGAGGAGAAGTTCTGCCACGAGCTGTTCGGCATGGGGCCCACCGACTACCTGGAGTCCACCGGGTGGTTGGGGGAGGACGTGTGGATGGCGCACTGCGTGCACATGAACGACTCCGACATCGCCAAGTTCGCCGAGACCGGTACCGGTGTCGCCCACTGCCCGTCCTCCAACGCCCGGCTGGCCGCCGGGATCGCCAGGGTGCCCGACATGCTGGCAGCCGGAGTGCCGGTCGGCCTCGGCGTGGACGGCACCGCCTCCAACGAGTCCGGCGAACTGGGCACCGAACTGCGCAACGCCCTGCTGGTCAACCGGCTCGGCGAGCACCGCGAGAAGGCGCTCAACGCCCGCCAGGCGCTGCGGCTTGGCACCATGGGCGGCGCCCGGGTGCTGGGCCGGGAGCGGGAGATCGGCTCCATCGAACCGGGCAAGCTCGCGGACCTGGCGCTGTGGAAGCTCGACGGAGTGCTCCACTCGTCCATCGCCGACCCGGTCGCGGCGCTGGTCTTCGGCGCCGCCGCACCACTGACCCTGCTGCTCACCGACGGCAAGCCGGTGGTGGAGCACGGTCGACTCGTGACCGTCGACGAGGACGCCATCGCCCGCACCACCCGCGCCGAGGCCCAACGCCTGGCGAGGATCGCCGGGCTCACCGACTGACGCCCGCCACGACACCGACTGAGGAGGACGGTCCCCGGTCGGCCGCGCCGCCCCCGTGCCGGATGGTCACGGCAGGGGGCGGCGCATTTCTACCCCCAACCCCTCGACCCGCACCACCTCCCTGAAACCCGCGCGAGAGCGTGTAACCGACAGGAGGAGCACCGTGGTCGCCAACCCGGCTCCAGCAATCGCAGAGCGCAAACATCCGGTCGATCAGACCCTCCCCCCACTCAAGCTCGTCACCAGCGGTCTGCAGCATGTCGCCGCCATGTACGCCGGGGTGGTCGCGCCACCGTTGGTGGTCGGCAAGGCGTGTGGACTGTCGGGCGCCCAGTTGACCTTCCTGGTCGGCGCCAGCCTGTTCACGGCGGGCATCGCCACGCTGTTGCAGACCCTCGGCTTCTGGAAGGTCGGTGCCAGGCTGCCGTTCGTCAACGGTGTCTCGTTCGCCGGTGTGGCACCGCTGGTGGCGATCGCCAACACCACACCGCACCGTGACAGCCTGCCGGTGATGTTCGGCGCGGTGATGGTCGCCGGAGTCCTCGGCTTCTTCGTCGCCCCGTACTTCAGCAGGCTCGTCCGGTTCTTCCCGCCCGTGGTCACCGGCTCGGTGATCACCCTGATAGGCGTCTCGCTGCTGCCGGTCGCCATCGGATGGGCCGCAGGAAACGATCCGGCGCACCCCGCGGCCAGCGTCTCCGACATCGCGCTGGCCGTCATCACCCTGGCCATCGTGCTCGTGCTGCGGCGGACGCTGACCGGCTTCCTCCGGCAGATCGCGGTGCTCATCGGGCTGGTCGCCGGAACCCTGATCGCGATTCCGTTCGGCGCCACCGACTTCAGCCCGCTCGGCAGGGCGGGCCTCATCGGCTTCCCCACCCCGTTCCACTTCGGTGCGCCGCAGTTCCAGCTTCCGGCCATCGTCTCGATGTGCGTGGTCATGCTTGTCTGCCTGACCGAGTCGACGGCGGACATCCTGGCGTTGGGCAAGGTGGTGGAAAAGCCCGCGGACGAGGCGGTGTTGGCGGCGGGCTTGCGTGCCGACACGCTCGGCAGCGCCATCAGCCCGCTCTTCAACGGCTTCGCCAACAGCGCCTTCGCGCAGAACATCGGCCTGGTGGCGATCACCCGGGTGCGCAGTCGGTTCGTGGTCGCCGCCGGCGGCCTCATCCTGCTCCTGATGGGACTGTGCCCGGTGCTGGCCTCGCTGATCGCCCTGGTGCCGGGGCCGGTGCTGGGCGGTGCGGGCGTCGTGCTGTTCGGCACGGTCGCGGCCAGTGGTGTCAAGACGCTCGCCGAGGCGGACCTGGACAACGGCGACAATCTGCTGATCATGGCCGTCGCCCTGGGCATCGGCATCATCCCGATCGTCGCCCCCGACTTCTACGACGGGGTGGATCCGCATCTGCGGATCGTGCTCAACTCCGGTGTCAGCATGGGCTGTCTGGTGGCCGTCGTGCTCAACGTGGTCTTCCACCATCTGGGCCGCACACCGGCGCAGCCGGTGGAGCCGGTGGACCCGGTGGACCCGGTCAGTGAGCCGGTGCCGTCCTGAGGCCGCCGCCCGCGAAGATCCGCCCGCATGGTCGATTGGCATCCGCCCTGGTCGGTGTTCTGATGTGACGCGAGCCACACCAGAAGGGGCTGTCATGGGCATCGAACCGTTGCGGCGCGGCGCCAGAGCCGCCGCCGTCACCGCTGTGGCGCTCGCCGCCACCGTCGCCGGGGCCCACCCGGTCGGCGCGCGCCCCCAGCTCCGGCACCACGGGATCGACGTACGGATCAGCCGTTCGGGCATCCGGGCGCCCCGGCACCACCAGTGCGGAAACGTCACGTTCCAGGCGCACACCAGCGACCGGCGCGGGCGGCAGCTCCAACTGTTCCGGCCCAAGCGCGGGGTGCGGCCCCGGCGGGTGCTGGAGGACCTGGTGAACGCGGTCAGCAGCGATCCGCGGACCGCGGCCGCCGGTATCCACGCGGTACGGGGCGACGCCGAGCCGCTGGGCGGCGCCTTCGTCACCCGGGGGGTGCCGGTGGAGTTCACCGAGTCGATCACCGCGGGCTGGGTCTACCTGCTGGACCTCACCGCCTTCCGCCGCCACCCCGGCCCCGACGCCGAGGTGGAGGCACTGCGGCTGCACGGCCCCTGCCGCTATGGGCAGCTGCGGCGCACCCCGACCGGACGGGTGCTCGCCGTGGACACCGACGCCGGTCCGCGCTTCCGCCCGCAGGACGTGGACAACGCGCACGGCACGTTCCTGGTGCGCAACATCTCGACCGAGATCCACGAGATGCAGATCCAGCGCGTCCGGTACGGCACCACCGACGCCGAACTGGCCAGGTACTTCAACGCGCTGGCGCACGGCCCGGTGTCCGGACGGTCACCGTTCACCGGCGAGCCGTCCGGACTCGGCGCCATCGCGCCCGGCCGTACCGTCCTGGTCCATCCGCGCCATCTGCGGCGCGGCACCTACGCGTTGCTGTGCTTCGTCCCCGACGACGGCGGCGGCGCGCCGCACGCCTTCCTCGGTATGCACCGCGTCGTACGGCTGCGGGACTGATGTTCCGTAACCCCGCCGCCGCCGAGCGTCAGCCGAGCAACTCGTAGGCGGGAAGGGTCAGGAAGTCCACGTACCGTTCGTCCAGGGCGACCTGCAGCAGCAGGTCGTGGGCCTGCTGCCAGCTGCCGGCGGCGAACGACTCGTCGCCGATCTCCGCGCGGATCGCGGCCAGTTCCTCGGCGGCGACCCGGCGGGCCAGCTCGGCGGTGGCCTTCTCGCCGTTGTCGAGGACGACGCCCGCGTTGATCCACTGCCAGATCTGCGAGCGGGAGATCTCGGCGGTCGCCGCGTCCTCCATCAGGTTGAAGATGGCCACCGCGCCGAGCCCGCGCAGCCAGGCCTCGATGTAGCGGATGCCGACCTGCACCGCGTTGCGCAGCCCCTCGTACGTCGGCCTGGCGTCCAGCGAGTCGATGGCGAGCAGCTGACCGGCGGTGACATGGACGTCCTCGCGCAGCCGGTCCTTCTGGTTGGGCCGGTCGCCGAGCACCGCGTCGAAGCTGGCGCGGGCCACCGGCACCAGGTCGGGGTGGGCGACCCAGGAACCGTCGAAGCCGTCGGCCGCCTCACGGTCCTTGTCGGCCTTGACCTTCTCCAGCGCCTTGGCGTTGACCTCCGGATCGCGGCGCGAGGGGATGAACGCGGCCATGCCGCCGATGGCGTGCGCGCCGCGCTTGTGGCAGGTGCGGACCAGCAGTTCGGTGTAGGCGCGCATGAACGGCGCGGTCATGGTGACCGCGTTGCGGTCCGGGAGGACGAACTTCTCCCCGCCGTCACGGAAGTTCTTCACGATCGAGAACAGGTAGTCCCAGCGCCCCGCGTTCAACCCGCTGGCGTGGTCGCGCAGTTCGTAGAGGATCTCCTCCATCTCGAACGCCGCGGTGATGGTCTCGATCAGCACGGTGGCCCGGATGGTGCCCTGCGGAACGCCCAGGTAGTCCTGGGCGAAGACGAAGACGTCGTTCCACAGCCGGGCTTCCAGGTGCGACTCGGTCTTCGGCAGGTAGAAGTAGGGCCCCTTGCCCTTGGCCAGCAGCCGCTGGGCGTTGTGGAAGAAGTACAGGCCGAAGTCCACGAACGCGCCCGGCACCGGCTCGCCGTCCACCACCAGGTGGCGCTCGTCCAGGTGCCAGCCGCGCGGGCGCATGACCACGGTGGCCAGCTCCTCGTCGGGGCGCAGCGCGTAGGACTTGCCCTCGGGGGTGGTGAAGTCGATCCGCCGCTCGTAGGCGTCGATCAGGTTGAGCTGGCCCAGTACGACGTTCTCCCAGGTGGGCGCGGACGCGTCCTCGAAGTCCGCGAGCCACACCCTGGCGCCGGAGTTCAGCGCGTTGATCGTCATCTTGCGGTCGGTGGGGCCGGTGATCTCCACCCGACGGTCGTTCAGCGCCTCCGGTGCGGGGGCCACCCGCCAGTCGCCGTCGCGGATCGCGGCGGTCTCCGGAAGGAAGTCCAGGCGGGCGGTGCGGGCGATCTCGTCGCGGCGCTCCCTGCGGCGGGCCAGCAGTTCGGACCGGCGCGGCGTGAACCGGCGGTGCAAGGCGGCGACGAACGTCAGCGCCTCGTCGGTCAGCACCTCCTCGGATCGCGGGACGGTTCCGGCGGCGACGACGACGGCCGGTTCCTGTGGCGCTGCTGCGGACATGGCGGTCACTCCTTCCCGCGCGGACCGTGTGCGGCGGTGGCGCGGTGGCGGCACGGGGTGCCGTGCATCGTGGGTACGGCGGCAGTGCGGCCGCGGCGAGGTGTGCGGCCCGGCCGAGGCTTCTGCTGGGTGGAGCATAGTTTCTGCATAGTGGAAGATCAACGGTTTGTGGCACCGAGTGCAGGGGGGGGCGTCAGGTCCGCTCGGCGCCGGGAAGATCGTCCAAGAGGAGCCGCAGGTCGGCGGGGGTGTCGATGTCGTAGGGCGCGGCGATGTCCCCGCACTCGACGAGTGTGATGCCGCTCTCGTGGGCTTTTAGATAGGCCCGGGCGCCCTGGTCGCCGGTCGCGGAGGCGGTGATCGCGGGCCAGTGATCGGCGCCGAACAGTACCGGATGGCCGCGCCGGCCGCCGTACGCGGCGGCGGCCAGCGTGCCCGGTGACGCCGGCGCCGCCCCGGCGAGGACCCGGGCGACGGCATCGGAGCCGATGCCCGGCTGGTCCACCAGTGAGACCAGCGCCGCGGGCGCGCCCAGCGGGGCCAGGGACTCCAGCCCGACGCGCAGTGAGGAGCCCATGCCCTCCGGCCAGGAGGGGTTGTCCACCAGGACGCACCGCTCAAGACCCCTCGCCCGGTCCCGTACCTCCCGCGCCGCCGCGCCCAGCACCACATGGACCGGATCGCAGCCGCCGTCCCGCAGGACCCGTGCCGCGTGCTCCACCAGCAGGCCGCCGCGGTACGCCAGCAGGGCCTTGGGGCGGCCGCCCAACCGCCGGCCGGTCCCGGCGGCCAGTACCAGACCGGGCACCGGGGAAGCGGCGCCGTTATGTTCCACCATGCCCCCTGCATACCCCCTTCCGGCCCGGGGTGAAAACGGGAGACCTCTGTGCGGTGTGGGGAACAGGGATTTGATGGACGATCACACGACGTGACGGCGAGTGAGCACAGCGCCGGAAAATGCGACCCTGCGTGAGATTCGCGGTGCACAAGGCCGCGAATCACCCCGCACGCAAAGGTTTTTAGGACGTATTTAGCGCTCTGTGTGGCGCGGTGTGCGGAGCGTCGCCTTTACTGGTCCGGCCTACTGCGCTCGAAGGGGAGTGCCTAGTGTCGAACCACCGGACCGGGGTGGGCCCCGAGGACCCGCGGGTGGCGGAACTGCGCACCGCCGTCACCCGGCTGCGTCGCGAACTGGCGGGCTACCGCGGCCACTTGTCCGACCGCGAGATAGCCGAGGAGGAACTGACCGCGCTCGACGGTCAGACCTCCACCGGCGCACCCGCGGCGGACCGGCTGCGCTACTCACTGCTGCTCATCACGGGTGCGCTGGGCTCGGTGAGCGCGCTCTCCCCCGCGCTGCGCGAACTGCGCAACGCGATAGACCTCTTCGGCCCGTTGGCTCCCCGCCCGACGGTGCCGCCATGGGGTGTCGCCCCCTAGCGAACCCGTTGTGTCAGGCCGGTCGGGCCAGGGCGACCGACAACTGCCGGGCGATGTCCCGCAGTACCGGAATGATCCGCTCCTGTGCCGCCTCGGTCACCCGCCCCGCCGGACCGGAGATCGAGATGGCGGCAGCCGTGGGTGAGTCCGGCACCGTCACCGCCAGGCACCGCACGCCGATCTCCTGCTCGCTGTCGTCCACCGCGTACCCGGCGGCCCGGATCCGCTCCAGCTCCGCGACGAACGCGTCCGGATCGGTGATCGTCTTCTCGGTCGCCGCGGGCATCCCGGTGCGGGCCAGCAGCGCCCGCACCTCGTCCGCCGGTACGTCGGCGAGCAGCGCCTTGCCCACGCCCGTGGAGTGCGGCAGCACCCGCCGGCCGACCTCGGTGAACATCCGCATCGAGTGCCGTGAGGGCACCTGCGCCACATAGACGACCTCGTCGCCGTCGAGCAGCGCCATGTTCGCGGTCTCGCCGGTGGCCTCCACCAGCTCCGCCAGATACGGCCTGGCCCAGGTGCCGAGCAGTCGTGAGGCGCTCTCGCCGAGCCGGATCAGCCGGGGACCCAGCGCATAGCGGCGGTTGGGCTGCTGGCGGACGTAGCCGCAGGAGACCAGGGTGCGCATCAACCGGTGGATGGTCGGCAGCGGCAGCCCGCTGCTGGCGGACAGCTCGCTGAGCCCCACCTCGCCGCCCGCGTCGGCCATCCGCTCCAGCAGGTCGAAGGCGCGCTCCAGTGACTGCACGCCTCCGGCGCCCCCGTTGGCGGCCCTGGTCGCGCTCGGGGTGTTGGCGGAGCTGCTGGAGCTGATCGACGGCACGTCCGGTCCTCTCGAAGCCGCTGGGCCGCCGGGTGGCAGCCCGTCGGCAGTACCGCAGCCTACCGGGCGCCGACGCTTCGATCGCTGCCGGTGGCCCGTGACTGGGCATTGCTACATTCTACTCTACGGAAAGCTGATTCCATTTTGTGGAATCAGCTGAAACTTCCGCACTACCTCCGCCACCCCTCCGGTGAACCCTTGACGCTCCCTGCTCGGCGGATGAAGATTCGTCCAACAGTGCGTTCAACAGAACGTTGAAGTCCGGTGGGCGGAAGAGGAGGGGAACGCGTGGCCGACGTGGAGCTGGTGCTGCGTTCGACGCGGGTCGTCACGCCCGAGGGGGAGCGCCCGGCCGCGGTCGCGGTCAGCGGCGGCCGGATCGCCGACGTCCTGCCGTACGAGGCGGAGGTGCCCGCGGGCGCACGCCTGGTGGACATCGGCGACGACGCGCTGCTGCCCGGGCTGGTGGACACCCACGTCCATGTCAACGACCCGGGCCGCACCGAGTGGGAGGGCTTCGAGACGGCCACCCGCGCCGCCGCGGCCGGTGGCGTCACCACCCTGGTCGACATGCCGCTCAACAGCATCCCGCCCACCACCACGGTGGCAGCGCTGGACATCAAGCGGAACACCGCCTTCGACAAGGTCCATGTCGACGTCGGCTTCTGGGGCGGCGCCGTACCCGGCAACGTCAAGGACCTCCAACCCCTCCACGACGCGGGCGTGTTCGGGTTCAAGTGCTTCCTACTGCACTCCGGCGTGGACGAGTTCCCGCAACTGTCCCCGGCCGAACTGGAAGCGGCGATGGGGGAGATCGCCTCGTTCGGCGGCCTGCTGATCGTGCATGCCGAGGATCCGCAGCTGATCGACTCGGCCCCGCGCCCGCACGGGCGCAAGTACGCGGACTTCCTGGCCTCCCGGCCGCGCGCCGCCGAGGACACCGCCATCGGGCAGCTGATCGCCCTCGCCAAACGGCTCGACGCGCGGGTCCACGTACTGCACCTGTCGTCCAGTGACGCGCTGCCGCTGATCGCCGCGGCGAGGCGCGACGGGGTACGGCTGACCGTCGAGTCGTGCCCGCACTACCTGACCCTGACGGCGGAGGAGGTCCCGGACGGGGCGACGGAGTTCAAGTGCTGTCCGCCGATCCGCGAGGCGGGCAACCAGGACGCGCTCTGGCGGGGGCTGGCCGACGGCACGATCGACTGCGTGGTCTCCGACCACTCGCCGTCCACCGTCGACCTCAAGCGCCTGGACACCGGCGACTTCGGCCAGGCGTGGGGCGGCATCTCCTCGCTCCAGCTCGGACTGCCCGCGATCTGGACCGAGGCCAGAAGGCGCGGCCACAGCCTCAGCGATGTGGCCCGCTGGATGTCCACCGGACCCGCCCGGCTCGTCGGGCTCAGCGGCAAGGGTGCCATCGCGCCCGGCCGGGACGCCGACTTCGCGGTGCTCGCCCCCGAGGAGACCTTCACCGTCGACCCGGCCGCCCTGCACCACCGCAACCAGGTCACCGCCTACGCGGGCCGCACCCTGCACGGCGTGGTACGCGCCACCTGGCTGCGCGGACAACTCATCGCCGACCGCGGGGTGACCACCCGGCCCCGGGGCCGGCTCATCGCACGCGAACGACACGAGGAGCATGCATGACGCAGGTCACTCGCTTCACCGGCGACGCCAAGCCGTACGGTGGCGGCGATCCGTATGCCGACTACCGCGGTGCCGAGGTTCCCTTCGACCACCTGGTCGACCTCGCGGACCGCCGCCTCGGCGCCGGAGTCATCGCCGCCAGCGACGAGTTCTTCGCCGAGCGGGAGAACCTGCTGGTCCCCGAGCGCCCCGTGTTCGACCCCGAGCACTTCGGGCACAAGGGCAAGGTCATGGACGGCTGGGAGACCCGGCGCCGCCGGGGCGCCGGCGCGGACTCCCCGCATCCGGTGGACGCCGACCACGACTGGGCGCTGATCCGCCTGGGCGCCCCCGGTGTGATCCGCGGGCTCGTCGTGGACACCGCGCACTTCCGCGGCAACTACCCGCAGAGCGTCAGCGTCGAGGCCACCTCCGCGCCGCTGTCCGCGTCGCCCGAGGAACTGCTGGCGCCGTCCACCCGGTGGACCGAGATCGTCGCGCGCACTCCCGTCGGCGGCCATGCCGCCAACGTCTTCGAGGTGGACGTCGAACGCCGCTTCACCCACCTGCGGTTGAACCAGCATCCGGACGGCGGCATCGCCCGGCTGCGGGTGTACGGCGAGGTGGCGCCCGACCCGGAATGGCTTGCCGCGCTCGGCACGTTCGACGTGGTCGCGCTGGAGAACGGCGGCCTCGCCGAGGACGCCTCCGACCGCTTCTACTCACCGCCCGCCAACACCATCCTGCCCGGCCGCTCCCGCAAGATGGACGACGGCTGGGAGACCCGGCGGCGGCGCGACAAGGGCCACGACTGGGTCCGCTACCGGCTCACCGAGCACGCGGAGATCCGGGCCGTGGAGATCGACACCGGCTGCTACAAGGGCAACTCGGCCGGCTGGGTGGCGCTTTACGGGCTGGACGCGACGGCCGGCCGCGACGAGTGGTTCGAGATCCTGCCGCGCACACGGCTCCAGCCGGACACCGTGCACCGGTTCCTGGTGACCGCACCGGCCACCACGCACGTCCGCCTGGACACCTTCCCGGACGGCGGCATCGCCCGGCTGCACCTGTACGGATCCCTCACCGAGACCGGCGCCCAGCGATTGCGCGAGCGCACCGCGCGACTGTAAGGGGCGCCGACTCAGGGGCGGTCGGCGTGAGGTGTCCTCCGGCCGCCCCGCCCGCGGTGGCGAGCTCACCGCAACACCCGTTGCGCACGCCGTTGGTGCGCGGCGACCGTCTCGGCGTACCGCCGCCCGGAGGCCTTCACCGTCCGCCGCTGCGTGCCGTAGTCCACATGCACCAGTCCGAACCGCTTCTCGTAGCCGTACGCCCACTCGAAGTTGTCCAGCAACGACCAGGCGAAGTACCCCGCGAGCGGTGCGCCGCGCCGCACCGCCCGGGCGCAGGCCGCCAGGTGGGCGCTCAGATAGGCCGCGCGCTCGGGGTCGTCGACCTGGTCGTCCGGGCCGACGGTGTCCGGGTACGCGGATCCGTTCTCCGTCACCAGGATGCGGCGGGCGCCGTACTCCTCGGTCAACCGCATCAGCATCGTCTCAAGGCCGCCCGGGTGCACCTCCCAGTCCATGGCGGTGCGCGGCACCCCGGGCAGGTACACCTGGCGGGCGTACGGCGGTGCTCCGGTCGGATCGTCGGCGACCACGGTCCGGAAGTAGTAGTTGAGCCCCAGCCAGTCCAGTGGCGCCGCGATCGCCGCCAAGTCCCCCGTCCGGGTGGGCAGTTCCACCCCGTACAGCTCGACCATGTCCTGCGGATAGCCGCGGCCGTGCAGCGGATCCAGCCACCAGCGGTTGCCGTGCCCGTCGGCGCGTACCGCCGCCGCCCGGTCCGCCTCGCGGTCGGTGGCGGGCTCGCAGGGGCTCAGGTTGTTGACGATGCCCACCCGCGCCTCGGGCGCTGCCGCCCGGATCGCGGCGACCGCCCGCCCGTGCCCCAGATGCAGGTGGTACGAGGCGCGCACCGCCGCCGTCAGATCGGTGAGGCCCGGCGCCATGTCTCCTTGCAGGTGCCCGATCCAGGCCGAGCACAACGGCTCGTTGAGTGTCGCCCAGTCCCGCACCCGGTCACCGAGCGCCCCCGCCACCACGGCCGCGTACTCGCCGAACCGCTCCGCGGTGTCCCGGCTCGGCCAGCCGCCCCGGTCCTGGAGCGCCTGCGGCAGGTCCCAGTGGTAGAGCGTCGGAAAAGGCGTGACGCCCACTTCGAGCAGCGCGTCGACCAGCCGGTCGTAGAAGTCGAGCCCCGCCCGGTTGACCCGACCGTCACCGAGCGGCACCACCCGCGGCCAGGCGACGGAGAAGCGGTACGCGGTGACGCCCAGCTCCCGCATCAGCGCGATGTCCTCGCGCCAGCGGTGGTAGTGGTCGCAGGCCACGTCGCCGGTGTCGCCGTTCGCCACCTTGCCGGGTGTGCGGCAGAAGGTGTCCCAGATCGACGGCGCCCGCCCCTCGTCCCCCGCCGCGCCCTCGATCTGGTACGCGGAGGTCGCGACGCCCCACAGGAAGTCGGCGGGGAAGGCGGCGAGGTCGTCCACTCGGTGTTCGGTCACAACATCCCTTCCGGAAAGCTCACTTGACGGCCCCGGCGGTCAGGCCGGCGACGAGATAGCGCTGCAACAGCAGGAACCCGGCGACGACGGGCACGCTGACCACCAGCGCGGCCGCCATGACCTGGTTCCAGTAGACATCGGTCTGGCTGGCGTATCCCTGGAGTCCCACGGCCAGGGTGCGGGTGGTGTCGTTGGTCATCACGGAGGCGAACAGCACCTCGCCCCACGCGGTCATGAACGCGTAGACCCCCACCGCGACGATGCCCGGCACGGCGGCCGGGACCACCACCCGCAGCAGTGCCCCCAACGGCCCGCAGCCGTCGGTGAGCGCCGCCTCGTCCAACTCGCGCGGGATGGAGTCGAAGTAGCCGACCAGCATCCAGATCGAGAACGGCAGCGAGAACGTGAGGTAGGTCAGGACGAGACCGCCGCGGCTGCCGTACAGGGCGACGCCGGTCGCGTTCCCGATGTCCACGAAGATCAGGAACAGCGGCAGCAGGAACAGGATCCCCGGGAACATCTGCGTGGACAGCACGGTCACCGTGAACAGCCGCCGGCCCCGGAACCTGAAGCGGCTCACCCCGTACGCCGCGAAGACCGCGACCAGCACCGACGCCACCGTCGAACTCGCCGCGACGATGAGTGAGTTGACGAAGTAGTGCGCGAGCGGGACCGTGTGCCAGATGTCGGCGTACGGCCGCAGCGTCAGCCTGCCCGGCAGCCAGTGGAAGGCGTCCTGCACCTCGGCCAGCGGTTTGAGCGAGGAACTGAGCATCACGTAGACCGGCGCGAGGGCGAAGGCGGCGAGCGCCGTGAGCACGATCCGCCGGGTCCACACGAAACCGGGGGTCTCACGCATCGGCATCCCTTCCACGTGCGGTGGCGACCAGGTAGCCGACCGTCACCAACAGCAGGAACAGCAGCAGGAGCACGGACATCGCCGCGCCGGAACCGAAGTTCCAGGTGATGAACGACGACTGGTAGATGTGGATAGAGATCACGTCGGCGGCGGCCGGTGCCGACTTGCCGAACAGCACGTACGGCGTGTTGAAGTCGTTGAACGTCCACAGGAACAGCACCAGCACCAGCACCTGGTTGACCGGCCGCAGCGACGGCAGGGTGATCCGCCGGACCTGCTGCCAGGTCCCCGCGCCGTCCATCGCCGCCGCCTCGTACAGTTCCCGCGGGATGTTCTGCAGCCCGGCGGTCAGGCACAGGAAGGCGAACGGCCAGGAGCGCCACACCGACACCGTGACCAGTGCCGCGAAGCTGTTGCCGCCGATCAGCCAGAACGGGTGTCCCGAGGCGAGGCGCAACTGGTCGTGGAGGACATGGTTCACCAGGCCGTTGTCCCGCTGGAACACGAACGACCAGGTGATGACCGCCGCGTAGACGGGCAGCGCGTACGGGACGAGGAAGACCCCGCGCAGCAGTGCCCGGCCGCGGAAGCCCTGCTGCGTCAGGATCGCCGCCGCCGTGCCCAGCAGCCAGGACAGCCCGACCGACAGCGCCGTGAAGCCGCAGGTGATCAGGAACGAGTGGAGCAGCGCCTGCCCGACGGGCGCGTCGAACCGCACCGCCACCCGGTAGTTGCCCAGCCCCGTCCAGGGCGCCGATCCCCAGTCGCGGACGAAGAACTGGGTCAGTTCCTTGAAGCTCATCACCACGCCGATGACCATCGGCACCAGATGGACCAGCAGTTCGAGCAGGAGCGCGGGCAGCAGCAGGAGATACGGCAGCGCGGCACCGCGCGAACGTCTCCGGGGGCGGAGGCTGGTCGTCGCGGGCACTTCGGCGGCCGGGGGCGGTGTGGTGGAGGCCGTGACCGTCATCTGACGTCACCTCAACTCGTCGGGAGTTGCTGCTGGGCCTTGGTGAGGGCGGCGCGCACGCTCGCGTCGGTGACCGGACGGCCCGCCGCCGCGTCGGCGAACAGGTCCTTCATGGCGGTGCCGACCAGCGTCTCGAACTGGCTCTCGTCGGGAACCTGGGGGAGCGGTGCGGCGCCGTGCGCCAGCACCTGGCGCAGGGTGGTCAGGTCCGGTGTGGCGAAGGCGGGATCGTCCTGGGCGTCCTTGACCGGCGGAATGGAGCCGAAGGCGGCGTTGAGCGTCTTCTGCTCCGCGGTGCTGGTCATGAACCGGACGAACTTCACCGCGCCGTCATGGTTCTGGCTGTTCCGGAAGACCGCGAGGTTGATCCCGGCGACCATGGAGTCCACCCGGGCGGGACCCGAGGCGTTGGCGGTCTGGAACGGTATCGGAGCCACGCCGTACGCGTCGCCGGGCATCCCGTGGGCCTTCAGGGAGGATGCGGCCGACTGCCACATCAGCATGGCGGCCCTGCCGGTCGCGAAGTCCTGTAGGGACTGCTGGGCGGCGTACTCGGCGTCATCGGGCGCGGTGATCCTGTCCTTCGCCATGAAGTCGACGTACTGCTTGACGGCGGCGACGGCCTGCGGGGTGTTGAAGCGCGGCCTGCCGTCGGCGGTGAAGAAGTCGGCGCCGTGCTGTCGGCCGAGGATGAAGGCGTGGTGGGCGTTCTCCGCGTAGTTGCCGCCCTCGATGGCCAGGCCGTAGTGGCCGCCGCCGGTCAGCCGCCTGCCGTCGGCGGTCAACTCGGCCCAGGTGGTGGGCGGCCGGGGGATGCCCGCCCGGCGGAACAGCGCGCGGTTCCAGTACAGGCCGTACGACAGGGAGTACAGCGGTACGGCCGCCGGGTCCCGGCCGGCCGCGCCGGTGGCCGCCAGTGCGGCGGGGGCGAAGCGGTTCCGGCCGCCGATGGCCGTGAGCAGCCGGGCGTCGAACGGGAGCAGGGCGCCGGTCGCCTGGAGCGAGGCGGACCAGGTGTTCCCGATGTTGAGCACGTCCGGGCCCTGGCCGGAAATGGTGGCGGCGAGCACGCGGTTCAACAGGTCGGGCCAGCCGATGACTTCGAGCTTGACCTTGATGCCGGTCCGCCGCTGGAACCTCGCCAGTTCCGGGGCCAGTACGCGGCGGTCGTCGGCCAGGCTTGCGCCCTGGTTGCTGGCCCAGTAAGTGAGTGTCCTGGGGTGTGCGTTGCCGCCGTCGGCGCCGATCGCGGCACCGCCCCCGCAGGCGCTGGCGGTGAGGCTGACGGCGGCGGTGAGGGCCGCGAGGCCCCTACGGTTCGGCACGGTTACCCCTGTTCGGGAAATGAACACCTTTACGCCTTAATTCAAGTCGTGATTTAAACTGTGTGAAAACCCGGCGTCAAGGCTTCACGCAGCGATAGGTTCGGCGTGTCGGGGGAGGGGAGTTGGCACGGCATGCCGGACAGGACCCAGCGGACCGTACGTGACCTGCGTCGGGGCAACCGCTCCGCGCTGCTGCGGCATCTGTACTTCGAAGGGCCGCTCAGCCGCCTGGAGTTGGGACGGGACACCGGGCTGAGCGCCGGTTCGGTGAGCAACGTCATGGCCGAACTCATCGCGGACGGCCTGGTCGAGCGCGCCGGGGTGGCCGACTCCGACGGCGGGCGCCCGCGCATCCTGCTGAAGGTGGCCGCCGACTACGGCCGTCTGATCGGCGTGGACATCGGCGAGACCCGGGTCCGGGTGGGGCTGTTCGACCTCGACCTGACCGAACTCGCATTCGCCGAGCACCCGTTGGCCGACAGCGCACGGGATGTGGCGCACCTCGTCCACCTGGTCCTGGACGGGCTGCGCACCGTGATCGCCGAGTCCGGCGTCGATCCGTCCCGTGTCCTGGGCGTCGGCGTGGGCGTGCCCGGCATCGTCGAACAGGGCTGGGACAGCGCTGTCGTGCACGGCCAGACCATCGGCTGGGAGGCCGTGCCGCTGGGCAGGCTGCTGCGCGCCGGAACCAGCCTTCCGCTGTACATAGAGAACGGCGCCAAGACCCTCGGTCAGGCCGAGATGTGGTTCGGCGCGGGCCGTGGCGCGCGGGACGCGGTGATCGCGCTGATCGGCTCCGGCGTCGGCGCCTGTGTGGTGGCCGACGGCAAACCGTACCGGGGAACCACCTCCAGTGCGGGCGAGTGGGGGCACACCACGATGCGGGTGGGTGGCCGCCGCTGCCGCTGCGGCTCCCGCGGCTGTCTTGAGGCGTACGTCGGCGCCGCGTCGCTGCTTGAGCGGTGGGGCGGCGCGCCGGCCGGAGTCGGCGAGGAGGCGGCGCTGGCCGCCCTGTTGGAGCGCGCGAAGCACGACCGGGAGGCGGCGGCCCTGTTGGACGAGACCGCCGAGTACCTCGGCGCGGGCATCGCCGATCTGGTCAACCTGTTCAACCCCGAACGCATCGTCATCGGCGGCTGGGCGGGCCTGCTGCTCGGCCCCCGGCTGCTGCCCGCCGTCCGCGCCGCCGCCGCCGAGTACGCGCTGCGGCACCCCGGTGGGCACGCCGCGATCGACCTCGGCCGACTCGGTGCCGACGCGGTCACCGTAGGTGCGGCGACCCTGCCGCTGGCCCGCTTCCTGGACCACGGCGGACGGCCGCCGGTACCGGGAACTCCGGTGCGGGCGAGGTCCGTTGGGGAGTACGACGGGGGCGCCCCCCGCGTCCGCCCGGCCAGGCTGCCGCGGGCCGCTTCCGGCCGGGGCGCTGTCGGTGGCGACCGATAGCCTTCTTGACGAGGCGGTCCCGCGTACGGGGGCCGGTTCTTGGCGACCACCAGCCCTTGGGCCGAACAGGAAAGGACGGCGAACCGCCGTGTACCGCTGGGAGATCACCCGGGCCGCGCTGGCCCAGCGGGTCTTCGCCACCATCCGCACCGACAGCTACGACCAGGCCGCCGGGATGGCCGACACCCTGCTCTCCGCCGGGATCACCACCCTGGAGATCTCCCTGACCACCCCCTTCGCGCTGGAGGCGGTCACCACGCTGGTGCGGGAGGTGGGCGACGACGCGATCATCGGCGCCGGTACGGTGCTGGACGCCGCCTCGGCCCGGATGGCGGTGGACGCCGGGGCCCGCTTCCTGGCCGCGCCGAACCTCGACGCCGAGGTGATATCCACCGGCCACCGCTACGGCATACCGGTCTTCCCCGGCGCGGCGACGGTGAACGAGATCGTGCGTTCCCTCGAACTCGGTGCCGACGCGGTCATGCTGTTCCCCGCCTCCGCCGTGGGTCCCGAGTGGCTGGAAGACGTCCGTACCGCGCTGCCGCAGGCGCCGCTGCTGCCCACAGCGGGCATCACCCCGGACAGCGCGCCGCGCTGGCTCGCCGCCGGTGCGGTGGCCTGCGGCCTGGGCGCACCGCTGGTCGAGGGCGACCGTGAGACCGTCGCCAAGCGGGTAGCCGATCTGCTCGACCGCATCGCCGACCACGGGGAGTAGCGCGTCGGACCGCTGCCCATGATCTGGATTCGGCCGGAACTCCTGTTCGCCGCAGCGGCGTTGCCCGATAGCGTGTCGTAAGTTCCGGATGAGAGGGCGTGTGGTGGGGGAACACGAAGTGATCGATCTGACCGCGCTGGGTGCGGACTTCGTCCGCGATCCCTATCCCGTCTACGCGGCGCTACGCGCACGCGGGCCGGTACACCGCGTGCGAATACCCGAGGGCGCCGAGGCCTGGCTGGTCGTCGGCTACGAGGCGGGGCGCGCGGCGCTGACCGACCCGCGGCTGTCCAAGCAGTGGAAGAAGGCCGCCGCCGACTTCCCGCTCACCAGCCCGTCGGCCGGACCTCATATGCTCAACTCCGACCCGCCGGACCACGCCCGGCTGCGCAACCTGGTGGTCAGGGAGTTCACCGCGCGCCGGGTCCAGGGCCTCGCCCCGCGCGTCCAGGAGATCACCGACGGCCTGCTGGACGCCATGCTGGCCGCGCCGGACGGCAGGGCCAACCTGGTGGAGGCACTGTCCTTCCCGCTGCCGATCGCGGTGATCTGCGAACTGCTCGGTGTGCCGATGCTCGACCGGGCGGCGTTCCGCGACTGGTCCAACAACGCGCTGTCGGCCACCGACCCCGCCGTACGCTACGCGGCCGTCCAGGAGGTCAGCGGCTACCTCGACCGGTTGCTGGACGACAAGCGGCGGCACCCCGGCGACGACCTGATGAGCGCGCTGATCCGCACCACCGACGAGGACGGCGACCGGCTCTCCGCCGACGAACTGCGCGGCACCGCCTGGCTGTTGCTGGTCGCCGGGCACGAGACCACGGTCAACCTCATCTCCAACGGCGTACTGGCCCTGGTCACCCATCCCGAGCAACTGGCCGCGCTGCGCGCCGACTTCACACTGATCGACAACGCGGTGGAGGAGATGCTGCGCTGGGACGGCCCGGTGGAGACTCCGACGTATCGTTTCACCACCGAGCCGTACGAGGTGGGTGGCACGGTCATCCCGGGTGGCGGGGAACTCGTGCTGGTGGCGCTCGCCGACGCCGACCGCGACCCGGACCGCTTCCCCGAGCCGAACCGCTTCGACATCCGCCGGCCCGCCGGTGGCCATGTGGCCTTCGGCCATGGCATCCACTACTGCCTGGGGGCGCCGCTGGCCCGGCTTGAGGCCCGGATCGCCATCCGTACGCTGCTGGAACGCTGCCCCGACCTGGCGCTGGACGCCGACCCGGCGGCCCTCACCTGGCGCGAGGGCATGCTGATCCGCGGCCCGCACCAGTTGCTGGTCCGCTTCACACCTGCGGAAAGGTCCTAGGATCGCGACATGGCCAACCTCTACGACATTCCGCTGCGGACCCTCGGCGGCGAAGCCGGTTCGCTCGCCGACCACCGGGGCAAGGCGCTGCTCATCGTCAACGTCGCCTCGAAGTGCGGGCTCACTCCGCAGTACGCGGGCCTTGAGCGCTTGCAGGAGCGTTACGCCGAGCGTGGTTTCACGGTCCTCGGCTTTCCCTGCAACCAGTTCGGCGGCCAGGAGCCGGGTACCGCCGAGGAGATCGAGACCTTCTGCTCCACCACCTACGGTGTGAGCTTCCCGCTCTACGCCAAGGCCGACGTCAACGGCGCGGACCAGCAGCCGCTGTACGCCGAACTGACCCGGTTCGGCGATGCGCAGGGCGAAGCGGGTCCCATCCAGTGGAACTTCGAGAAGTTCCTCATCGCTCCTGACGGCACGGTGTCCGGCCGCTTCCGGCCGCGTACCGAGCCGGAGGCCGCGGAACTCGTGGCGGCGATCGAGGAGTTGCTTCCTCGCTAGGGCGGCGAGGTGGCCGACTGCTCACATGTCCTTGGCGATCTCCTCCAGCCACACCGGGCGGCCTTCCGCCCGGGACAGTTCACACGCCTCCGCCACGAGCAGGGCGTGCAGTGCCTCGCGGCCCGAGCAGGGATTCGCGGCCCTGCCCTGGGCGGCCTCGACGAACGCGGCCAGCTCGGCCCGGTACGCGCTGTCGAAGCGCTCCAGGAAGCCGGTCCAGGGCCGTTCGGGCCCCTGCGGACCGCCGGGTTCCGCGGAGGTGAAAGGGGTGCGGTGGTCCAGGCCGACGACCAACTGGTCCCGTTCCCCGGACAGTTCCATCCGTACGTCGTAGCCCGCGCCGTTGTAGCGGGTGGCCGTCGCCGTGACCAGGGTGCCGTCGTCCAGGGTGAGCAGCGCGGCGGCGGTGTCCACATCGCCCGCCTCCCGGAAGAACGCCGCGCCTCCGGCGGAGCCGCGGGCGAAGACCTCCACCACCTCGCGCCCGGTCAGCCAACGCACCGCGTCGAAGTCATGGACCAGGCAGTCCCTGATCAGCCCACCGGACAGCGGCAGGAACTCCGGCGGCGGCGGAGCGGGGTCCGAGGTGATGGCCCGGATGGTGTGCACCCGGCCCAGCCGACCGTCCCTATAGGCTTCCCGGGCGGCCAGATACCCGGCGTCGAAGCGCCGCTGGAAGCCCATCTGCAACATGGTTCCGGCGGCCTCGACCTCGCGCAGCGCGCGCAGTGTGCCCGCCAGGTCCAGTGCGATGGGCTTCTCGCAGTACGCGGGCAGCCCGGCGCGGGCGGCGCGGGTGATCAGGTCGGCGTGCGCCGAGGTGGCCGAGGCGATCACCACCGCGTCCACGCCGGAGGCGAACAGGCCGTCCACCGACCCGGTCGCCCGGGCGCCAATGCGCGCGGCGACTTCGACGGCCCGGGCCGGATCGACGTCGGCCACCACCAACTCGCCCACGGTGGGCAGCGCTTGCAGGGCTTCGGCGTGGAACGAGCCGATACGGCCGGCACCCACAAGTCCGATTCGCATGGCGGTCCTCAATCAGTTCTCTGGCTCAATAGGTTCTCTGGAAGGCGGAGTTCAGCGGTACAGGGCCGGGCGTTCGATCATCTCCACCGCCACCCTGCGGCCCTCGCTCTGCGCCCTCACCCCGGCCTCGCATACCGCCGCCGCGGCATAGCCGTCCCAGGCGCTGGGGCCCTCGACCTCGCCGCGCCGGGTGGCGTTGACCCAGCTCTGCACTTCGCGGTCGTACGCCTCCTCGAACCGCTCCACGAAGTCCCGGGCGATGGTGCCTCCCCAGCGGCCCTCGGCGTTGGTGAGCAGGGAGTGCGCCTCGCCGATCCGGGCGGTGCCCCGCTCACAGACCACCTCGGCCTGAACCTGGTAGCCGAAGCGGCAGTTGACGTTGATCTCCACGTCCACCAGTGCCCCGCCGTCGGTCTCGAAGATGACGAACTGCGGGTCGTCCAGGCCCTCCGGGGCGTTGCCGGACGGGGTGGGGCGCAGCACGGTGACCGCGGTGATCTCCTGGTCGAGCAGCCAGCGCGTCACGTCCATCTCATGGACGACCGAGTCGTTGATCAGCATGGCGTTGGTGAAGCCGGGCGGGGTGGAGGCGTTGCGGTGCCGGTTGTGCAGCATCAGCGGGCGGCCGAGTCCACCATCGGCCAGCAGCGACTTCAGCCGCAGGTACTCCGCGTCGTAGCGGCGCATGAAGCCGACCTGCACCCTGCGGTGGCCCAGCCGCTGCTCGGCCTCCAGCACCCGCAGTGCGGAGGCGGCGTCCGGGGTCAGCGGCTTCTCGCACAGGACGGGCAGATCGCGGTCGAACGCGGTCAGCAGCGCGGCCTCGTGCGCCGGTCCGGGCGAGGCGATCAGCACCGCGTCGACGGTGGGAGCGGCCATGGCGGTGGCCGGATCGGTGTAGGCGGTACACCCCTCGATGCCGTCGGCGATCCGCTTGGCGCGTTCGGCGTCGATGTCCACCACGGCGGCGACCCGCGCTCCGCTGATCATTTCGTGGATGCGGCGTACGTGGTCGGCCCCCATCCGCCCGGTGCCGATCACGGCTACGCCGAGTGTCTCGTGCATCGCTGTCTCGTCCCTTCCTGGACCGGGGCCTCACCCCGGCAAGCTCGTTGACAGATCCTGGGCCCGCCCCCCGGAAGCGACCTTGCCGCCACTCCGGCCCGTGGGGATTCGGGGGCTTGCCCCCGGGAGAACACCCACCTCCGCTTCGGCCCGGCTGGCGAGGTCTAGGCGTCAGTGGGGGTTCGGGGGCTTGCCCCCGGGAAATCATTCACCTCCGCTTCGGCCCGGCTGGCGAGGTCTAGGCGTCAGTGGGGGTTCGGGGGCTTGCCCCCGGGAAATCATTCACCTCCGCTTCGGCCCGGCCGGCGAGGTCTAGGCGTCAGTGGGGGTTCGGGGGCTTGCCCCCGGGAAAACATCCACCTCCGCTTCGGCCCGGCTGGCGAGGTCTAGGCGTCAGTGGGGGTTCGGGGGCTTGCCCCCGGGAGAACACCCACCTCCGCCCCGGCCCGGCCGGCGAGGTCTAGGCGTCAGCGGGGGTTCGGGGGCTTGCCCCCGGGAAAACATCCACCTCCGCTTCGGCCCGGCTGGCGAGGTCTAGGCGTCAGTGGGGGTTCGGGGGCTTGCCCCCGGGAAAACATCCACCTCCGCTCCGGCCCGGCCGGCGAGGCCTACGCTCCGCAGCCGCGCAGGAAGCGCCGGGTGCGCTGGGCGATCGGCAGCGGCTGGTCCGCGGGACACGGATACATGTCCTGCTCCACGATCGCGAACAGATCCACGCCGAGATCCTGCGCCGCCGCCAGTACCGGCGGCAGATCCGGCACCCCGCGCGGCGGCTCGCACATCACCCCGCGCCGGACCGCGGGGCCGAACGGCACCTCGTTGGCGACGACATCGGCGAGGATCTCCGGGTCCACCTGCTTCAGGTGCAGATAGCCGATCCGCTCGCCGTAGGTCCTGATCAGCTTGACGCTGTCGCCGCCGCAGTAGGCGTAGTGGCCGGTGTCCAGGCAGAGGTTGACCAGGTCGGAGTCGGTGGAGTCGAGGAAGCGGACGACGTGCTCCTCGGTGTCGATGTGGGTGTCGGCGTGCGGGTGGACCACGATGTCCAGCCCGTAGCGCTCCCGCACCTCATGGGCGAGCCGCTGCATGCCGCTGGCCAGATGGCCCCACTGCGCGCCGGTCAGCTCGCTGCTCTCGATCAGCTCGGCGGTCTTGTCGTCCCGCCAGAAGGACGGGATGACCACCAGGTGCCGTGCGCCCATCGCCCTGGTCAGCTCGGCCACCTGCGCGACATGCGCCCAGGTGGCGTCCCAGACCGCCGGGCCGCGGTGCAGTGCGGTGAAGACGGTTCCGGCGGAGACCTTCAGTGAGCGGCGGGCGAGTTCGTCGGTGAGCCGCTTCGGATCGGTCGGCAGATAGCCGTACGGCCCCAACTCGATCCATTCGTAACCGGCTTGGCTGACCTCGTCCAGGAAGCGGGCCCAGGGAACCTGCTGCGGGTCGTCGGGGAACCACACCCCCCAGGAGTCTGGTGCCGAACCGACCCGGATGCGGTCCAGTACGGGGGCGGAGCTGGTGGTCATCTGCGGTGGTCTCCTTGCCGGTTGTGGAGGTGGCCGGTGGTGAAGGGCGTTCAGGACGCGGGGGCCGGCGGCACGGCCCCGGGGCACACGTCAGGGGACGAGGTCCCCCGATGATTCACCCGCCCCGCGGGAGGCGGACGGCAGCACGTCGGTGTCGACGCCGCGTACCTGGGCCAACTCGTGCTTGAGCGCGGCCAGTTCGGCGCCGCCCGCCATGTGGTTGGTCAGCTCCTCAAGGCTGACCTCGGCACGGGCCGCGCTCAGCTCCAGCGTGCCCAGCCGCAGCACGGTGAAGTGGTCGCCGACCATGTAGGCGTGGTGCGGATTGTGGGTGATGAAGATGACGCCCAGGCCACGTTCCCGGGCGGCGGCGATGTACTTGAGGACGACGCCGGACTGCTTGACGCCGAGCGCGGCGGTCGGCTCGTCCAGGATCAACACCCGGGCTCCGAAGTGCACCGCGCGGGCGATCGCCACGGACTGGCGCTGGCCGCCG
The DNA here is from genome assembly GCF_029269905.1 of Streptomyces silvisoli. Taxonomy (NCBI): domain Bacteria; kingdom Bacillati; phylum Actinomycetota; class Actinomycetes; order Kitasatosporales; family Streptomycetaceae; genus Streptomyces; species Streptomyces silvisoli. The sequence continues at coordinate 21,513 of NZ_JARJBC010000006.1, read as the reverse complement.
GACAGACTGCCGATGGGCTGCTCCAGGTCGTCCAGGACGATGCCCATCGCGCGCAGTTCCTCGTCGGCGGTCTTCTTCATCAGGGCGATGTCCAACCGGCGCAGCGGCCAGCGCCCCCGGGTCAGTTCCGAGCCGAGGAAGAAGTTCCGCCACACCGGCATCAGCGGCACGGTGGCCAGGTCCTGGTAGACGGTGGCGATGCCGCGGTCCAGCGCGTCGCGCGGGGAGCCCAGCCGTACCGGTTCGCCGTCGATGCGGAACTCGCCCTCGGTGTGCTGGTGCAGCCCGGAGATGATCTTGATGAGGGTGGACTTGCCCGCGCCGTTGTCGCCCAGCACGCAGGTCACCTGGCCGGGGCTGACCGCCAGGTCCACCCCGTGCAGGGCGCGGATGTTGCCGTACGACTTGCCGACGCCGCTCAGCTCGACGACGGGCCCCGAAGTGCCGGAGGTTTCCTTGGTTGCCATGGTGATCACTTCCGGGTTGCCTGACGGCGGATCCACAGGTTGATGAGGGTGGCGCCCAGGAGCATGACCCCCAGGAACAGCTTGAACCAGTCGGGGTTCCAGTCGGCGTAGACGATGCCCTGGGTGACCATGCCGAACATGAACGCGCCGATGACCGTGCCGATCGCCGAACCGTAGCCGCCGGTGAGCAGACAGCCGCCGATCACCGCCGCGGCGATGTAGAGCAGTTCGTTGCCGACGCCCTCACCGGACTGCACGGTGTCGAAGGCGAACAACTGGTGCATGCCGACGAACCAGGCGCCGAAGCCCACCGCCATGAACAGCGTGATCTTCGTGAACGTCACCGGTACGCCGACCGCCCGCGCGCTCTCCTTGTCGCCTCCGACGGCGAACACCCAGTTGCCGTACCTGGTGCGCAGCAGCACCCAGGTGGCGAGGGCGGCGAAGACCAGCCACCACAACACGGTGATCTTGACCGACACCCCCGCGACGGTGATGTCGGAGGAGAAGACCGCCTTGGCCTGGTTGAAGCCGTCCATGTCGCTGATCGAGTCGGTCGCTACGTTGCCGGTGATCATTTTGGTGACCGCCAGATTGAGGCCCTGGAGCATCAGGAAGGTGCCCAACGTGACGAGGAAGCTCGGCAGTCCGGTCTTCACCAGCAGGTAGCCGTTGAACGCGCCGACCGCCAGCGAGAACACCAGCGCCACGACCACGCCCACCCAGACGTTCTGGGTGAGTTGGTAGCTGACCATGCTGGCGGTCAGCGCCGAGCTGACCACCCCGACCCCGGCCGAGAGGTCGAACTCGCCGCCGATCATCAGCAGCGCCACGGGCAGCGCCATGATGCCGATGGTCGAGGCCTGGTAGAGCACCGTGGCCAGCGAGTCGGCCTGCCGGAAGGTGGGCGCGACGGCGAAGAAGAAGAGGAACACGGCGATGGCGCCGACCGCCACGCCGACCTCCGGCCGGGCCAGCAGCCTGCGGGCCGGTGAGCGCTGGGCCGTTCGGCCGTCGGTACCGGGCGGAACGGGGGCCGACTGCGGGTCGGCCGCCGACGCGGCCTGCTCGGTCATCGTCATCACCGGGTCCCGTTCTGCGCGAACTTGGCGATGGCCGCGACGTTGCCCTTGTCCACGAACGCCGGGCCGGTCAGCACCGGGGAGGCGCCGCCACCGCTGAAGTTGCCGTTGTTCTTGTACAGCCACAGCCCGTCGACGGCCAGGTAGCCCTGCAGGTACGGCTGCTGGTCGACGGCGAACTGGACCTTGCCGTCCTGCACGGCGCCGACCAGGTCCTTGTTGAGGTCGAAGGTGGCCACCTTGGCCTTGCTGCCCGCGTCGGACACCGACTGGGTGGCGGTGAGCGCGAACGGCGCGCCGAGGGTGACGACCTCGTCGATCGAGTGGTCCTGCTGGAGCTTGGCGGTGATGGTCGCCTTCACCGACGGCATGTCCTGGCCGTTGACGTACAGCAGGTCGGTGGTGCCCTTGAAGTCCTTCTTCACTCCCGCGCAGCGGTCCTCAAGCGAGACGTTGCCCTGCTCGTGGACGACGCACACCGCGTGGTGGGCGCCGAGCTGGTTGAGCTTGTCGCCGACCGCCTGGCCCGCGATGGTCTCATCCTGCCCGAAGTACTCCAGCAGGCCCTGCTGCTTCCAGACGTCGATCCCCGCGTTCAGTCCGACCACCGGGATGCCGCTCTGCTCGGCCTTGGCGACCACGTTCTTCAGCGCGTCGGGCTTGGCCAGGGTGACCGCGATGCCGTCCACCTTCTGGTCGATCGCGTTCTGCACCAGGTTGGCCTGGTTGGCGGCGCTGGGGTCGGCGGAGTAGACGAGCTGGACGTTGTCCTTGGCGGCGGCGGCCTGGGCGCCCTTGCGCACCAGATCCCAAAAGGTGTCGCCCGGGGCCTGATGGGTGATCATCGCGACCTTCATCCGGGGGGTGTCGGCGTGGCCCGCCGATATGCCGTTGGCGGCTTCGGCGGCCTTCTTGCCGCCGGAGCCGCTGGCACATCCGGCGAGGAGGAGGCTGCTCGCCGTGAGCACGGCGACTGCGGCTGCTCTGCGGGGTTTGGCGGAACTTTCCATCGGTCCTGATACCTCGCTGCGGGGAATGGGGAGCTGCGGGGAGGGGAGGCGGATCGGGGCAACGCGGCCTGTTGCACAGCGGAGCCAACCTCTTGCCGACAGCCCTGTCAAGGGTTTGTTATGACATCAGTTCATCTCGACGTAACGACGCGATAACGCCACCGTGATGGGCCGCGCGGAGCGCGCGGAGGGATCGGGGGCCGGGGGTGAGTCCCCGAAACCCCCGTCGCATGGGGCCCGGAGGGTCGCCCCGGATCTCCACACCTCCCCGCGGGTTAGGACGTTCGAATGTAAGGACAAAGCGTTGACAATGTCCGTGCGCAGCCGTTAGACCTGTCTCGGCCGGGCGTTCGGACCGGCGCATGACGGACCCCAAGGAGCCATGCCCATGACCGAGCCGTACGACCTGATCACGATGGGCCGGGTCGGAGTGGACATCTATCCACTGCAGGTCGGCGTGCCGCTGCCGCAGGTCGAGACCTTCGGCAAGTTCCTGGGCGGCTCGGCGACCAACGTGGCGGTGGCCGCCGCCCGGCTCGGCCGCAGCAGCGCGGTGATCAGCCGCACCGGGCAGGACCCGTTCGGCACGTACATCCACCAGGCGCTGAAGGAGTTCGGGGTGGACGACCGCTGGGTGACCCCGGTGGAGCGGTACCCGACCCCGGTCACCTTCTGCGAGATCTTCCCGCCCGACGACTTCCCGCTGTACTTCTACCGCCAGCCCAAGGCCCCCGACCTGGAGATCCACCCGGCCGAACTCGACCTGGACGCCGTGCGCGAGGCCCGGATCTTCTGGATGACCGGCACCGGGCTGTGCGCCGAACCCAGCCGCTCGGCCACGCTCACCGCGCTGCGCGCCCGCGGCAAGAGCGGTACCACGGTCTTCGACCTCGACTGGCGGCCGATGTTCTGGGACGGCCCGGACGCCGCGGAAACAGCCCGGCCGCACTACACCGAGGCGCTGGCGCACGCCACCGTCGCCGTGGGCAACCTCGACGAGTGCGAGATCGCCACCGGCGTGCGCGAGCCGTGGGCCTGCGCCCGCGCCCTGCTGGCGGCCGGGGTCGAACTGGCGGTGGTCAAGCGGGGCCCCGAGGGCGTGCTGGCCGTGCACCGCGACGGCCGGTCCGCCGAGGTGCCACCGGTGCGGGTGGAAGTGGTCAACGGCCTTGGCGCGGGCGACGCGTTCGGCGGCGCGCTGTGCCACGGGCTGCTCGCCGGTTGGGAGTTGGACCGTGTGACGCGGTACGCCAACGCCGCCGGAGCACTGGTCGCCGCCCGGCTCGCCTGCTCCTCCGCCATGCCCACCGAGTCCGAGGTCGAGGACCTCCTCGCGCATGGCTGACCTACCGCCGCCCCGTGAACTCCGGTGAGATCCCGGTGAAGGAGAGCACCCCTTGAGCATCAGCATCAGCGACCTCGTCAAGGTGCGGGCCCAGCATCCCGAGGCCATCGCCGAGGCCGCCGCGCGCCGAGTCCGACGGCCTCTGATCGGGCCCGGCGGCCGGCTGATGATCGTCGCCGCCGACCATCCGGCGCGCGGCGCGCTCGCCATCGGTGAGCGCGAGCTGGCCATGGCCAACCGGGTCGACCTGCTGGAGCGGTTGTGCACCGCGCTCGCCAGGCCAGGAGTGGACGGGGTGCTCGGCACCGCCGACATCCTGGAGGACCTGCTGCTGCTCGGCGCGCTCGACGGCAAGGTCGTCATGGGCTCGATGAACCGCGGCGGCCTGGCCGGCGCCTCGTTCGAACTGGACGACCGGTTCACCGGCCACCGCGCCCAGGACATCGCCCGGTTGGGCTTCGACGCGGGCAAGCTGCTGCTGCGCATCGACTACGCCGACGCCGGGTCGCTGAGCACCCTGCACTCCACCGCCCGGGCCATCGACGAGATGGCGGAGCGGCGGCTGCCGGTCTTCGTGGAGCCGTTCATCTCCCGCCGGGTGGGCGGCAGGGTCGCCAACGACCTGAGCGCGGCGGCCGTCACCAGATCCATCGCCATCGCCTCGGGCCTCGCCGGGACCTCCGCCTACACCTGGCTGAAGGTGCCGGTCACCGAGAACGTGGACGACATGGCCGCCGTCATGGAGACCTCGACGCTGCCCGCCGTACTGCTCGGTGGCGAGGTGGGCGGGGACCAGGAAGGGTTGTACGAGAAGTGGCGCAAGGCCCTGCGGCTGCCCACCGTGCAGGGCCTGGTCGTAGGCCGCTCACTGCTCTACCCGGCGCGGGGCAGTGTGGAGTCCGCCGTCGACACCGCCGTCGGCCTGCTGTGAATCCGCCCAGCGGTCAGGAGACTTGAGACCATGACCTCGTACTCCCAGGAATTCCACCTCCCCGCCGGATCCGCCGCCGACGGCCCGTACACGGTGGACATCGACCCCAAGCGGGCCGGTTGGGGCTACTCCTCGCTACGGGTGCTCGAACTGCCGCCGGGCGGTTCGCACTCGCTGGTCACCGGTGACAGCGAGTGGATCGTGCTGCCGCTCAGCGGCGGCTGCACCGTGGTGACCGAGGGGCGCGACTTCGAACTGCACGGCAGGGGCAGCGTCTTCGGCTCCGTCACCGACTTCGCCTATCTGCCGCGCGACGCGCACGCCCGGATCGCCAGCGGCGCGGGCGGCCGCTTCGCCCTCACCGGCGCCCGCTGCGAGCGCAGGCTCCCAGCCCGCTACGGCCCCGCCTCGGACGTGCCGGTGGAACTGCGCGGCACCGGCAACTGCTCCCGCCAGGTCAACAACTTCGCCGCGGCCGGTGTCTTCGAGTGCGACAGGCTCATCGCCGTCGAGGTGCTCACCCCCGGCGGCAACTGGTCCTCGTACCCGCCGCACAAGCACGACGAGTGCCGACCGGGTGAGGAGTCGCGACTGGAGGAGATCTACTACTTCGAGATCGCCGCCGCACACGGCACGGAAGGAGTCGGCTACCAGCGGGTGACCCCCTCCGGACACGGCCGCGGCCCCGATGTGCTCGCCGAGGTCCGCGACGGCGACACGGTACTGATCCCCGACGGCTGGCACGGGCCCTCGATCGCCGCACCCGGCCACCACATGTACTACCTCAACGTGATGGCCGGACCCGGCGCCGAGCGGGAGTGGCTGATCTGCGACCACCCCGACCACGCCTGGATCCGCGGCAGTTGGGAAGGCCGGCCCGTCGACTCCCGGCTACCCCTCTACACCGCCGCTTCCGAAGGAGCGCAAGAGCGATGACCACACGACGGCTCACCGTCGCCCAGGCCCTGGTGGAGTTCCTGGCCCACCAGTACACCGAGCGCGACGGCCGCAAGTCCCGTCTCATCAACGCCTGTTGGGGCATCTTCGGGCACGGCAACGTGGCAGGACTCGGCCAGGCGCTGCTGGAGTCCGGCCGCTCGGCCATGCCGTACCTCCAGGGCCGCAACGAGCAGGCCATGGTGCACGCGGCGGTCGGCTACGCCCGGCAGTCCAACCGGCTGTCCACCCAGGCGGTCACCACCTCCATCGGCCCGGGCGCCACCAACCTGGTCACCGGCGCGGCACTGGCCACCGTCAACCGCATCCCGGTACTGCTGCTGCCCGGCGACGTCTTCGCCACCCGCGCCGTCGACCCGGTGCTCCAGCAACTCGAGGTGCCGTACGCGGGGGACGTCTCGGTCAACGACACGCTGCGGCCGGTGTCCCGCTACTTCGACCGGGTGACCCGCCCGGAGGCGCTGGTCCCGGCGGCGCTTGAGGCGATGCGGGTGCTCACCGACCCGGCCGAGACCGGCGCGGTCACCCTGGCGCTGCCGCAGGACGTACAGGCCGAGGCGTTCGACTGGCCCGAGGAGTTCCTCGCCGACCGGGTGTGGCGGGTGCGCCGAGCGGCCCCCGATCCGGTGGAGTTGGCGGCGGCGGTCACCGAAATCCGCGGCGCCCGGCGGCCGTTGATCGTGGCGGGCGGCGGCGTCCACCACAGCGAGGCGGAGGAGGCGTTGCGGGCGCTGGTGGACGCCACCGGCATCCCTGTGGCGTCCACCCAGGCCGGCAAGGGCTCGCTGCGCCACGACCACCCGGCCGACGTGGGCGGCATCGGCCACACCGGCACCGCGGTCGCCGACGAACTGGCCCGAAGCGCCGACCTGGTGATCGGCGTGGGCACCCGGTACACCGACTTCACCACCGCCTCCCGCACCCTGTTCGCCGCGGACGCGGTGCGCTTCGTCAACCTCAACGTCGCGGCCTTCGACGCCCACAAGCTGAGCGGCACCACACTTGTCGCCGACGCCCGGGCCGGACTCCAGGCGCTCACCGAGGCCCTCGGCGGCCACCGCGTCGACGCGGCGTACGAGGCCGAATACCGTACCGGCAAGGCCCGTTGGGAACTGGTCGTGGACGCCGCCTACGCGGCCGACGACGAGGACTCCCGGCCCACCCAGACCCAGGTGCTGGGCGTGCTGGACTCGGTGGTCGGCGACGACGACGTGATCATCAACGCGGCCGGTTCGCTCCCGGGCGACCTGCACAAGCTGTGGCGCGCCCGCTCCCCTCGCCAGTACCACCTGGAGTACGGCTACTCCTGCATGGGCTACGAGATCCCGGCCGCCATCGGAGTACGGCTGGCGGCGCCGGACCGGCCGGTGTGGTCGCTGGTCGGCGACGGCACGTACCTGATGATGCCCACCGAGATCGTCACCGCCGTCCAGGAAGGCGTCAACGTCAACATCGTGCTGATCCAGAACCACGGCTACGCCTCCATCGGCGGGCTGTCCGAGCAGATCGGCGCCGAACGCTTCGGCACCGCCTACCGGTTCAGGTCCGCGGACGGCTCCTACGACGGCGATCCGCTGCCCGTCGACCTGGCCGCCAACGCCGCCAGCCTCGGCATGGACGTGATCCGCGCGGCGACCGTCCGCGAACTGCGCGCCGCGCTGGCGGGCGCCCGCGCCTCGGCCCGGCCGACCTGCGTGTACGTCGAAACGGACACCACGCCCACCGCCCCCGGCGCCGAGGCGTGGTGGGACGTACCGGTGGCCGAGACCGCGACCCGGCCCGCCGCCGTCAAGGCGCGCGAGGAGTACGAGCGGCAGCGGGCGTCCCGGCGCCACCACCTGTGAGCCCCGGTGAGGGCCGGGCCTCCGATTCCCTGATCGGAGGCCCCACCCGGCGGTCGCATGTCAGGACAATGTGATGTCTGACTTTCCTGTCAGGCTTACCGGCGGATATTCTCGGCCCGTGCCCAAGCCTGAGCCTGCAAGCCTCGACTTCGCGGTGGACCGGTCGAGCCCCGTGCCGCTCTACTACCAACTCGCCCAGCAGTTGGAGAGCGCCATCGAGCACGGCCGGCTCGCCCCGGGCAGTCTGCTGGGCAACGAGATCGAACTGGCCGGACGGCTCGGCCTGTCCCGGCCGACCGTCCGCCAGGCCATCCAGTCCCTGGTCGACAAGGGCCTGCTGGTCCGCCGCCGCGGCATCGGCACCCAGGTGGTGCACAGCCAGGTCAAGCGCCCGCTGGAACTGAGCAGCCTCTACGACGACCTCCAGGCCGCCGGACAGAGCCCGGCCACCCGGGTGCTGCGCAACGAGACCGAGCCCGCCTCCGCGGAGGTCGCCGCCGCCCTCGGCATCGCCGAGGGCGACGAGGTCCAGGCGATCGAGCGGCTCCGGCTCACCCACGGCGAGCCGATGGCGTACCTGTGCAACTACCTGCCCGCCGAACTGCTGGACCTGGACAGCGAACGCCTTGAGCAGACCGGCCTGTACCGGCTGATGCGGGCCGCGGGCATCACCCTGCACAGCGCCCGCCAGGCGGTCGGCGCCCGCAACGCCTCCGCGCAGGAGGGCGAGCAGCTCACCGAGCCGGAGGGCGCCGCCCTGCTGACCATGCAGCGCACCACGTACGACGACACCGGCCGCGCGGTCGAGTACGGCACCCACATCTACCGCGCCTCCCGCTACGCGTTCGAGTTCCAGCTGCTGGTCCGCCCCTGATCTCGGGTTCCCGCCGCCGTCAGGGACAATGGACGGCTGGCGGGTCCCCGAGGAAGGCAAAGGAACCAGTGGCGAGGGTAGAAAGGCGGCTGCGCGCGCTCGGCGCGATCATGGCGGCCGTGGTGGCCGCGACCGTGGCGGGGTGCAGCAGCACCGGGGGCCTGCGCGCGGAGGAACGGGCCAAGCAGGCCGCGGCGAACGGCAAGGTGGTCACCACCCCGCGGTGGACGGTGGCCATGGTCACCCACTCGGGAGCAGGCGACACCTTCTGGGACATCGTCCAGAACGGCGCCAAGCAGGCCGCCGTCAAGGACAACATCAACTTCCTGTACTCCGCCAGCGACCAGAGCGACCAGCAGGCGCAGCTGGTCCAGGCCGCCATCGACCAGCACGTCGACGGGCTGATCGTCACCCTCGCCAAGCCGGACGCGATGAAGGACGTGGTCGACAAGGCGGAGCGGGCCGGAATACCGGTGATCACCATCAACTCCGGGGCCGAGGAGTCCAAGGCGTTCGGCGCCCTCACCCACATCGGCCAGGACGAGACCATCGCCGGGCAGGCGGTCGGCGACGAGCTCAACAAGCGCGGCAGGAAGCACGCCCTGTGCGTACTGCACGAGCAGGGCAACATCGGCCACGAGCAGCGCTGCGCCGGAGTGAAGCAGTCCTTCCACGGCACCGTGGACAACCTCTACGTCAACGGCACCAACATGCCCGACGTCCAGTCCGCGCTCCAGGCCAAGCTCCAGTCCGACAAGTCGATCGACGCCGTGGTCACCCTGGGCGCGCCGTTCGCCGCGACCGCGGTCAAGGCCAAGCAGCAGGCGGGCAGCGGCGCGGAGATCGACACCTTCGACCTCAACACCCAGGTCGCCCAGGGCCTGTCCGACGGCAGTCTCGGCTTCGCCGTGGACCAGCAGCCGTACCTCCAGGGGTACGAGGCGGTGGACCTGATGTGGCTGTACCGGTACAACCGGGACGCCCTCGGTGGCGGCAAGCCGGTGCTCACCGGTCCGCAGATCGTCACCAAGGACGACGCGGAGGCGCTGCGCCAGTACACCCAGCGGGGGACCCGATGACCGAAGCCACCCTCGACGAGCGCCTGACGGGGCGCTCACTGCCGCGCCGCCTGCTGGGCCGCCCCGAACTGGGTTCGGTGGTCGGCGCCACCGCGGTGTTCCTCTTCTTCTCCCTCGTCGCCGACGCCTTCCTCCAGCCGTCCAGCCTCGGCACCGTGCTGTACGCCTCGTCGACCATCGGGATCATGGCGGTTCCGGTGGCGCTGCTGATGATCGGCGGCGAGTTCGACCTGTCGGCCGGGGTGATGGTCACCACCTCCGCGCTGTGCTCCTCGATGTTCAGCTACCAGATGACCGCCAACGTCTGGGTGGGCGTGGGCGTCTCGCTGCTGGTCACGCTGGCCGTCGGATTCTTCAACGGCTTCGTGCTGACCCGTACCAGGCTGCCGAGCTTCATCATCACGCTCGGCACGTTCCTGATGCTCACCGGACTCAACCTGGGCTGCACCAAACTCATCAGCGGTACGGTCGCCACCAAGAGCATCTCCGACATGCAGGGCTTCGACTCGGCCCGCGCGGTCTTCGCCTCGCACCTGACCATCGGCTCCGTCGACCTCCAGGTCACCATCTTGTGGTGGCTGGGCCTGGTGGCGGTGGCCACCTGGGTGCTGCTGCGTACCAGGGCGGGCAACTGGGTGTTCGCGGTGGGCGGCAGCGCGGACGCGGCCCGCGCGGTCGGCGTTCCGGTGGCGCGCACCAAGATCGGCCTCTACATGGCCGTGGCGCTGTGCGCCTGGATCTCCGGACAGCACCTGCTGCTCTCGTTCGACGTGGTGCAGTCCGGTGAGGGCGTCGGCAACGAGCTGCTCTACATCATCGCGGCCGTCATCGGCGGCTGCCTGATGACCGGTGGCTACGGCTCCGCGATCGGCGCGGCGGTCGGCGCGTTCATCTTCGGCATGACCAGCAAGGGCATCGTGTACGCGCAGTGGAACCCCGACTGGTTCAAGTTCTTCCTCGGGGCGATGCTGCTGCTCGCCACCCTGCTCAACCACTGGGTACGCAAGCGCGCGGAGGCCGCGACATGACGGCACCACTGGTGGAGCTGGCCGACGTCAGCAAGTTCTACGGGAACATCAAGGCGCTCGAAGGCGTCTCGCTCGAAGTGCGCGCGGGCGAGATCACCTGCGTGCTGGGCGACAACGGCGCCGGCAAGTCCACCCTCATCAAGATCGTCGCCGGACTGCACCAGCACGACGGCGGCAGCTACCGGATCGAGGGAGAGGAGGTCCGGCACGACTCGCCGCGGGAGGCCCTGGACCGTGGCATCGCCACCGTCTACCAGGACCTCGCGGTCGTCCCGTTGATGCCGGTGTGGCGGAACTTCTTCCTCGGCTCCGAGCCGCGCAGGGGCCGCGGTCCCTTCAAGCGCCTCGACGTGCGCACGATGCGCGAGACCACCCGCGCCGAACTGCTGCGGATGGGCATCGACCTGCGCGACGTCGACCAGCCCATCGGCACGCTGTCGGGCGGCGAGCGGCAGTGCGTGGCGATCGCCCGCGCGGTGCACTTCGGCGCGAAGGTCCTGGTGCTGGACGAGCCGACTGCCGCGCTGGGCGTCAAGCAGTCCGGCGTGGTGCTCAAATATGTGGCCGCGGCACGTGACGCGGGACTCGGTGTGGTCCTCATCACGCACAACCCGCACCACGCGTACCTGGTCGGCGACCGCTTCGTACTGCTCAAGCGCGGTGCGATGGCGGGCAGCCACACCAGGTCGCAGATCACCCTGGACGAGCTGACCCGCCAGATGGCGGGCGGCAGCGAGCTGGAACAGCTCAGCCATGAGCTGAGCAGACCGGGCGTCGCGGCGGACGGGCTTGGCCCCCGGAACGCGTGATGAGGCAGAATCGGCCAGTAGAGCCCCCGACCCGGAGAAGCCCCTTGAGCGCCTACCGCGAACGCGTCCACCGTACGGGCGCGGCGCGAGCCACCGTCCTGCAGACCGTCGGCCGCCGCGAACGCCGCTCCCATCTCACCGCGCCCCGGGTGCCCACGGTGGGCATCGACATCGGCGGCACCAAGGTGATGGCGGGCGTCGTGGACGCCGACGGCAACATCCTGGAGAAGGTGCGTACCGAGACCCCGGACAAGTCCAAGAGCCCCAAGGTGGTCGAGGACACCATCGTCGAGCTGGTACTGGACCTGTCCGAGCGGCACGACGTGCACGCCGTGGGCATCGGCGCCGCGGGCTGGGTGGACGCCGACCGCTCCCGGGTGCTGTTCGCCCCGCACCTGTCGTGGCGTGACGAACCGTTGCGGGACAAGCTCGCCGAGCGGCTGCTGGTGCCGGTCATGGTGGACAACGACGCCAACACCGCGGCCTGGGCCGAGTGGCGGTTCGGTGCCGGGCGGGGCGCGGACGACCTGGTGATGATCACGCTGGGCACCGGCATCGGCGGCGCGATCCTGGAGGACGGCCAGGTCAAGCGCGGCCGGTACGGGGTCGCGGGCGAGTTCGGCCATATGCAGGTGGTGCCCGGCGGGCACCGCTGCCCGTGCGGCAACCGCGGCTGCTGGGAGCAGTACAGCTCGGGCAACGCCCTGGTCCGCGAGGCCCGCGAACTGGCCGCCGCCGAGTCACCGGTGGCGTACGGGATCATCGACCGGGTCGGCGGCAACATCGCCGAGATCACCGGACCGCTGATCACCGAGCTGGCCCGCGAGGGCGACGCGATGTGCGTCGAGCTGTTCCAGGACATCGGACAGTGGCTGGGCGTCGGCATCGCCAACCTGGCCGCCGCGCTCGACCCGTCCTGCTTCGTCATCGGCGGCGGCGTGAGCGCCGCCGACGACCTGCTGATCGGCCCGGCCAGGGACGCCTTCCGGCGCACCCTGACCGGTCGCGGCTACCGGCCGGAGGCCCGCATCGTCAAGGCCGAACTCGGCCCGGAGGCGGGCATGGTGGGCGCCGCGGACCTCGCCCGGCTGGTCGCCCGCCGCTTCCGCCGAACCAACCGGCGGCGGGTGGAACGGTACGAGCGCGCCGGGCTCAGCACACGGCTGGTGCCGCGCGGCCGGGAGGACGAACGATGACCGCACCCGCCATGCTCCCCGAGTACCCGCCGAAGAAGCGGCGCCGCTGGGTGCAGTGGATCGTGGTCGCCCTGCTGATCCTGATCCCGTCCGGCTACGGAGCGGTCGCCGCCGTGCAGAGCCGGGACAGCGACGGCGCCAAGTCGCTGAAGGCGGAGATGGCCGGGCTGGTGGACGACTGGCCCGCCCGGACGCAGCGCAGCATCTACCAGGTGCCGATTCCGTACAACGCCACCAAGGTCGCCTACTTCGAGTCCAACTCGTGGCAGACCAGCTCGCTCTACGTGCAGTTCACCACCACCGCGGGTGGACTGGACACGTTCCTGGCGCAGTTGGGCGCGGGCCGCGAGGACCTGAGGAACGGCGCGGTGACCGTCACGGCCGACCAGTCCAAGCGGGTCGGCTGGAAGTTCTCGCCGGGGCACGACTGGGCGGGCACCACCCTGCCCGGTCACGGTGAGAAGCCGCAGCACCAGATCACCGTCAACCTCGACAACCCGGATAAACCATCCGTTTACCTGGTTTCCACGACGACCTTTCACTGAGGCGCAGCGGGCGCGGGGGTGGCTGCCGGAATCCTTGCGACAGTGACCGCGGAGTGGGAATACCGGTGATCGCGGGGCTTCGGGCGAACCGCTGATGCGCCCCCGGGATGCAGGTCGAGCCACCGGTAGGTACGACCCGATCAACGTCCACTGACCCTCGGTGAGTTGCCTGCGCGTCACGACAGCGCCTGGCCAGGTTCCGTCCCGCACGTGGGCGGAACCTGGATTTGATCACACCCTCGCACAGCCGCAGGCTGGGGGCGAGGTCCCAGCTTCGTCCAACTCCCCACCTGTCAGGGCAGGGTGACGGAATCCCCCGAACCCTTTCCCGTGCAGATCGTTGTCGTAGAAGTACGACAGTAGGAGGGCAGGGCGTGGTGAGTGACGCCATGGCGGACGGCAGCCTGTGGCGGCATCGGGGCTTTCTCCATTACTGGAGCGCGAACGCCGTTGACCTCGTGGGCAGTGGTGTCACGCAGGTGGCACTTCCGCTGGTCGCGGTGGTGGCGCTGCACGCGTCCGTCTGGCAGGTCGCGCTGTTGTCGTTCGCCCAGAAACTCCCGCCCCTGCTGGTGTCGCTCCCCGCCGGGGCGCTCGCGGACCGGCACCGCAAGCATCCCGTGATGGTGGGCGCGGCGGTGGCCGGCGGTGCGGTGTTCCTCCTCGTCCCGCTTGCCGACGTCACGGGGCGGCTGTCCATGGGGCTGCTGTACGGGGTGGCGCTGGTGAGCGCGGTTGCGGAGGTGTTCGGCTCCACCGCTCGGATCAGTTTCCTTCCTTCGCTGCTGCCCCGTTCGCGGCTGCTGGAGGCCAACTCCAAGCTCGGCGGCATCAATTCCCTGGCCGACAGTGCCGGCGCTCAGCTCGGCGGCGCCTTGGTCACCGTCCTCGGCGCCGCCCATGCCATCTGCCTGGACGTCGCTTCCTACCTGGCCTGTGCCCTCCTCCTCACCCGTATCCGCACCCCCGAACCGGCCATGGCGCGATCCACGAGGAACACGACCTTCCGGGCCGAGATCGCCGAGGGAATGCGCTATGTGTGGTCTCATTCCACGATTCGGTCGTTGGTGCTCGCCGCCACCGCGTACGTCGCCGTCATGGCCTTCCTCAGCACGCTGTGGTCCGTCTACCTGCTGCGCCAACTCCACTACTCCAGTGCGGCATTGGGCGCGACGCTGAGCGTGGCCGCGCTCGGCGGGTTCTGCGGCGCGCTCGTCGTCCGCCGGGTGGTCGCGCGGTACGGACCGGTGCGCGTCATGCTCACCGCTCTGGCCCTGGCCCCGTTCACCGAGGTGCCGCTCCTGCTCGCCACGCCCGGGCGCGCCTGGCAGGTGGCCGTCGGTGTGGGGATGTTCGTCCAACTGGGGTGTGCCGTCGTTCAGGGCTCCACCCAACGCACCATCCGTCAGGCCGTCTGCGACCCCGCACTTCAGGGCCGCATGCTCGCCACGAGCCGTTGGGTCGTCTACGGCTCCCAGCCGGTGGCCGCCCTCCTCGCCGGCGCTGCCGGGACCTGGCTCGGGCTGTGGAACGGCCTGGCCATCGGCACCCTCGCCTTGGCCATCCCGCTCCTCGTACTGCGATCTGCCTCGCTCCCCGGCGTGCCCCAGGGCTTCGCCGTCCCCGAAGAAGCCCATCGGGCAAGCGCGTGCCCGCAAAAGGAAAGTGATGCTGCATGAGCCCTGGGGGAATTCCGGGCCAGTCCCGTCAATCCCGCCCCGTCGGACGGTACGTTCCCGTCAGGGGTATCTACACGGAGTCGGCGCGCCTTCAGCGGCTTGACTGGCTTCGTTCCGTTACCCGGCTGGGGCTGGGCTCCTTGCAGCACACACAGCTCGACGCCAGCAAACTGACCGGAAACATCGAGGGGTTCGTCGGTGCCGTCGAGGTCCCGGTTGGCGTGGCGGGGCCCTTGCGGTTTTGCGGGGAGAACGTCCAGGGTGAGATCTATGTCCCTATGGCGACTACGGAGGGCGCCCTCGTCTCGTCGGCGACGCGGGGAGCCCTGGCCGTCACCATGGCCGGTGGCGTCAGCACCCGTGCCGTCTCACAGGCGATGACACGTGCACCTGTCTTCGCCTTTTCCCGGCTGTCGGCCGCCGGCCGTTTCGCCTCAGCGGTTCTCCAGCACCTCGGCGACCTGCGCGCGGCCATCCGGCGCGTCTCCGACCATGCCGAACTCATCTCGATCGAACCCGTGGTGCTGGGCAGGACCGTTCACCTGAGGTTCAGGTACACCACCGGGGACGCGGCAGGGCAGAACATGACCACCGCCTGCACCTGGCACGCTTGCCAGTGGATCCTGGAACAGCCTCACCTGATCGCGGGAGGCGAGCTCGAATCCTTCATCATCGAGGGAAACACCTCGGGCGACAAGAAGGCGTCGTCCCAGGCCATGGCGGAAGGCCGCGGGATCAGGGTGTCCGCTGACTGCCTCCTGCCAGGAGGCGTTGTCGAGCGGGTCCTGAAGACAACCCCTGACGAGCTGGTCAGGGGCTACCAGCACATCGCGGCCGGGGCTGTTCACAGCGGAGTGCTGGGCTCGAACGCGAACACCGCCAACATCGTGGCGGCAATCTTCACCGCGACGGGCCAGGACATCGCCTGCGTGCACGAGTCGAGCGTGGGGCAGTTCATCCTCGAACGGACGCCGGACGGCGTCTATGCGAGCATCACCCTCCCCGGCCTGGCGGTCGGCACGGTCGGGGGCGGCACCCACCTCCCCACGCAACACGAACTCCTGGAATCGATGGGGTGTACGGGCCGGGGAAGCGCGGCCCGCCTGGCGGAAATCATTGCCGGCTTCGCCCTTGCGCTGGACCTCTCGACGGTATCGGCAGCCGTTTCCGGGCAGTTCGCCAGCGCCCATGAACGCCTCGGGCGCAACAGGCCGGTCCGCTGGCTCCAACCCGAGGAGCTCGACGCCCAGTTCTTCGAATCGGCGCTGGGCCACTCCGAAATGCCCGGCGTCAAGGTCACGAGCGTCGAGACCACCCACATCCCCATGGGGCCCAGCGTCCTGTCGGAGCTGACATCGCGAACCGTGAAGAAAGCCGTCGGACTCTTTCCGATGCAACTGAGGGTCGAACACGACGACGTGGAACAGAAGCTTGACGTCATGGTCAAGGTCAAGCCCACCGACCGGGAAGTCATCAAGATGGCCGGGCTGGCAGCCGCCCTGTGCGGCGGTCCGGTGGCAACCCACTACCGCAGGTTCGACCAACGCCTCGGCTTCGTGGGATGCGATGTACGGGAATTGGCTTTGTACGAGCAGACCGACACCCGCTTCACCAGCCTGGTGCCGAAGCTGTACCGAACCCATCGCGATGACCGGAGGGAGGCGTATGTCATCGTGATGGAGTGCCTCGGCGACATGGAGCTGATGGACACGTCGGATCACGCACGCGGATGGTCACGTCGGCATCTCGGCATCGCCCTACGCGACCTCGGGCAACTCCACTCCATCTGGTACGGCAAGGAATCCGTGCTCCGCGGGATGCCGTGGATCGGGCACGTTCCGAACGCCGCGGACATGGTGGAGATGCGGGAGCTGTGGCTGGCCCTGGCCGACCACTCGGCGCAAGAGTTCCCCGAGTTCGTCCACGGACGCCACCACGATCGGCTGGTGTCCTGCATCGGAACCATCGACCGCTGGTGGCCGCAGATCGAGGAAATGCCGAGGACCCTCGTACACAACGACTTCAACCCCCGCAACCTCGCCATCCGGACGGACGGCAGACTGTGTGCGTACGACTGGGAGCTCGCCACCCTGCACATTCCCCAGCACGATCTGGCGGAACTGCTCTGCACCGCCCTGGAACCCGCCGACATCAATGCCGCGGTGGTCGAGGAGCTTTCGGAAGTCCACCGCAGGTCGCTCGAAGCCCATGCCCAAACCGCCATCGACAGGGCCCAGTGGGAATCCGGGTACCGCCTCGCCCTCAGGGACCTGGCCGTCAATCGCTTCGGGCTCTACTTCGTGGCGCACACCGTTCGCCACTACGGCTTTCTCGAGCAGTGGTGGCGGAACCTCTGGGCCCTGATCGATCTGACAGAAGCTGCCGACGGGAGCTGACTCCCGGCCCTGGACGGCAATTTTGCTGCTTTGTATTTCTTCGGGTCGTAACTCTGGTCGTGCTGTTCCGTTAGGCCAACTGGATGAGAGCTGACGGTAGTACCGCACGACGCGGGCCGCGCTTCTCACCGTGCCGTATCCCATCGAATAGGAAAAGGCGAACCAGTGGGTTCAATGAAGCGATTCGCAGTTCTGTCCGGCGTTCTCGTGGCGGTCCTGGCCTCCCCTGCATGCATCGGGGCCGCGAGTGCCGACACGATCGACCTGGGGGCGGGCGGTCTGCTGTCCAACATCAGTGGTAAGAACTCCTCGACGCACTCCAACCTGTGCGGCGCCAACAGGGTCGGCCTCCTCAACGACCGAACCTGCGTGGTCCGGTACGACTCCCACAACCGCCACGACAAGGACCGTCAGGTGACCGGCCCGAGCGGCGGTCTGCTCTCCAACATCGACTCCCGCAACACCTCCGGATTCAGCAACAACTGCGGGACGGAGACCGTCGGAATCCTCAACCACACCACCTGCGTCACCGAAGAGAAGTAGGGCACGCAGGCGGGCCACCCCGGGAGGGCGGCGTCATCCGACGCCGCATGCCTTCCCACCGGACGCACCGGGGTGGCCCGCCCCGAACAAGCGCGCTGTAAGAGGCGGCGTGTGCGTTCCGAGCCCCCCTTCCCAGTGGAACAGGGCGGGGGCACGCATGCTGGCAGGACCATCGCGGTGGCGACGGACGCGATGATGGCCCGCGTCGGTCCTTGCCCGCGTTGGGCAGCGGCGGTCGGCGCGGGCACTGGAATCGCTAAGGCTTTTTGGACATCTCCTGCTTGGCCAGCTCCAGCTTCTTCGTCACCTCCTCGGCGTCGAAGCCGGGGATGCCACCGCCTTTCTCCCCGTCGAGGTCGGGTGCCTGCTGGAACTCCGGCTCGGCCGGTGCGGCGGGCTCGATGTGCTGGCCGACGGCGTTGGGTGGGTAGTTGGCGATGGCGTAGGACGGGAACTGGAATGACAGGCCCTCGGCCACCGCGCTGCCGTCGGCCCGGTACAACTGGAGTTCGTGGGACTTGACCCACAGGACCCCCGAAGCCCGCGGCGGGGTGACCATCTCCTGCGTCCTCGTACTCTCGGTGAACTCGGTGAGCGAGGTGCGCTTCTCGTAGCCGGTCTCACGGGTGATGTTGACGTCCGCGCCCACCGAGAGACCCTTGAACGCGATGCCGGCCGAGGCGGAGACGACGATGCGGGTCAGTGTCGTCCACGCCTCGCTCTCACTCTGGACGACGCCGGTGACCACCTGTTCCGAGGCGCGCGCGTCCTGAGTGCCGTGCTGGTTGTTCGTGAAGATCGCCCGGTTGTAGCCGACGCGGCGGTGCAGCCGGTAGAACGGGCTGTTGAGGACCTTCCATTGCAGGTCGCGTCCCTCGTCGTTGACGCCCGTGAACGGAACGCGCACGATCCGGTCGGTGACCGGCTGCGGGTTGGACGGCTCCTGGTAGGAGGTCAGGGGCGGTGCCTGCGGCTCCGGCCGCTTCTCGACCCCGGCCGGCACGTCCAGGATCCAGGTCGTGTCCGTCGGTGCCGGAGTGCTGTAGTGCGTGACGGTGGTGACCGTGTTGGGGGCGAGGAGCAGCCGCTCGGAGGGGTCCTCCGAGATCGGGGGGACATCGACCCGCCACACGGCCACATCCCCGGCATTGCCGCCGGTCCCCTGGTCGCTCCAGACCCGCTCCCTCAGCTCCGCCCGGCGCACGTAGGTGTGTCCCCCGACGGCGGTCTGCTTCACGCACCAGATCGCGTTCAGCGGCGGTTTGACGTCCCAGCCCGACATCCACACGTCCCCCAGAGCTACGTACCCCTGCGGGGGGATCGGCCGCCACACCGACCCGTAGAGGTGCGCTCCGGTATTGCTGTCGTGCCACAACCGCCGGTAGTCCACCGGAGAGGCCACCACCCCCGAATGCCCGGAGACCGGAGCAATCATCAGCTGCGCCACCCGCCCGAAGCGCCTGAAGTCGACGTCGTCACCCGCGTCTTGAGCCGACCTGTAATGGCGTGCGTAGGACCCCAGCGGCCGAAAATTGGGATCACCTGCTGCTGAGGACAGCCAGACACTGACCTCACCGTTCGGCCGCGGCTTCGGCGGCTTCCCGCCCCAATTCGGGACCTGGTAAGACGACCAGAAGAAACCATTCCGGTAGTCGTGATCAATTGTGTAGCAAAGGTCGAGTTCTCCGAACGTTTCGTACCAGGACATCTGGCCCCTTCGGTCGACTAACTCCCTGCATGACAAGCAAGAGGAATCACAGTTATGCCCCGTTGTCGATAAGGCACAGATTCAAACCAGACACCGCTCCTCCAGGTGGCCCCTCTGGCGACTGTCCGGTGTGCCACTGAACCTTGACCGTTTGCAACTGAGGTTTGACGACCGGTAGTTTCCTGCCGACCGAAGTTTTACCGGCCGCGACTCGGCAGTCTGGAACGGGCAGTGGGGCGCCAGCGCACACACGTTCGGTGACTGCCTGGGCAGGTCTGGCGGGGGAAACAGTGTTATCCGCGGGCAGGGGTGCGGACCCTGGCCTGTTCCAGGCCGGGGCCGCAGTGCTGGTGTGATCTTCCGGGGGGATTGCGTCCTAGTGCCGCATCGGGCAACGTCCGCCCTGTCGATCACGCTCGTAGCCGCTGATCGTCGGCGTGGCGGTTTCGCCAGAGGATGTAGCGGCGGACATGCTGCCCTGTCAGGGCGACGGTCCCTATATGTTCATTGCCGAGGTCCCCGAGGACCGGGAGCCCCAGATGCAGATCGTGGCTGAAGGCGGTCGATGAGGATGCGTTCCGTCCCGATCCTGCCGTCGAGGTGGTCACGCCGTTCGAGGACACCCATTACGGGACGAGGGAGATGACCGTCCGTGCCCCGACGGACGTCTGTGTAGCCTCCAGGCCCCCGCGAAGAACTGACCGTAAGGAGAGGGACATCGTGGCACACGAGCAGAACGAGGTGCCGGACAGCACCGCGGTGCGGGTCGCCCTCTGGCGGGCGATGCATGTGCAGGTCGACGCGCCGCCCCACGTGTTCGAGGACGAGGTCGGCCTGCAGTTGGCGGTCTCTGACGATGGATGGCGCCGCCGCCCGGACATGGACCCGCGCGCCACCAGCGGGTTTCGGGCGGCCATTGTGTCCCGCGCTCGTTTCATCGAGGACCTGGTCGCCGAACAAGTCGACCACGGTGTCCCCCAGTACGTCATCTTGGGGGCCGGACTCGACACCTTTGCCCAGCGCAGACCGGAGATCGCCGCCCGCCTACGGGTCTTCGAGATCGACCAGCCGGGCACCCAGGCCTGGAAGCGCCAGCGCCTGATCGAACTCGGCTACGGGATCCCCGACTGGCTGCGACTGGTGCCGGTCGACTTCGAGGCGGGCGGGGACTGGTGGGAGCAGTTGTCCGACGCCAGCTTCGATCCCGGCCGGCCGGCGGTCGTCGTATCCACTGGCGTCACCATGTACCTCACCAAAGAAGCCACCGCGGCGACCCTGCGGCGACTCGCCGATCTTGCCCCCGGCTCGACGCTCGCCATGACGTTCATGCTGCCGACCGAACTCATCGAGGACGCCGATCGCGTCGCACTAGAGGCGACCAAGCCACAGGCGCAAGCATCCGGAACGCCTTTCATCAGCTTCTACACCCCGCGAGAGATGCTGGCACTGGCCCGTGACGCCGGCTTCAAGGATGCCCAGCACGTGTCGGGAACTGCGCTGGCCGACCGCTATTTCGCCGATCGGACCGACGGCCTTCGCCCGTCAAGCGGAGAGGACTTGCTGGTCGCCACCACCTGACGTTATTCGGCCACGCCACCTGATCCGAAAGCGAAGGTCGGGTTACGACTGCCCGCGCAGGGAGACTGTCGGTCAGCCGAGCCGGAACCCCTACCCGGAAGAGGGCAGCGGAGAGCGGCTGGATCGCGTCGGCAGATGCAGGCGGGCGACGCCTGCCGGGAGTTCGGCACGCGGCGCTCCGTGCCAGCGGATCCACAGCGCGGGGCGCCCGCGGAGGGCCTCGTCGCGCAGCTTGTCCGTGCGCGCGTAGGGCAGCGGCGAGGACCTCGGACTCGCCAGCAGGAGTCGGTTCCAGGGCCATCCGCCGATTCTCAGCTAGTGTCCTGCGCCAGAGATCCGTCGGCAGAAGCGGGCGAGGGAGTCGAGGATCTCCTCGGCGGTCTTCGTCCAGATGAACGGCTTGGGGTCCTCGTTCCAGTTTTTGACCCAGCGGCGGATATCG